>CAINRC010000051.1 GCA_903852495.1 uncultured Geobacteraceae bacterium | reverse complement strand
GAGGGATGAGAGATGAGGGATGAGAGATGAGGGATGAGAGATGAGAGATGAGGGAGAAGATTCTATCATCTCTCATCGTTTTCAACTCAACTCTCATCGCTCCAAACTCATCTCTCATCGCTTTCAACTCATCTCTCATCGCTTTAAAACTCATCTCTCATCGCTCCAAACTCATCTCTCATCGCTTTCAACTCATCCCTCATCGCTCCAAACTCATCTCTCATCGCTTTAAAACTCATCTCTCATCGCTCCAAACTCATCTCTCATCGCTCCAAACTCATCCCTCATCTGCTTTTATCTTACCTGAAATACATGCAGACTGGTATTAACCACCAGATTGACACCAAAGAAACAGATTATGACGCTGCTGAGAGCGGCAATGGCCAGCCATGCCAGTCTCTTTTCACGCCAACCGAATGTTACCCGCAGGTGGATCGTGATTCCGTAGGTAAGCCAGGAGATAAGAGACCATGTTTCGACCGGATCCCAGGCCCAGTAGCTCCCCCACAGGTCTTTTGCCCAGATAGCACCGGCTGAAATCATGATTGTATCCGTAATGAAGCCGAATACCACATACCGGAAAATCAATTCGTCCAAGCGGCCTAAAGAGGGAAAACGGTCGTAAGCCGGATTTGGCACAGGCAGTGCTTCGCTCTTCTGTTTGAGCAGAAAAACCACCCCTGCCGCCATGGCCAGAGAGTAGGCACCAAAGGAAATCCAGGCAAAGTACACGTGAATGTAGAGCCAGATGGTTTTAAGACTCGCTGCCATCGGAGTCAACGCCGGATTCTGCATATAACCGTACCCCATCATGATAACTACAAGAGGGGTAGTGGCTACGGTCAGGCCCTGCAGCAGCTTATTTTGCCAGCCGACAAACAGAGTGCCCGCTATTATGAACCATCCGCCCATCAGCGCATATTCGTAATGTCCTGACCAGGGCAGATGGCCTGTTGCGACAAAGCGCGCGGCAATTGAGCCCGTATGACCAAGAAATCCCGCCGCTACCAGCATGGTTATCTTATTCATAGCCTTCGGATTTTTAAATACGAATGAGTAAATACACCCACCAGCAGACAGCGCGTACGCCACCAAAGCCACCCAATAAAAAATCATTTCCCAAAATGCCATTTTCAACTCCTTGCGCCGGACGCCGAATAATACCCGGCTAATACCTTACCCTCTTAATCTCTCATCCCTCATCGTTTCTAACTCATCGCCTGTGCCAAACTCATCCCTCATCACCTAACAACAGCCCCTTCACCGTTTCCTTGCGTGACGACCAAACCATGCAGCCGTCAGCAGCACCTTCCAGCCAGACCCGTCGCGGACGGATTACGATCCTGGCCAAAAGCCCGAAAGCCATAATAATACCGCCGAGCAGCAGTAAACCCTTGTGCCTCCTGTTGAGGACGTGCAATTCGGACCATTGCCCCATTTTAGCACACGAGATAAGAAACTCCCCCTGTGCGATCTGCTGGTCAACCTGGAACACCATTTCGGTAACTTCTTTCTTATCACCCCGCGAAACAACAACCATTAGGTTACTTTTTTCAGGGTTATAATAAACCCCGCCACCAATACCGTATCCTTGAAATACACCATAGAAGCTGTACACGCCCCGCTTTTCGACCAGTGGGTCCAGTTGAACCCGCTCGTCAAATAACATCTTACCATCTTTCGTTTTGATGACAATGTGCGGTTCAAAAACCAGCCTGGTCATGGATATATCAAAATCGCCGTAGCGGATCGGGTGGCCGGGAATAAGAATCCTTTTTTGTTCCTTACCATCCTCTGACAGCAGGGAAACATCGGTTGCGCCCTTTGGTAAATTGTCACCCGGAAAAGTTTGTCTGGTGATAATCAGCTGAGGCAACGAATCAAGCTTGGCGGAAAAAAGCCCCTTGTTAGTCCGTTTGTACGACTGAATCCGGCTCAACTTGGTCGCCGGGCCCATGCCATCCAGCAGTGTGCCGGAAAACTGGTGCAGGTTGTCCCAGATACCGACCGAGAGCAGGACGAACAGCCCGATGTAAAAAAGCGTACTGCCCAGGTAGCCAAAGTCCTTTTTTTCGCCATACGAGCCGTCAGGAGAAAAGGTATAGCCGTTGTTATTCAGAATCTGCTGCGCTGCACTTTGCGGGATACGGAGTGCGACAGAGTCATCCGGGCGTCCGCTACTTCGGGGGTATCTGATTGCAGATTTCATCCTGAAGATATACCAAACAGCGCGGACGGCGGCAAAAAACGCAAAGCAAATATTGTTACCGGTAAGCAGCTGGACAGGGTTGGCAACGGGCAGGCGAACATGAAACTTCACACTCATGATAGTCAGTGCGGGGATAACGAGAAAAATACATAGGGACCATGGAGAAGTCAGAATAAACCGCAGTAGCCTGTTATCAGTGTTCATATATTGTACAGTTCCTTTTGCAGATACCATCAATCGCTTGTTTCTGCATTGATCGGTCTGAAAGACACCTATTTTTTCAGTTCATCATGCTGATTCAAACCGGCTAGCTCCAGTTTGCCGTTTTTTGCACGGGAAAACGTCAGGCGAATATCGGTATCGTACTGGTCATTTGAAATTCTGTAGACAAGCACATGACTTTTGTTCGGGAGAGTTTCAAAGCTGGTTTCCTTGGGATTTTTGAGCACTCCAATTTTTTGCCTCGTCTGCTGAAATTTAGCAACAAATTGGCTCTCACTTCCCAATGCCTGAAACCCTGAGGAGGCTTCTTTATATAGCGAGGAAAAATCGCCGGACTCAAACCGCGCGAGTGCCTTAACGGCAGCAGCTCTGGCCTCAGCTTGTTCCTGAGCTGAGGCGACCGGAACGCCGGTTTTTTCCTGGCTGCCCGGGGCACCTGCAGCGCTCTGTGGCGCACTTTTGCCAGCCCCTGCTGGATCCTGCTTCGACTTGCAGCCGATAATTGTTAGTGAAGCCAGGATCAACAGTGCAGCGAAGACATAACGTAGAGACTTCATAAGTAGCTCCGTAATAAAATGAAATTCAAAATTGTTTTGAGTGAATTCTTATGCCGGTCTATAAGGGGATATTTTTGACATGAATTTATAACAGCATATACCTGCGGTCGTCAATGGTAAATACCCCGTAAACAGTGGGTGGCTCCATGCTTTGTGGACCAATATGAACATGGATCGACATGGCCGGGTACTTTTGTAGAAGAAGCATCAATACGCTGCTAAATAGCATTTTCTGATAAAAAAAGGCCGGCAACTGAATGCCGGCCTTAATTTCAAGTTGATCTCAGATGGAGAGGGGAAATTTTCCCCTCTCCAATTCATACCGCAGGTTAGTACGTAACCGGACGGACAATACGTTTGATGAAGCCGTGGTTACCACCAGCGATTGGTGCGGAGTGATCATCACAACCGCCCCAGTTTTCAAACAGCTCTGGTGTAGTTGCACCACCGTCCTGTGAAGGCCCTTTCAGACCATCCATAACGTTATTACGTGGATTCATAGCTGCACCGAGATTGTCCTGCGAGGCGGCTACATAGGTAAGTGTACCTGGTGTAGCGGCTGCTGTACTGCCCAGCGTGTAGCAGCCTGCACCTACAGCCTGCTGCTGACCAGCATTGAGGGTAGAGTTCGGGCCGCTCTGTTTCCAACCCTTCTGTTCCCAGTTGGTGTCATTGGTGATGCCGGTAGTAGTGTAGTTATAGCTACCGACTTTTGCGCTTGTTCTGACCGCAGCGTAAGCCAGTGTGGCTACATTGGTCGATCTGTTGGAAGAGTACCCAAGCATGATCGGACGGTTGTCGCGTACCGGCATAATGAAATACCGTGACGGAAGGATACCACGTGTAGTTCTGTTGGTAGAACTTGTGGCAGTATAACGAGCAAATGCGTATGCCGAGTAGTTTTTGTACACGGCAGTGGTGCCACCGGTTACGCCACCCAGTGTGCCAGGTACGTGCATTGCATCGCCGAGACCAGGCAGGAAGCGCATGATCTTGGTGGTGTTACCCATACCGTCGATGTAAGAACCACCGGTAACGGCAGGGTTGTTCGTGTAGCCTGCCAGCGTTTGATTGTTCTTGGAACCGTGGATACCGCCGTAGGCGTTGCCTGCACCGGAGTTGTGGCAGTTGGCGCATGCGATGCCGAAGACGTTGCCGAAGTCAGGATCCTGCTCGCCAGTTGTCGGAACCTGTGTCGGACCTGATGGCAGCGGGTAGCCAGGTGCAAAAGCAGCGGTTCCGCTTCTTGCTGTTCTTGGCCCCATGAAGCGGCTTTCGAACTGTGTACCGTCGGTGGCTTTACCGGAAGTATAACCATTGAACGGAATTGTGTTACCAACGCCGTTGCAACGACCATTGGCATCATATTCACCGGCGTGTGGCCCGGTTGTACCGGTTCCGGCAAAAACGCTGCCGTATCTGGTGTAGCTGTGGCAGTTAAAGCAGACCAGGTTAGCAGCGTCCTGGTTAGAGTAAATGTTAACGCCGTTAACAACAGTGTAGGCATCCTGGGTGTGACGTGCATCGGTGCCTTTGTCGTTGCGCAGCAGGTACTCGTTGTTGGAGCCGTGAGCACCGATAACAGCGGTATTCAGGTCACCAGCAGCATTAGTGGCAACGCCTGCTTTCCACTGGCCGACGGTGTGGCAGTCGCCGCAATGGAGGGTGGAATCATCGCCGAGTGAAGTTGCAGCAGTTGGAGGAACTGCAGTGCCGAGAGGTGCGTACAGGGCGTTAAATGCTGCTCTGCCGTCCTGTGTTACTGCGTCATAGATGGTCATACGTGCGCCGAACAGGGTTGCAGATGAGTTGGTGGCGAAAGTGGCAGGAGAAGCGATCCGGCGACCTTCAGCAGCAACAAATCTTGTACGGCCGGTGTATTTTTTGCCTTTGACGGCGTGGTGCGAGTTGTTGGCTGTATCAAACTGACCATCAACGTTGATAACAGCTGGGCGCTGCATCTTGTCGTAACGGTTGGAGATGGTATCACCAAACGGGTTGGTTGGGGATGCTGTTTTACCGGCAGCAGCAATGCTATTAGCAGCAACGCCATCGCCGTTGATGAATGCCTGAATCTTGACGCTCATCGGAGAAATTGCACCAGTTGCACTGTGGCAGCTCATGCAGAAGTTATCCATGATGGTGTGATCCGGGTTAGCCGGATCCCACTGCATATCGGCATCTGTAACAGCATTACGCAGGTGAGTTGTGGCATCTGCCATATGATAGGCCGTATCAACTGCTACTTTACCGTTGCTGATTTTTCCTTCGAGATGGCAGGCGGCACAGTGGGCATCGTTAAGTGCAACGCCGGTTACGTGATGCGACCACTTGGTGAACTCCTGGGTAATTGAACGGACACCGTTATTATCCTGAACAAAACCAGCACCGGTATTCTGAGGAACAGCATGGCAAATTGTGCAGCCGCTGCCTATGAATGCCTTGGTGTTGTGGGCATTGTGACACTCGTTGCAGCGATACTGGAAGTTTGTCAAGCTAGTGAATGTTTGATTTCCATTGTGAGGGAGTACGGAGACAGCATTATCATTGTGACACTGGTAGCATCTGCCGCTTTTTGCTGGGTCTGCTACATCGTGCTTTGTGCCATGGCATCCTGCGCAGCCAGGCAACGTAGATCCGTTAGTGGTATTGTTTTTATAGACAAGATTTGCGTAATGACCTGACTGTTTGTAGTCAGCCACCAGGTTCTGACCAGTAGCATCTTTGGTGTTGTCATGACATGCCAGACAAGTCAGGTTCTCAGGCTTGTTTACCGGGTAGTTAAGTACAATCGTTTTTGTAGTTGTGCCATTGGGCAACACTTCAACGTCAGTCGAAAAACCTTCATAGACGACTTTGCCGGCATTATCAAGAAGCTCTGCCGTAATGATAAGTTCAGAGCCGGGATATACGCTGATCGTGCCGCCGGTTGTTCCTGTGAACACAACGTTGGCAGTTGGAATTAACTTGCCGGTTACTTTCAGACGGGTTTTTGTGGGAGTGCCAGCTGAATAGTTTTCAAATTTTTTGGCGGCTTGCTTCGCCACAACCAGTTTTGCAGTGATCGTGCCAGCCTGACCTGTCCCTGCAGTGTTGACACTGTTAGCGCCGCAGCCTGACAGGGCAAACAGTAGCAGGGCTAGCAACAGGAACTGCAATTTGCTTAGACCATTTCTCATTTTTTCTTTCTCCTTTTGTTAGTTTCCGAACCGAAGTCCGTTACCGCACGATTGCAGTGGTAAAAACTAATATCGCCTCCTGCGAACTACACACTTCCTCCTTTACAAGATGATATCGACCTCCTTTCCTTTAATTTTTATACTACTTTCCATATTCGACTCATGTTTGTCACTAGGGACAGCGCTTCTGTAGTTCCCCCTCCGGTAACCCGTGTGGAGAACCAAGCTACGGTACTATGCTGCTATCCAAAACAAAATCCACTGAAACCGCTCCGCCCGGATAAGTGACAACGCCACTAACAGCACCTGTCGGGTACACTACAGTACCGGTCACGGTGCTTGGGGGGTACGCCACGCCGCCAACAACGGTGCCTGAAGGATAGTTGACACCGGCGATAATAATGCCGTCCGGATAGGTTATGCCGCCGACGACTGTTCCGGTTGGATAGATTACACCGCCTATTACCGTGGCCGTCGGATAGGTTATTCCACCGATAACTACGCCGCTCGGATAGGTAATTCCGCCAATTATGGTACCCGGAGGATAGGATATGCCGCCAATTATCGTACCGGAAGGATAGGTTACGTTTCCATTAATCGTTCCCGGCCTATTTGATATAAAGTCTAGTCCGGAAATATCTGCTCCGTTAACTACAACACTCAGGCTGGAGGGGTTGAAGATATACCCGTCCAACGCTGCGGATAGGTTGTAACTGCCGTTCACTATATTTGAGAATGAATAATTTCCGTTTAAGTCGGTAAGGGCACTGCCGTATCCCGTACCGATTATGGTGATAACGACACCAGGAACGCCTGCGCCGTTATACGTAACCTTGCCGGTTAGAGTGTGATAGACAACTGGAGGTACGTTACTTGGCGTAGTCACCGTTGCTACGTTACTGTCACCAGAGTTCATGCGCCCTGCACTGTAAGCAACAACCTTATATTTATAGGCAGTGGCTGGAGAAGTTGTCACGTCTGAATAGGTGACTCCGGTTGTTACCGTATCAAGAAGTGAATATTCGCCGGATGAAAATGCGCGGTATACGAGGTAACCGGTAACAGTGCCGGAGCTTATTGTTGAGGCTCTCCAGGTAAGGGAAACCGGCGAGTACGTTGAGCCAACCGTAGCAGCCAGACTGGTAGGTGCAGTGGGTGCTGTGGTGTCGTTCACCCCGACCGGGTCAAGGCTTACTGGCGTTGTTTTCAAGGTTGTTATCGATGATACAATTGCAGTGCTGGGTGAGTATGTTGCCGGTAGTGATCCGGTCAGAATCAATTGTGTAGATATGCTCCCGATATTTGAAATCAGCTGGTCCGATGTTGTACCGAGGCCGCCGGTTGCGGCCATTTTAATGACGAGGGCCTCAAGTGCAATAGTTGCATTTACGGCCTGAACCGCTTTTATTGATACCTGAAGATCCTGCTGAGCTTTTGTCGTACTTACATCATTTGCTTTCTTGGGCAAAACTGTTTGTGAAAAATTTACTCCAAATAGTGATTCAAGAGAGATTAATGCCGTCTTGATGTTGTGTGAAGTAAACCCGGTTGCGCCAAAGTTTTGCTCGACAAACACGGATGCTGTTTCCGACGCGAAGTTAATCATAGTGGCGGGGATTTTAGCTAGTTGTACTGTTGTATCAGGAAGAATAACCCTGATTACCGTTGTTGTGTATGGAAGCCCGACCAGCTTTGCGACCACAGGTACAGTTGCTTTAATCATAACTGAGCCGGTGTAAGATGCCGGAATTTGCAGCATATAATATCCACTTGCATCACTTCTAACAGGCACACTTAACGGAGCGCTTAAGTTGGCCACTCCACCCACGATCGGATATGCCACCACCGATGCACGGGCCAGCGGTAGATTTGTCGTTATGTCCGATACTATTCCGCTAATCTGTTTTTGATCAGCGAATTGAATTGGAGTTTCACTATTACTACCGCACCCTTGGAGCAGCAGTGATAGCGTTACCAGCAGCATCGCTCCAATTGTAAACCTCTTCAAGTTAATCCGCATAACGGGACTCCTCCTTCTGTTTATCCATAGGTGCTGTTGATTATTTATAAAGAAACGTGGCTAATACTTTCTTAAGTTTACTACCCAAACACCTGCAGTGGCTTTATCAAGGTATGAACCCGCTGCTTCCTGGCAGAGAAGCCAGAAAATTTTGTACATTCACGATATTGCCTGTCACCGAAATGATGCTGTTATAAATGATGGTAGTACCAATAACTGAATTACCACCTGTTGTTTTATCGTAAGTATAAACCGTGCTTGTACCGGTTGCTGTACCGGGGCCACTGATTGTAAAGGCTCCACTTTCTGCTGGATTGAATACATATGTCGTACTTGCTGGCGTCATTACGTAGCTGCCGACGGGAATACCGGTAAATGTAAAGGTACCGGTGCTGTCCGTTTGAACGATCTTCCCAGTATTTGCCGGTGTAACCGTTGCACCATGAAGACCATCCACCTCGTATATTGTAAAACTGGCTTCGTATAGACCAACGTAAACACCGTTTATTGGTAATGCTGTGTCCTTGTGGCTGATTTTACCGGTTATCGTATACGTATCGGCAGCCGGTGGAGGCGGTTCAGCACTTGTACCGCCGCCGCCACCGCCACAACCGGGCAAGAGCATAAAGGCTGCCGACAAGACTAGTAATGCTATACTTTTAAGCTGTCTTATCTTCATACCGGGACGTCCTGCCTTTTTAACTAATTATCAAAGTGCAGCGATCTCTACTCGTATTAGTATCTATACCACGGAACACTTGTTGGCACCTTGGTATGACATGCTACGGAACTGCATGTCTGTGTTGTTGTATCGTAACTTCCAATCCTTGTGCCATCCCCCCCGATGGTATTCCCCGGGGATGTAAATGTTTTAGTGGCTATGCCACCATAGTGCTGCTGTTTGGTAAGCTTCCATGTTGCATGGCAGTCGTTACATGTGAAGCCTCTCTTGAGGTGCCTGTCATGCTGGTTTGTTCCTGTAACATCGTCTAAGCCGGCAGCAACGTATCCGGAGTAGTAGCTGTTGTATTCTGGTGTGTATCTGCCGGTTCCCAGTGAATGGCAGGTCGCACAATCTGTAATGGCAACTCCCCAGAGAGGAGTGTCTTTCCCACCATGGCAGCTTACGTTTTTACAGGTG
>CAINRC010000050.1 GCA_903852495.1 uncultured Geobacteraceae bacterium | reverse complement strand
CCCGAATGTTATACGGTGTATTGTGATCGCCCGTTTTTATCTTCTGGTCGCCCGATCATAACCGCTACGGTTTATAAATCTTCAACAGAGCCTGAGCCATCTCTGCCGGGCTGATTGCCACGCTGATGCCACACTCCTGCAGAACCGCAACCTTTTCCGCCGCCGTACCCTTGCCGCCGGAGATGATGGCACCGGCATGGCCCATGCGCTTGCCGGGAGGGGCGGTGATGCCGGCGATATAGGCTGCCACCGGTTTAGTCATGTGCTGTTTGACGAAGTACGCGGCTTCTTCTTCGGAACTGCCGCCGATTTCGCCGATCATGATGACCGCATCTGTGTCCTGATCTGCTTCGAAGAGACGCAGGACATCCAGGTGATTGGTGCCGTTGACCGGGTCACCGCCGATGCCGACGCAGGTGGATTGACCGAGGCCGAGACAGGTGAGCTGCCAGACCGCTTCGTAGGTGAGGGTGCCGGAGCGGGATACAACGCCGACCCGGCCCGGTTTGTGGATGTAGCCCGGCATGATGCCGATTTTGCATTCGCCGGGGGTGATGACGCCGGGGCAGTTGGGGCCGACCAGACGGGTTTTCTTGCCCTTCATGTACTGCTTGACCTTAACCATATCCAGGACCGGGATGCCTTCGGTGATGCAGCAGACCAGTTCAATACCGGCGTCGACGGCTTCCATGATGGAGTCGGCGGCGAATGGTGGCGGGACGTAGATGACGGAGGCGGTGGCGCCGGTCTGTTTTACGGCGTCGATGACGGTGTCAAAAACCGGAAAGCCGTCTATTGATGTGCCGCCTTTACCCGGTGTTACGCCGCCGACCATCTGTGTGCCGTAGTCACGGGCCCCCTGGGCATGGAAGAGGCCGGTGGCACCGGTGATCCCCTGGGTGATGACTTTGGTGTTTTTATTGATCAGGATACTCATTTGGTCGCTCCTTTCACAGCCTGGACAATTTTTTGAGCTGCGTCGGCCATGCCGTCAGCGGATACGATGTTCAAGCCACTTTCGGCAAGGATCTCTTTGCCCCGGGCCACGTTGGTTCCTTCAAGGCGGACGACCAGCGGTACCTCCAGTTTCACCTGTTTGGCGGCTTCCACAACTCCGGCAGCGATGATGTCGCATTTCATGATACCGCCGAAGATGTTGACCAGGATCCCGGCAACTTTTTTGTCGGTGAGGATGATTTTGAAAGCTTCGGTGACGCGCTCGATGGTGGCACCGCCGCCGACGTCCAGAAAGTTGGCCGGGTCGCCGCTGTAATGTTTGATGATGTCCATGGTGGCCATGGCCAGACCGGCACCGTTGACCAGGCAGCCGATGTTGCCGGAAAGGGATACGTAGGAGAGTTCGTGCTGGGAGGCTTCGACTTCGTTAGGGTCTTCTTCGTCATAGTCGCGCATATCGCCGATTTTGTGGTGGCGGAAGATGGCGTTGTCGTCGAAACCGAATTTGGCATCCAGTGCCAGAAGGTTCTCTTCTTTGGTGATTACCAGCGGGTTGATTTCCAGCATGGAGCAGTCGCAGGCGATAAAGGTTTCATACAGCCCTTGGAATACTACCACCGCTTTATTGATCAGCTTACCGCTCATGCCGAGACTGAAGGCGATTTTGCGACACTGGAAAGGGGTCAACCCGATCAGGGGATCGATGGTTTCGGTGAAGATTTTTTCGGGGGTTTTGGCGGCAACTTCTTCAATATCCATCCCCCCTTCAGTGGAGGCCATGACTGTGACTTTTGAGGTGGCGCGGTCAACCAGCAGGCTGACGTACAGTTCCTTGTCGATGTTGCAGCCGTTTTCCACGAGTACACGGGTTACCAGCTTCCCTTCTATGCCGGTCTGGTGGGTACGCAGGGTCATGCCGAGCATTTCCCGGGATACGCTTCGTACTTCATCGGCGGTGCGGGCCAGTTTGACGCCGCCCCCCTTGCCCCTGCCGCCGGCGTGGATCTGGGCCTTGACCACCCAGGGTCCCTCGCCAAGGCGCTTGGCCCATTCGCGGGCACTGGCGCTGTTGTAGCAGACGTGGCCGTCTGGTACCGGTACACCGAATTTTCGAAGAATCGCTTTTGCCTGGTACTCATGGATGTTCATGAAAAGACTCCTGTTCTGTGGGTGTGTTTTACCGCATTGGGCATCTTCATTGATGTGTTTCGCATAGAAGGAGATTTATCTGAAGAAATAGGATTTTGTATTGTGGTAATACCAGTTAGTACTTTGGATGTTTAATGTCAACTATTTTTATTAATATGAAAAAATAGAGGCATAAAGTACTTCGTTCCATGTTGTGCACTATACGAAGCAGTCGTAAAAAAGCAGTGTATCATCTACCTTAGAAAAACTGATTACCACGATGATCAGGCTGGTTTAAGCCATAATAATTCATTGCGGATAAAATAGTTGCACCCCTGACCGTACGAATTTAACCGGTGTGACTTCCTCTCGGTGTCAGAGACACCGAGCATCCTGGTAGTTCAGGATAACTCCGCTTTTTGAGCGGAAGGATTTTTCGCAGGACAGGAGAAGTAACGTAGTCCTGACGATACTGAGGGCCGGAATCGCCTTCAGGGTGTGCCACACACCGTAGGATACAAATTTAAGCTGGTTTAGCGTTGCATTTACGTCTCGCGGAGCGATGAATCCGCATTTGCGACAGGTAAAGGTTCTTTGGGAAGGCGGCAGTTTTCCACCAACATGATCGCAGTGAGAACAGGTTTTGGTTGTTCCTCGCTCATCGAATTTAACGACCTGCTTGCCCTTTAGCGGGGCTTTGTATTTCAGGTATTCGATTAGGGTTCCGAGGGGGTTGTTGTTCTGTACTGCTCTGTTGATTAATTCGTTTACCGCCTTGAATGGTGTGTCTGCCACTGTCTCCTGTTTCGCCCAGTCGCCAACAAAGAATTCGGCCACGAGGGGATGATCTTTGATAATACGTTTCGCCAGCGTATGGAGGTACTGCTTGGATCGATTCCTGATACTGGCAAAGAGCTTTGTGATCTTCGCTTCGTAACGCCGGTATTCCCTGCTCAGTTTTGGGTATTCCAAAGCAAGAGTGCCTTCCGGTTTTGGCCCCACGAACCTACTGGCAGCTTTTCGATCCTTGCGAAAAGCTGCCAGCTGTTTGGCACAAGGGAGGTTATCTCTGCCGGTCATCAGTGTGTCGATCTTCTTGTAGATCTTCATATTGAGATCGCGGAGATTGTTGATATCGTACTCCCACACAGTACCATCAGAACGGAGACAGGTTAGGGCTGTCTTGCAACCGGGATCTATCGCCAGCACATGCCACTGCGTTTGCTCTTTCGCCAACACGAATTCGGTTTCCAGAGAAGCAAAATGCTGCTGTAACTCCGGATCGTAGGTGACCGTTACCGCCTTTACTGATTCAGGAGGTACTGACTGGGGCAAAGACGTTACGATCCAGTCGGAAGGTTTACTGCCGTAGGACAGTTTCAGCTCCGCCCCTGCGATAGAGAAGGAAACGCCTCGCTGCGGGTATTTGTGTGATTGGAAGATCCTGCTGGCCTTGTATCCCGGCGGATTAGCTTTTGCTTCTCGAATAGGCGCTCCCGTCACCTTGCTGGTCTTGGCTCTTTTCGTTCTCCATGATTTGGTCGCTCCAGAGTGGCTCTTAGCTACTTCCTGAAGAACCTGCGAAGAAGCATCTTTTAGCCACGGAGTTGCCTTCTTGATTTCAGGAAGGAGTTTCTTGATCTCGAAGTAGCTGTCTGCCCACCCGTTGTTTTCCTGGTGTTCGGTCAGCCGGTTCCAGGCAAAAGCGACAGCACTCGATACCGAACGGAGCTTGCTCAGATTCTTGGCGTCAAGAGTAATGGGCACCTTCAGAGTTAGATACGCCTTCTCCGGATTTGCAGAGGTTGCCTCAGAGCCTTGGTTCATAAAGCGCTCTATGTAATCCGGCTTATTTGTCATCGTGGCTCTTTTGTAAGGCGATATACTTTTCTATGGTTGCCCGACTGACATCGCCAACCGTGCCGTAATAAGTAGATGGATTCCAGAGATGCCCACATCGGAACAGCTTTCTCAGTTCTGGGAACATTACGAAGATGGCTTTCCCGGAAACGCCCTTCAGGGACTTAACGATACTGCCAGGAGAGTGCTTCGGATGCGAGGAGACAAAGACATGAACATGATCAGGCATTATTTCCATAGTGGAAATAGTAAAATCATTCGCTTCGGCGATCTCAGCAAAGAGGTTCTTGCAGGCATACTCCACGTCGCCCGTAAGCACTTTTCGCCGGTACTTCGTAGACCAGACTATGTGGTAGCCGATGTTGTAAACGCACGTACGTGCTGATGTCCAATGTTCTTGTCTCATATGTATATGATAGCACTAAACATGCTGTAAAGTCAAGAGAACAAAGGATTTGAGATGATACATATAGAGCAATCAGGCAAAGACAACCAAAACCCCGGCTTTCATCCCTGTATCACAGATACAGGGGATTCCCGCCGGTAATTCTAAATCT
>CAINRC010000049.1 GCA_903852495.1 uncultured Geobacteraceae bacterium | reverse complement strand
GAAAAAGGTCTGCTGTCGGCGGTTGCCACGCTGGGTGATATGGTGGGGTATGCCGGGTGCTATAACTCGTGCAATTCTTGCCATATGCGGACAATAGCAGAAACAGGGTGATTGTCAATTAAATATACTGTCCCCAGAACTAGCAGAACTACCACGTAATTATGCCTTTCGTAAAGTAGGGAATTGTTCTGCTGCCGTTTCTGCTCCCGGTCATCCTCCCGCCCCCTGCATCCCCCGCAGCAGTTCCAGCTGTCCGCTGACCGTGTCCGGTGTCGCCAACCCGGCCCGCTCCAGCAGCGGTGCTACCGCCAACTCCGGGGCTATTCGGGGATAGCCCCGGTCACTCATCTCGTGAATCAACCGCATGGTGCGGAACGCATCAAACCAGCCGTGGAAAGCTCCCCGTAATTGGGCCGCGCCACGGCTGTTCTTTTTCAGATTAGCCCACGCACCCCTGAAGCCGGCCTGTTCCAGAAAACCGTGCAGCACCGGAGCAATCCGGGCGGCAGATTCCAGCAGTCCGGCGGCATCGGCTTCCAGATTGTCCGCCACGCACGCCAGCCATTCCCCCACTATTGCAAACAGTTCCGGCTGATAAAAGAGCAGCCGCCCTTCCCCTTCGTTTAGCATATCACCCACGGCGCGTCCGGTGCCGAAGGGGACCCGGTGCGATGAGCGGGGTGAGGGGAACACGACGGTTCCGGTCAGGGATGCTACGCCGGAGGTTTTGTGAATCTGTTGGAGGAAATAGAAATCCTCCCCGGCCAGACGGCGATTCATCCCGCCGGAGGCGACGTAGGCGGAGGCCCGGCAGGCCATGGCGCTCCCCACGGTGTGGAAGGCGTATGGTGATCCGGCCAGTTCAAGGCCGAGCACATAGACCCGGAGGAACAGTTCGTACCGATCGATGGCGGACTGCGCGGCTGGATCGGTGGCCGGGCGGTGGCGGTAGGGGATGCTGGCACCCCCCGCCGATGTGCCGGAAAAGTGTCGGGTGATGGCCGGGAGATAGTCGGGCTGTACGATAGTGTCAGCGTCAAGACAGATCAAGAGCGGATCGCCTGTGGTGTAGTCTAGAAGCGGCAGCGCCAGGTCGAGGCCGATTTTCCGGGCCAGGCCGACCCCCTGGCGAAGCGGGAGTTCGCTGCCGGTCGATGCGGCATCCACCCAGGCCAGATGTTCCAGCCGGTACTGCTTCTGCCAGAGCGACAGCAGTTTCAGCGTTGCCTGATTATCGGTATATTCCGCTGCTGTGGCATCAGCACGCTGGTTGACTACGATCAGGATCAGAAATTGGTCCAGCAGGTCTGCCGGGTTACGGGAGAGTGATTCCAGAGTATGGGGGAGGTTGGCGGCTTCGGCCAGCGAGGGGATGACGATCGCCCCGGCATAGCGGCGCGGGACGGAACCGGTGATCGCCCGGGTGGAGGCTCCGGCGTGCCGTTTCAGATAGGCGGTTATCTGCGCGGGGAGGCGTGTGTCAGGCATGGGCGGAACGGGTCAATCCGTGCCCCACCGTTTGTACAGGTCATGTTCGACACCGAGCTGGTCCAGCACCTTGCCCACGACGAAGTCCACCAGATCCAGAACCGATTCCGGCCTGCTGTAGAAAGCGGGCATGGCCGGAATAATCCGTGCGCCGCTCCGGGACAGCTTCAGCATGTTTTCCAGATGAATATCGGACAGGGGCGTTTCCCGGGGGACCAGCAGCAGCGGCCGCCGCTCCTTGAGCATGACATCGGCGCACCGCTCGATCAGGTTGCCGGAAGTGCCGACGGCGATACGGGCCAGTGTCCCCATACTGCAGGGGCAGACCACCATGGCGTCCGGGGCCGACGAGCCGCTGGCGGCACCGCAGAACAGGTCGTCCGGGTGTACCAGGGTAACGCCGGCATTTATTTCCAGATGGTCATGGAGGCGCTGCAGCGCTTTACTCAGATCACCGGACAGGTCAAGGCCGGTTTCTTCCCGGCAGACCGCCGTGCCACTGCAGCTGGCGCTGAATGTTACCTGATAGCCGGAAAGGCAGAGCTGTTCCACCAGCCGGAGTCCGTACATGGAACCGGAGGCGCCGGTCAGTGCGACAAAAATGTGTTTAGCCATTATGGTTACCTCGTCAGGATATCAGCCGCCGTGAAAAGTACAATGGTAACGCTGATATACCCGTTCATGTTGAAAAACGCCGCATCCAGTTTTTTCAGATCTCCGGCCCGGAGCAGCCAGTGTTCGTACAGCAGCATGGCCGTGGACGTCAAAATCCCGGTCAGGAAAAATGCCCCCAGCCCCATGGTGCTATACAGGGTGAGGAGCAGGGCGATCATGATCAGGTGGAACAGGCGGGCTGCCCAGAGCGAACCGTTGATGCCGAGCAGGACCGGGATGGAGTGGAGTCCTGCGGTGCGGTCAAAGTCAAGATCCTGAAGCGCGTACAGGATATCGAATCCGGCGACCCAGAACAGGACAATACACCCCAAAATCAGCGCCGGCGGGTCAATAGTGCCGCGAATCGCCACCCATGCCCCCATTGGGGCCGCCGCCAGACAGATCCCGAGCACCACATGAGCCAGCGCTGTGAAGCGTTTGCAGTAGGAATACAGCACCAGGAAAAAGAGGGCGACCGGAGAGAGCATGAGGCAGAGCGGATTCAGCATCCAGGCCGACACCAGCATCAGCGCGGTTGCCGCCGTGATAAAGAAAAACGTCATCCCCGTGCCGATCAGCCCTGCCGGAATGGCGCGAACGGCGGTGCGGGGGTTGCGGGCGTCAATGTTGGCGTCAATCAGCCGGTTCATGGCCATGGCTGCAGTGCGGGCGCCGACCATGGCCAGTATGATCCAGACCGTCTGGCGGAGGGACGGGAGCCCCCCTGCGGCCAGCAGCGCGCCGGTAAAGGCGAAGGGGAGGGCAAAGATCGTGTGGGCAAACTTGATCATTTCCAGGAAGATGCCGATTTTTGCAACAATGGTGGTCACGGTAACGAGTACTCCTTCCAGCGTTGTTCAACAAGGGTCGCAACTGCGGCGGAAATTTTCACCGGGGAGCGGGGGAGGCGGCTGCCGGTCGCGTCAATGGCGATCCGGCCGGAAGCGGGGTCATGAACGATATCGTGCGCGCCATCCGTGACGTTGATGCTCCGCCATACCGCCCGCGATAAGCCGGTTATCCCTGCATCGGCAGAAACAAACAGCAGGAGCCGTGCCGATCTGAACCAGGGGAGAGCCCAGAGCCGGGCGGGAATGTTCCGTACCATGGCCGGGTCCGGGTTTTCAAGGGAAATGATGGCGCTTTGGTGGAAAACCGTTTCAACGGGGTAGCGGATGTCAACGACCGACGGCACCAGCCTGCGCAGAAACGCCAGCTGCAGCCGCTCCCACGCCTCTGCCATCCAGCAGTCCTCCATGGGGGGCGGGCCGACCACTGTGGCCGGAATGACCGCATCCACGCGGTGGCTGATGGCCGTGACCCGCAGCAGCGGGGCCGGGGCTGCAGGGGAATAGTAACCGGAATGATTGCCGAACGGCCCTTCTGTGACGGTCTCGCCCGGTTCAACAAAACCCTCGATGACAACTTCCGCACCGGCCGGAACGATCAGCGGTACGGTGCGGCAGGGGGCGGTGGCGAGCGGTGCGCCGCGCAGGAAACCGGCAAAGGTCAGTTCATCCAGATCACCCGGAAGCGGAAACATGGCGCTGAACAGCAGCGCCGGATCGCCGCCGAGGAGAACCGCCACCGGCATTGGTCTGCCGACTCGTCGATACAGTTCGGCATGACGGGCCGCCCCGCTCCCCTCTTTCCACTGGATGGCCGCAGCACGCTCACCGCGTACCTGAACCCGGTACAGTCCACAGTTGGGGGTGCCGCCGTCCGGATCAGTCGTGATTACCTGGGCCAGAGTTATGTAGCGGGGATGTCCTTCGGCAGAGCCATCATCGGGCCAGCCCTGCAGAAAGGGGAACCGGGTCAGATCCGGGGGGGTCATGGGAATCAGGGCCGGGTCAGGCTTCTCAAAAACATGGGGGGCAAAACGGGTGAATTCCGGCAGTGCGGCTATCTGGCGGTCAAGGGAATCGGCATCCGGTTCAGGGATCAGGGCAAGCAGGCGGTCAAGGCGCAGGGTTAATTCATCCAGATCCCCGATCCCCAGTGCCCGGCAGACGCGCTTTTGTGAGCCGAACAGGTTCGCGGCAACCGGAAATCTGCTGCCGAGCGGATTTTCGAAGAGGAGTGCCGTCCCGCCGTCGTGTTCTGCGCACACCCTGCCGACCACGGCAGCCATTTCCAGCACCGGATCGACTGATACGGGTATGCGGGAAAGGCTGCCGTCGGACTCAAGGTGGTTGATGAACTGGCGGAGTGGGGACGAGGACATGAAGTTATTCGAATCGGTTGCGGTAGTACTCCCCACCCCTCCTGCGCAGGATCGCCAGGTGGTAGAGTTCGTCGTATTTTTGCGCGGCGGCTTCCCAGGTAAAGCGCTTCTTCATACCGTTTTTGCGGAGCGCGGCCAATCCTTTGGGATTGTTGAAGAAGGTCCAGGCCGCCCAACCGACTGTATCGAACAGCGCCGTGGCGCTGTGGTTCCAGAATTTGAAGCCGTCGCCGGTCATGACCGCTTCGTTGAAGTTCTCCACGCTGTCGTCCAGACCGCCGGTGGCGCGGACGATAGGAGGTGTGCCGTAGGCGAGGGAATACATCTGGTTCAGTCCGCACGGTTCAAAGGCGGACGGCATGACGAAAAAGTCGGAGCCGGCTTCGACCTTGTGAGCAAGGCCTTCGTTGTAGCCGATGTAACAGGCGAATTTTTCCGGATACAGGGCGGCAATGTCGCCGAAATAGAAGTGTGCCCAGGGTTCACCGTTGCCAACGACGACGAATTGGCAATCCATCTCCATGATGCGGTGAATCGCCTCGGCCAGGATGTCGGTACCTTTCTGCTTGACCATGCGGGAAACAATGCCGAACAGCGGCACATCGTCCCGCTGGGGCAGTCCCATGGCCTTCTGGAGATCGCGCTTGCAGGCCGCCTTCCCTTTTTTGACGGTACGGGGGGTGTAGTTGGTCGCCAGGAACCGGTCGGTGGCCGGGTCCCATTCTTCATAATCGACGCCGTTCAGGATGCCGGTGAGGTCGGCGGCCCGGTCACGAATCGCCCCTTCAAGCCCCCAGCCGAATGCGTCGGTCTGAATCTCACGGGCGTACTCTTCGCTGACGGTGTTGAGCAGGGTGGCGTGGTAAATGCCGCCTTTAAGCAGGTTGACCTGATCGTCCATTTCAAGCTCAAGGTAGTTGAAATACTTCCAGCCGACCCCGAGCACGTCCATAAGGCCGGGATAGAAGTTGCCCTGGTGCTGCATGTTGTGGAGCGTCAGCAGTGATGCAGCGTTGCCGACATAACGGTCGTGTAGATAAGAGCTGTTGAGCAGTACAGGGATGACGCCGGTGTGCCAATCGTGGGCGTGGATTACGTCCGGGGTGAAGTTGAGCATCTTGCACAACTCCAGCGAAGCTTTGGACAGGAATACAAAGCGGTTATCGTTGTCCAGATACCCTTCACCCCCCTGCTGGTACAGGCCGGTGCGGCCGTAATATGCTTCATGTTCCAGAAGGTACACCGGTACGTCAGATCCGGGCAGTCGTCCCTCCCAGACGCCGCAGTACTGGTGGCCGATGGCACCCATGGGGACGACCAGCGTCCCGGGGAGCAGTTTCAACCCGAACTTCTCCGGGTTGACGCTGTAGTAGCGGGGAAGTACGACCCGTACATCATGTCCCATGCGCGCCAGATATTTCGGCAGGGCGCCGACAACATCGCCGAGCCCCCCTTCCTTGGCAAAAGGTGCGGCCTCGGAAGCGCTGAACAGTATGGAAAGCGGCATGGAATGTTTCGACGTGTAAGAAACTGACATATTATTTAGGCACGCTTTCCCAGTCTTTTAGAAATTTTTCGATTCCGGCATCGGTCAGGGGGTGTTTGGCAAGCTGGATCATGACCGAGTAGGGGATGGTGGCAACGTCTGCGCCGATCAGGGCCGAGTTAAGGACATGAATCGGGTTGCGTACGCTGGCGACGATGATTTCGGCCATGTAGCCGTAGTTGTCAAAGATGGTGCGGATCTCTTCGATGATCCCCATGCCGTCCTGGGAGATATCGTCAAGGCGCCCCACAAAGGGGGATACATAGGTCGCACCGGCTTTGGCGGCCAGCAGCGCCTGCATGGGGGTAAAGATAAGGGTGACGTTTGTTTTGATCCCTTTTTCGGTCAGGGCCTTGCACGCCTTGAGCCCTTCGGGGGTCATGGGCAGCTTGACGACGATGTTTTTATGGATCTTTGCCAGATCTTTCCCTTCCTTGATCATCCCCGGTGCGTCCAGGGCGATGACTTCGGCTGAGATCGGGCCGTCAACGATGGAAACGATCTCCTTGATGACGTCCTTGAATTTACGCCCGGACTTGGCAATCAGTGACGGGTTGGTGGTTACGCCGTCAACAAGGCCGAGTGAATGTGCTTCCCGGATTTCACGTACATCTGCGGTGTCGATAAAAAATTTCATCTGTTCCTCCGTTTTTATGGTGAAGAAGTATGGTCAAGCTGTTCGCGATATTTTTCAAGACAGTTCATGGAGCAGAAATAGTGCCGCTGGCCGTCGTGCCTGCCGATGATGGCACTTCCCTCGGAAACGTAGACGCCGCAGACCGGGTCGCGGTGTGTTTCTTCACCGGCATCGTGGTTTTTCGTCGGCGTATCAGGCGTTTTTTTCCCCGCAACCATCGAAATGACAATACGGTACCCGATGTACAGTAGCAGGCACATCACCAGGAATCTGATCACTCTCGTTCCTCCAGTTACATTTTCACAACGGTCTCCCCGGACTCCAGCGAGGCCAGAAGCTGACGTATTGTTTTCCCGAGCAGGGGATGCAGCAGATCCGGCGCGATTTCAGACAGTGGCTGCAGGACGAAACGGCGCTCCGCAAGGCGCGGATGAGGGACTTCAAGATGTTCTTCCGAAATGGTTTCATCGCCGTACAGCAGAAGGTCGAGATCCATTGTGCGCGGCCCCTGATGAAGCAATCTGACCCGCTGGAACGTTTCGTCTTCAATGCGGAGCAGTCGGGTCAGCAGCGTGCGGGCGTCAAGCTCTGTTGAGAGTCTGAGTACGGCGTTGCAGAACGCATCCTGAGGAACAGTACCGACCGGTGAGGTCTCATAAAAAGAAGAGAGCGCCGTAACTCTGCTGCCCGGCAGCCTGCCGATTTCGGCAATGGCCTGCAGCATGTTGCGCTCGCGATCTCCGATGTTTGAGCCAAGCGCTATATAAGCTTCCGTTTCCACGGCGGTGATTAAAGCATAACGGCTTCGGTGCGTCAACCGGAACCCCTCTCTTTACAGCAAAAAACACCCTGGCAACCAGGAGGGAACGCTGCCAGGGCAATGGGGATTCGGGGGAATCCCCGCAATCTTTATTTCGTCTTCAGTATACCCGCTCCCTGAGCGTATGGCAAGGAGCAATTACGGTAACCTGCCGATATCACGAATAAAACAGGCTAATGTTACCGTTTGGGCAGGGACGCCGCGATCCCCTCGGCCAGAGAGGGGTAGCGCAGTGTCACGGCAAGACGCTCCCGCATCCGGCTGTTGTCAACGATCCGTGACTGGCTGACGTAGGAAAACATCAGCGGCGACATGACCTGCCGTGCTTCGGCCAGGGTCACCAGCGGCTGGCGCGGCAGTCCGAGGGCATCGGCGCAGGCATTGAAGTAGGAGGTCATGCTTGACGGCTGCCCGTCGCTGATATTGAACAGAGTGCCGTCAACATCCTTCCCGGCCGCTGCAATGCAGAGCGCCGCCAGGTCATCGGCATGGATGCGGTTGCTCGGGCCGGACTCTTCCTCGTGCAACAGCGGCTGACCCTGGCTGATCTGCATCAGCGGCAGGCGCCCGGGACCGTAGATTCCGCTGACCCGGAGGATGACGACCGGAATATTTCTGGCTGCCCCATACTCGCAAAAAGCATTCTCGGCGTCCAGGCGGCGCTTGCCCATTGCCGAGTCCGGGACGGTCGGAGATGCCTCCGTGACAACAGCGCCGTCGGCTCCGCCGTAGACGGAAGTGGCACTCATGTAGATGATTTTCGCCGGGTCGCCCCCCTCACTCATCCGGGCGATGAAGTTTCTGGCGCGACTGTCCGCAATACCTCCCCCCGGTGGCGGGACAAGGTAGAAAAGTATGCACCCTGCCAGATTAAGCGGTGGGATAGCGGACGGGTCATCGAGAGTCGCCACAACGGTAGTAAACCGGGCGGATTGCAACTTTGCCCCCTGCTCCGGCGACCTGACCATACAGGTAACCGCTGCCCCGGAGTTCTGATATGCGCGGGCGATCCGTTCACCGATGTATCCGCATCCTGCGATGAAAATGGTCTGCACAGGCCGTCTCCCTACTTCAACAGCGACTTGACCAGCGGTATCATGCCGCCGGTCGCGGAACCGAGCGCCGCCGTACGCTCACTCTCGGTCATATATTTTTTTAGATATTTCTTTGCCGTCTTTCTGCTTCCGGCAATGGTTTCCGCCATCTTGCACAGAATCCCCAGCGGCACCCCGTTGCGGTACCCCTGCACCAGTTTTTCAATCTCTTCACACCGCTGCTGTTCTGTCCAGGTTTTGAACAGGTGCGCCCCCAGGTCATTGGAGCTGTCGAGCATATATTCTCTCCCGATGGTGGTAATAAAAAAGCCCCGCAGATTGCTCTGCGGGGCTGGATACTAGCATTTCAGAAACCTGCTGACTACTTTTTCTCGCTTGTGTCGTCGTAGCTGAGTGCGGCCAGTTTCTGGTAGTAGGCAAAATGTGCTTTTGTCCACTCACCGGCTTTCTTCATGAGCGCGCCTGCCGCTTCCGGATTGGCTTTTTTCAGCATACGGTAGCGGTTTTCAGCGTTGGTGTACTCTTCAAAGCTGATGGTAGCCGCTTTGCTGTCAAGCTGCAGCGGGTTTTTGTTCTCCAGCGACAGTGCCGGATTGTAGCGGTACAGTGGCCAGTAGCCGGACTGAACTGCACGTCTCTGGGCATCAACGCCCTCTGTCATGTTGATGCCGTGGGCGATGCAGTGTGAGTAGGCTAGAATGAGCGACGGACCGTCAAAGGCTTCCGCCTCAAGCATCGCCTTGACACACTGGGCCGGGTTGGAGAGCGCTACGGTGGCAACATATACCGAGCCGTAGGACATGGCGATCATTCCCAGGTCTTTCTTTGATACCTGTTTACCGCCGGCGGCAAACTGGGCGACAGCTCCCATGGGGGTTGATTTAGAAGCCTGTCCGCCGGTGTTGGAGTACACCTCGGTATCGAGAACAAACAGGTTGATATTTTTACCGGATGCGATGACATGGTCAAGGCCGCCGAAGCCGATATCGTATGCCCAGCCGTCTCCGCCGATGCACCAGACCGATTTTTTGACGAGATAGTCAGCAATCGGAGTGAGCAGTTTGGCTGTGGCGTTTTTGCTTCCTTTAAGAGCGGCTTTCAGTTTGTCCACGCGGGCACGCTGTGCTTCGATGCCGGTCTGGGTTGACTGGTCAGCAGCAACCAGGTCCTTGAACAGTTTGGCGTTGGCAGCAAATGCCTTGTTGCCGGCGAGTTCAGCAACATACTCAAGGGCAGCTTTGGAGAATTGGTCAACGGTCAGGCGCATACCGAAACCGAACTCGGCGTTGTCTTCGAACAGAGAGTTCGACCAGGCCGGCCCACGGCCGTCAGCGCGCTGCGCATAGGGGGTGGTGGGGAGGTTGCCGCCGTAGATAGAGGAACAGCCGGTGGCGTTGGCAACAAGCATCCGGTCACCGAACAGCTGGGTCAGAAGCTTCAGATACGGTGTCTCGCCGCAGCCGGCGCAGGCACCGGAAAACTCGAACAGCGGGCGGACCAGCTGGTTGCTGCGCAGGGTTTCTAGTTTAACCTGTGATGAGTCCACATCCGGCAGGCCGAGGAAGAAGTAGAAGTTTTCAGCTTCCGTAGCACGCAGCGGCGGCTGGAAGTGCATATCCAGAGCTTTGTGTCCAGCGGTCTGCTTGTCTTTGCCGGGGCAGTTGTGGGAGCAGGCGCCGCAACCGGTGCAGTCTTCAGGAGCAACCTGAACGGTGTATTTTTTGCCGGCCATTTCCGGAATTTTGCAGTCGGTTGATTTGAAGGTTGCCGGAGCGCCCTTCAGCAGTTTGCCGTCATAGGCTTTGGTACGTACCGCGGCATGCGGGCAGACGAAGGAGCAGATACCGCACTGGATGCAGATCTTTTCGTCCCATACCGGGATTTCAACAGTGATGTTGCGTTTTTCGTACTGTGAGGTCGCGGTGGGGAACGTACCGTCGGCCGGCATTTTTGAAACCGGCAGATCGTCGCCAAGGCCGGCAACGATGACGCCGGTAACCTCTTTCACAAATTTTGGCGCTTTGCTGGAAACGGCAGCAGCCATTTTCAGCTTGCTGGTGACCTTTGCCGGAACCGTAACTTCGTAGAAGTTGTTCAGGCCGGCGTCAACAGCCTTGTAGTTCATGTCCAGCACCGCTTCCCCGGCTTTACCGTAGGACTTTTTGATGGCTCCCTTGATGGAAGAGACGGCATCCTTCAGCGGGATGATGTTGGAAATTTTGAAGAACGCGGACTGCATAATAACGTTAATGCGGGGTCCAAGGCCGATTTCATTGCCAAGTTTGACGCCGTCGATGACAAAAAACTTGAGTTTTTTGCTGATTATCTGCTGCTGCACCTCTTTAGGAATGGTGTCCCAAACCTCATTCGGCCCGAAGGGAGCGTTCAACAGGAAGGTGGCACCCTCTTTGGCGCGGGCCAGCAGGTCATATTTTTCCAGGAACGAGAAGTTGTGGCAGGCCACAAAATCAGCCTCTTGTACCAGATACGGCGCGCGGATCGGTTTTTTACCGAAGCGCAGGTGCGAAGTGGTCATGGAGCCGGCCTTCTTGGAATCGTACACGAAGTAGGCCTGTGCGTTGTTGTTGGTTTCTTCACCGATGATCTTGATGGAGTTTTTGTTAGCGCCGACTGTACCGTCGGAACCAAGACCGAAGAACATCGCTTCGTATGTTCCGGGCATCGGGTTTTTGAAGGAGTAATCAACCGGGAGGCTGCAGTTGGTGACATCTTCCACAATGCCGACAACGAACTTGTTCTTTGGTTTTGCTGCCTTCAGGTTGTCAAGAACAGCTTTTGCCATGGCCGGGTTGAATTCTTTCGAACCGAGACCGTAGCGGCCGCCGACGATGATCGGGTAGCCGTTGAATTTGAATTTGCCATCGGCCATTGCTTCGCCGATTGCGGTGCGTACATCCAGATACATCGGTTCGCCGAGTGAGCCAGGCTCCTTGGTGCGATCCAGAACGGCAATCTTTTTAACTGTTTTCGGCAGTGCCTTGATGAAGGCGTCCAGCGGGAAGGGACGGTACAGGCGGATTTTGACCACGCCGACCTTCTCGCCCATTTTAACCAGATTTTCAACGGTATCCTGAACAACATCGGCACCGGAACCCATGACAACAACAATCCGGTCAGCGTCTTTGGCACCGGCGTAATCAACCAGTTTGTATTTGCGGCCGGTCATTTTGCCGAACTTGTCCATCTCTTCCTGAACGATCTTCTCGCAGGCGGGGTAGTAGGGGTTGACCGTCTCACGACCCTGGAAGTACACATCCGGGTTCTGGGCGGTACCGCGCATGACCGGTTTATCAGGGGAAAGGCCGCGGGCCTTGTGTGCGGCGACCAGTTTGTCGTCGATCATGGTGCGCATTTCGTCAAAGGAAAGCTCAATAACCTTCTGAACTTCATGGGAGGTGCGGAATCCGTCGAAATAGTGCAGGAACGGGATACGGCTGCGCAGCGTTGAGGACTGGGAAATCAGTGAGAAGTCCATGACCTCCTGAACGTTGTTGGAGCAGAGGAAGGCCCAACCGGTGGAGCGGCAGGACATGACGTCCGAGTGATCGCCGAAGATTGAGAGTGCCTGGGCAGCAATGGCACGGGCCGAAACGTGAAAGACCGTCGATGTCAACTCGCCGGCAATTTTGAACATGTTCGGGATCATCAGCAGCAGGCCCTGACTGGCGGTAAAGGTTGTTGTAAGCGCTCCGGCCTGCAGTGCGCCATGGACGGCACCGGCAGCGCCACCTTCGGACTGCATTTCTGCTACAGTCGGCACGTTGCCCCAGATATTGCGTTCGCCGAGTGAACTCTTTACGTCAGAAATTTCGCCCATAACCGATGACGGGGTGATCGGGTAAATGGCGATAACTTCGTTGGTGGCGTGAGCCACGTGGGCGGCGGCGGTGTTGCCGTCGATGGTTACCATCTTCTTGCTCATGTGCTTCCTCCTCTGTGGGATATATACAGACGTGCTGGCTATAATTCGTTGCGGCCCTGCAATGCCCATTGCACCGTGGCCGCGTCTACAAATTCAATATCGCTCCCGAGCGGAATGCCGTGTGCCAGGCGGCTGATTTTCACACCGGTCGGCTTCAGCATTTTGGTCAGGTAGAGCGCCGTCGCTTCACCCTCAACGGTGAAGTTTGTTGCGATTACCACTTCATGGACCGCCCCGGTACCGACACGCTCCAAAAGTTCCGGAATTCGCAGATTGGACGGCCCTATGCCGGACAAGGGTGAAATGGCCCCCTCAAGGACATGATAGGTGCCTCGGTAGGCGTTGCTCCGTTCCAGAGCCATGAGATCCTGAGAGTTTTCCACTACGCAGATAATGCTCGAATCACGGTTACCGGAGCAGATCGCGCAGGGGTCGTCCTCCGTAATGGCAAAACAGATCGAGCAGGGATGTACCCGGTCCCGGACCTCACAAAGCGATTCTGACAGAGCTGTCAAGTTCCGGGGGGATTTAAGAAGATGAAAAGCAAGACGGAGGGCGGTGCGTTCGCCGACCCCCGGTAACTTCTTAAGTTCACCTACCAGTCGCATCAATGACAGTGATTTTGTTAACATAAAATCCGGGACAAATAAAACAATTTTTTAGTGTTATAGCACGGTTAAAAAGGGGCTTCACCGCTTCGGTCAGTTCCAGCCATGGTAATAAACCTTGGAGGGTATTAAAATCAGGGCTATACCCCCGGTGAACAGTAGTCCGACGACCTCACCTGTGCGAGATACTATTAGTCGAACTAAAATATTTAGTCAAATTAAAATGTATATTACGAGGTGTTCCGCCAATAGTAACCGTAACATACCGATATTGTTAGAAAAGTCCCGGTATACTCATACCGCCGGTAATTTTGGACATTTCGTCACCCATTTCGGCGTGAACTTTCTTCAAAGCCTCGTTTGCCGCTGCAATAACAAGATCTTGCAGCATTTCGACGTCGTTCGGGTCGACGGCCTCTTTTTTTATTTCCAGTGAAATTATTTCATTTTTGCCGTTTACCGTAATGGTTACCGCCCCGCCGCCGGATGTTGCCACGGCGGTTTTCTGGCTGGCCTCTTCCTGCAGTCGTGCCATCTTCTGCTGGATCATCTGGGCCTGCTTCATGATATTTGCCAATCCCTTTGACATCTGTTCCCCCTTGATAATAACGATACCGCTCCAGCGGTATCAGTAGTTGCGTACGTCGGTCACGGTGCTGCCAAATACGCGCTCTGCCTCTTTGACAACCGGGTGGTTTTCAACCTCCCGTTTCAAATCTTCCAGGAGCTGTTCGGCATCATTCTTTTTTTTTTCTGCCAGGGACAGGGGGGCGTCAGCAAAACCGGCTTCAATTGCCTTGACCCTGATAACGGTCTCCGCACCCGTGAAGACACGGGCCAGAACCTGCACCTCAGCAATAAATTCAGCCTCCAGGGCAGCGGTCAGGTAGTAGCTGCCGGCCGGAAAGCCGATTTCAATCAGCCCCGTTTCCTGCTTGACCGGGCTGCCATGTTCCAGCACCGATCCGAGCAGACGTTCCCGCTCATTCACATACGCCACAAAACGGCCCCAGTCGGTGTGCCCTGCGGTTTGTGCCGGCGTCGGAGCGACGTCGTGTGCCGGGTGCGACGGGCGGGTCGGTGAGGACGGCGCCTCCCCCGGTTGCGGTGCCGGCGCAGGGACGACCCTGACAGCTTCCCAGGGGAGTGACGGTGTATGCACTGCTGCTGTTTCCAGCGATTTTATTTTTTCGATCAGTTCCTGTATCGGTACCAGCGGTGCAAGGAGAGCGGCCTTTAGTAGAACCATTTCCACAATCAGGCGGGGGAAACTGGCGTACGCCATTTCCGACTCCGCTTTTATGAAGAGCGTCAAGCGCCGCTGGATGTCCAGTGCGCTGATGTGGAGCAACTGTTTGTGCAGCTCCTCAAGCTCCGCCGCCGCAAGATCAAGAATCTCTTCCGGTTTCTTGACGGAGCGGATTACCAGCAGGTTGCGGAAGTGTTCAATCAGTTCCTGACAGAACTGGCGCATATTGTAGCCGACCAGATCCACCTGTTTGACCCCTGCCAGCACGGTCTGGGTATCGCCCGCAAAGACCGCCGCCGAAATCTCTGCCAGCAGCCTTCGGTCAATGGCACCGAGCAGAGTAGCCACATCCTCGTCACTGACGCTGTTGCCGCAGAATGCCAGCACCTGGTCGAAGGCGGTCAGGGAATCGCGCATACTGCCGTCCCCTTTACGGGCGATCAGGGCCAGCGACGTATCTGAAATAGTGACTGATTCTTTTCCGGCTATCTCACGCAGCCGGGCGATGATTTTCGGCAGGGTGACCCGCTTGAAGTCGAAGCGCTGGCAGCGTGACAGTATGGTTATGGGAAGCTTGTGCGGCTCGGTGGTGGCAAAGATGAATTTGACGTGCTCCGGCGGCTCTTCCAGAGTTTTCAGAAGGGCGTTGAACGCATTTGTCGAGAGCATGTGGACTTCATCGATGATGATAATGCGGTAGCGGCTGTGTGAAGGGAGGTACCTGATGTTTTCGCGCAGGTCGCGGACATCGTCGACACCGTTATTTGAAGCACCGTCAATTTCGAAAACGTCGGTGGAGGTGCCCTTGGTTATCTCAATGCACTGCGGACAAATATTACAGGGCTCATGGGTGACCCCTCTTTCGCAGTTGAGGGTTTTGGCCATGATACGGGCGGTACTGGTTTTGCCGACACCCCGGGCGCCGGTAAACAGAAAGGCGTGGGCTACCCGTCCTGAATCGATGGCATTCTGCAGCGTGCGGCTGACATGCTCCTGACCAGCCAGCTCTGAAAAGTTTTGGGGGCGGTATTTCCTTGCCAGGACTTCATAATGCGTGCCGGTGGACAAGCTTTTACCTCGCAGGTAGTCCGCTCTCCGAAAACGGGGGGCGGCATTTGGTTCAGCGGAATGTGGCAGGAGAAAGAAGCTTGCAGGCGCACATGATAGCCGGGTTGACCCGCGGCACACAGCAGGAGCCGCTGCCGTTGCTTCCTTCCGGACCTGGCGGAGTTCACGGCGTGCCGTTGCGCGAGGCCCGGCTATCACATCCGCCTGCAAACAAAAAAAGATCGATAAAATACTGGCGGAGAGAGAGGGATTCGAACCCTCGGTACGCTATTAACGTACACACGCTTTCCAGGCGTGCTCCTTCAACCACTCGGACATCTCTCCGTACAAACGAACGCGAAATATAGTCTATGATTTTCTTTTTGTCCAGCATTACATAATATGCTTTGAAATGACCGGGAGATGATTGTACATTCCCCGCAGGAGTTACAAACCATGAAAATTGGTATCATCACAGCAATGCCGGAGGAATTTAACGCCGTGGCAAAAAGTCTCGGCGCCGCAGTTTCAGGACGGCTTGGCAGGTATCGTTCCGGGCGTTTTCGCGCTGCCGGGCATGACGTCATCCTGGTGGAGTCCGGCATGGGGTTTGGCAATGCGGCAGCGGCGGCCGCAACCCTCCTCCGGGCTGAAAAGTTTGATCTGCTGATCTCGACCGGATTCTGCGGCGGGGTCGCGCCGGAATTGCAGGCGGGCGATCTGGTTGTGGCGGAGAAGATACTTACCGTCAGCGGGAGGGGGAGTGAAGAACTTCCGGCACACTTCGCCCCCGTCGGTCAGAGCTTCGTTGCTGCTCAGGCGGCGGAGGGAAAGCGGATTTTCAGGGGAACCTTTGCCAGTACGGCGACCATCACTTCAAAAAGCGCACTTGCCGGAATCCTTTCCGGGCGATACCCCTGCCCGGTGGTGGAAATGGAGAGCGGCGCCATTGTCGCCATCGCCGCTGAAAACAGCGTCCCGCTGCTGGCGATCCGTGCTGTCAGCGACTGCGCCGCCGAGGAACTCGCCTTTTCACTGGATGAATTCTGCGATGCAGACCTGCGTCGTATCCGCCCCGCTAAAGTGCTGTTGACCATTCTGCGCAAGCCTTACATCATACCGCAGCTGCTCCGGCTGTCCCGCAGCAGTCGCAGGGCCGCCGAGAGCATAACCTCCGCCCTGTCCGCCCTATTTCCCACCCTTTAACACACTCCCCGCCGGTGACCAGGGGTAATCCCGCAGGTGGTCTCCCAGTTGATCCTTCGTAAAACGGTTCACCCGTCCAAACGCCAGAACCACCGTCATGACAACCGGCAGAATAAACATGAGCATACCGCAGAGAGCCATGAAACGCTCGCCGATGGCAACGGTCATGGCAATATTGAAAATCAGCACTGACAGATACAGCAGCGGCCCGAACAGTGAATGAAAGGGGAGGCTGACGACCCCGGTCGCCCCGTCGCTCCGGCGTCGGGCGTCAATGAGCTGAAAAGCGGCAATCAGCACCAGACTCGTCAGCAGCCAGCCGGCATAGTTGGAAAGCGGCACGCCGAAATGGATGCCGCGCTCCCGGTAACCGTAAATCTGGCCGAGAAACCAGCGGCTGCCCTGGAGCGCGACCGGATCAATAACGATATCGAGCATGGTTTGCAGGAGCGCCCCCAGCAGCAACGCAGCGAATGACCGGCGAATGCGCCGGGTTTCCAGCGTGGCAACATTCCACCGCCACGCTTTAAGTGGTGAGAGGATAAAAAGTGCGCTTGAGTAGCTGCAGTACGCCAGAAAAACGTAGGAGAGCGAGTCGAAGAACGGCACCCCGGCCACCCACAGTTCGCGGCTGCTGGTGGTATCGATGTAGAAGTACCAGCCGTAGGGGAACCCGGTGTTGATGGAAAGCCACTCTGAAGCGAAGGCGATCAGGTAGCCGGCCAGGGTGAACGTCATGGTCCGCCGCCAGCCGATGTGCGGAACGCATACCAGGAGAAACGCTCCAAAAAATGCAAACACATACGGGCGGAGGGCAAAGGTGCCGATGGCGATGTCAAAAAAATGGGACATTGGAGTTCCATGCAACCCTGGAGCGGGCGGTGAAATAGATGTCAACCGGAAAACCGGCGTACCGCCACTATAGCTAAAACTCCCGGACAGCGCAAGGCCGCACCCGAATCGGATGCGGCCGGCTAGTACTGCGCTCCTGCCGTATGATCCTATAAAATCATGGTTGAAATAATATAGGCCACCACCGTTGACACACTGACACCGATCAAACCGGGAACCATGAAGCTGTGGTTCAGCAGGTACTTGCCGATGCGGGTGGTCCCGGTACGGTCCATGTTGATGGCCGCCAGGTCGCTGGGGTAAAAAGCGAAGAAGAAGTAGGCGTAGCTGGCCGGCAGCAAACCAAGCAACAGCGGGACCGGCAGGCCGAGCGCCAGCCCGAGAGGGAGCGTGATGGCCAGCGTCGCCGCCTGGCTCTTTACGAATGCCGAAATGCAGAAGGTTGCTATGGCAAAAGTCCAGGGAGCGATTTTGACCATGATACCGATGTTATCAATCAGGAATTTCTTGTTGGCGGTAATGAACGTATCACTCATCCAGGCGATACCGAAGATGGAAACAACCGCGATCATCCCCGCGATGAAGACGCTGGAGTGGGCAATGTCCTTGGCCTTGACGTTGGCGGAGAACATGATGAAGGCGCCGAAGGCGAGCATAACGAACTGGACGACGGTGGTCATGGGCACCGGCTTCTTGTCGGCTGCCAGCGGTAGCAGTTCGGGAACACTGGCCAGGAGGATGATCGAGCCAACGCCGGCGAAGAACAGTGCAACCGAGATTTTGGCGGAGGTGGAAATCTTTTTGTTCAGGGTGGTGACATCGGCATCCAGAGCTTTCTTGAAATCCGGATCTTTCAGCCGTTCCTGATATTCCTGATCCTTGTCAAGATCCTTGCCGCGGTTGAAACTCCAGGCGGCGGCGGCTAGGACACCAATAACTCCAGCCGGCATGGTAACCATGATAATGTCGATCAGCGTCACCGGATAGCCGGCCTTTGCGGCAAATCCCAGGAAGAACGTTACAGCCGCCGCAACAGGGCTGGCGGTAATGCCCATCTGCGAGGCTACGCTGGAAATGGCCATGGGGCGTTCAGGGCGGATTCCGGTTTTCAGTGCCACATCGGAAATAACCGGGAGCAGTGCATAGACGGCATGGCCGGTGCCGCAGCAGACCGTGAGAAAGAACGTGGAAAGCGGTGCCAGAATGGTCACGTATTTTGGGTGGGCACGGAGCATCTTCTCCGTCAACTGCACCAGGTAATCAAGCCCTCCCGCCACCTGCAGGGTTGCCGATGCGGTAACCACCGCAAGGATGATCAGCATGACCGCAATCGGGGGGTCGGAAGGGGGGCTGCGGAAGCCGAGCACCAGCAGCGAAACGCCCATGCCGCCGATAAGACCGAGGGCAACGCCGCCCCTGCGGATACCGATAAGGACGGCTCCGAGAACAAGTACAAATTGGATCCAAAACATGAGCATGACAACCTCCAGAGTGGGGAAAGTGGTTGGCGGTGCCGTTACGGCAGCGCACTGATACTGCATATCCAGAGCATGGAGAGTGCCAAAAGGTATTATTTTTATAACATACCGGAATTAAAGAGAAAAATAGGATAGCTGAAGTAAGCTGTGAGGAGAACACCCATAACCGGAGGTTATGGGAAAAGCGGTTATATGCGGAAAAAACCTTTGTTTACAGTGGGATAGATGGAGATATAACCTCCGGTTATGACTATAGCCGGAGGTTATGGGGTTGTTTGGCGGTTACGGGCGCATCTTCAACCGCTTGGACAGTGCCGGCTGGGATATGCCGAGCAGCCGAGCGGCCAGGGTCTGGTTACCGCTGGCCCGGTCCATGGCTTCCATCACCAGGAACGCTGCGGCATCGCTGAAGGTGGGGAGTTCCTCAAAGCCGGAGAAGGGATTCTGCCGGGGCGCATCACCACCGGTTGCCGGACATTCTGACTGACGGCTCTCAACAGCCTTGATAAAGGTTTCCATGGAGAGCATCCGGTCACGGTGGGTGCTGACGGCATCGTACACCATGGCCTTCAGTTCGCGCACATTGCCGGGGAAGCAATAGGTTGCCAGATATTGGGCCAACCCCTTGGGTGGTGTCGGTTTTTTCTTTCCCAGAGTTCGTGCCGCCTCCTCCAGAAAATGCTCCAGCAGGAGCGGGATATCCCGCTTCCGGTCCCTCAGGGGGGGGATCTGTACCTGATGGGTGCGCAGCCGGTAATACAGATCACGACGGAACGCTCCGCCCCGTTCCTTTTCGGGCAGATTCTGGTGGGTAGCGACGATGACCCGCGCCTTGAGCCGTTTGGGCAGGTCGCTGCCGAGCGGGAAATATTCCCCCTCCTGAAGCAGTCGGAGAAGTTTGACCTGGGACGGGATGCTCAGGTCGCCGATTTCGTCCAGAAACAGCGTCCCGTCGGCCGCCTCCTCCACCATGCCGCGCCGGGCCTGCTCGGCGCCGGTAAAAGCCCCGCGTACATGGCCGAACAGGGTGTCCGCGAAAACCGTGTCGTCCAGCCCGGCCACATTCACCGTCACCAGTTTCCCCCTGTAGCCGCTTAACTGGTGGGCGGCACGGGCAATCAACTCCTTGCCCACCCCGCTTTCGCCGGTGATCAGCAGCGGCTGCGGACTTTTCGCCACAGCCTCCACATAGGAGAAGGTATCCAGCATGGCACGGTCAGCGGTGACAATCGGGGCAAAGAGTTCCGGGTGATGAAGCTCCCGGGCGACAAGGCGGCTGGACATCTCCTGGTAGCCGCGCTTCATTTCCACCATCCTGACCGCTCTAAGAACCGCGCCGACAATGCGCCCCTCTTCATCGGTCTTGATGCAGTAGTCAAAAGCGCCAAGCTTCATGCAGCGCACAGCGGTTTCCAACTGGTTAAGACCGCTGACGACGATAACGGAAATTTCAGGATACCGTTCGGCAATCTGCTCAAGCAGTTTTTCGCCCGGCAGGTGGGGCATGGTTAGATCCAGCAGCACCAGGCCGACCTGTCCTGCGTCAAGGATCGCCATGGCTTGGCGGCTGTCGCTGCAGGTGAGGATATTGGTAATGGCGGCGCAGGACTCCAGGGTAAGGGAGAGGGAACCGAGCCAGTCCGGTTCGTCATCAACCAGAAGAATGGTAAAATTCGGATAGACGCTGTCGTTCACGCGGCGTTCTCCTTTGTGCCTGCCGGCAGAGTCAGGGTTACGGTTGTGCCGCCGCCCGGGGGGGATTCAAACTCTAGCGTTCCGCCATGTTCCTTGATGATCCCGGCTGATACTGACAGGCCGAGACCGGTCCCCCCCTGATCCCGTTTGGTGGTAAAAAACGGGTCGGTGAGGCGCGCCAGATGTTCCGGCAGGATACCGCTCCCCTCATCAACAAGGCGAAAGATCACAACTCCGCGTGCCGTATTATGTCCGGTAGTCAGCGTGATGCCCCCGCCACCGTCCGGGAGAGCCTGACAGGCGTTCAGGATCAGATTGACCAGCACCTGCTCAATCCGCTGGGCGTTGCCGCGAATCATGGGCACCTTTTCGTCGTACGCGGCGCTGAAGCGGGCGGCCGCTTTACGGAGCGACGGTTCAACCAGCCGCACGGAAGCCTGGGTCACAGCGTTCAGATCCACACTCTCGCTAACCGTGCTGTCGCCTCCCCGGGCAAATTCCTTCAGGTCATCAACAATCCGCTTAATGCGCTTACCCGATTCCATAATCTTTTCCAGGCTGCGGGGCACCTCCTCCCGCATACGTGAATAGGGGAGCCCTCCGCAGGTAAAATCACCGTTGTCACGATAATAGAGATCCAGCACCTTCGTTGCATCCGCATTAAACCGCTTGAGATTGGGCACTTCCAGCAGGATCAGCCCGGTGGGGTTGTTGATCTCGTGGGCGACACCTGAGACAAGCACCCCCAGAGCGGCCATTTTATCCGCCTGCAGCAGCTGCTGCTGGTTGAGGCGCAACTCTTCTTCGGCATGGCGCCGTTCCGCAATCTCTCTGGTCAGATCGGCGGTGCGGAGTGCCACCTGGCGGTGCAGAGTACGGGACCAGAGGGCAAACCCGCCCAGCAGCAGCACCAGAGGGGTAATGACAATAGCTCCGTGCTTGGCAAGCTGCCGCCAAGACACTTCGGGCGGCTCAAGAACACCGAGCCATTTGTTGTAAATCTGCTCATACTGGCCGGTCTTTTTGAGAATCGCCAGCCCTTCGTTAAAGCGGGAGATCAGCTCCGCATTCCCCTTGTCAACGGCGTAGCAGTAGCGGTGGCTGGCCACATTACGCACCACCGGCATCAGGTTGGTCAATTTTAGTTCGCGGATGATATACATGCCCGGCACAATGGCCACGATGGCGTAGTCTGTTTTTCCCGCAGCGAGCTGACGCAGAGCATCGACCGGGGTGGCGGTGAGGGCCAGTCTGCCGCTGAAGCCGGTGCGCACCAGATAATCGTGCATGATCCCGCTCCGGTGAACCGCCACGGATTTTCCCGCCAGTTCGGCCAGCGAGTTTACATACGGAGAATCACGGCGGGCGAATACCGCATGGTTGACAACGGTGTGCGGCAGGGAAAAATCGACTTCGCTGCCCCGCTCCTCCGAGTAGGACATCCCCTGGAGAACATCAACCTTGCCGGACTGGAGGGCCTCGCGCATATCCGACCATCCACCCAGACGGACTTCGACCTTCATGCCCATGACTTCGGCGATGGCACGGGTGAGATCAACGTTGTAACCGGCCGGGTTGCCATCCTTGCCGATAAACTCGTAGGGGGGATAGTCGCGGTCGCCGCCGACAATGATGACCGGGGCGACCGAAGGGGGTGGTTGTACTGCATCAACGGAAAACGGGAAGAAAAGGAACCAGACCAGGAACAGTAATGCCGGGAATCCTGTTTTTCCGGAGAGTTTCATCAGTCTCTTGGTACGGCCAGCATTCGATCCAGCGCCCCTCTCGCCTTGAGGCGGACATCCTTCGGAACGGTAACGACCGGGGACAGGGTCTGGAGCGAAAGCAGCACATCTTCCAGCGAGGTCAGCTTCATATTGGGGCAGAAGAGCGCCGGTGAGGCCAGAATAAATTCTTTGTCCGGGCTGTCGAGCCGTAGCTTGTACAGAATGCCGGCTTCTGTGCCGACGATTAATTTCGACGCGGGGCTGGTGCGGCAGTAGTCGTACATACCGCTGGTGGAACAGACATGATCAGCCAGAGCCGAAACTTCCAGGGCGCTTTCCGGGTGGCAGATAAAGAGCGCATCCGGGTGTTCAGCCTTTTTCTGAAGTACCGCAGCCATGGTCATCCGTTCGTGGGTCGGGCAGAACCCTTCCCAGAAGATGAACTTTTTCTCCGGGACAAATTTGGCGATCCAGCGCCCCAGATTGCGGTCAGGAACGAAGATCAGCTCATTCTCCGGGAGTGACCGGACAACCTTGAGAGCATTGGCCGAGGTGCAGCAGATATCGGAATGGGCTTTGACCTCCGCCGATGAGTTGACGTAGGTTACGACCGGAACGCCGGGATGCCTGGCACGGAGCTGTTCCAGTTCACTCGCCGTCACCATGTCTGCCATGGGGCAGCCGGCATCGGCGCGGGGGAGCAGCACCTTTTTGCCGGGGGAGAGAATCGCCGCAGATTCCGCCATGAAATGCACCCCGCAGAAAACGATGACATCAGCATCGGTCCGGGAAGCCTCGATGGAAAGGGCGAGAGAATCTCCTGTGATGTCGGCGATTTCCTGTACCTCATCTCGCATATAGTTATGGGCAAGAAGCACTGCATTGTGCTTCTTGAGAAGGTCTTTGATCTGTTGTTTAATTGTTTCACTCATTCAGGCAGCTCCTTGCGCGGGGTCTTACTGGTGACGAGAGTGCCACAAAAAATATATAAAAACAACTCTTTGGGATGGAGCGAGTTTATTTTGCGGTGGCTGGTTTTCGTGCAGAGTCGGGGCGTAACCTGCTGAATTTAATAAGAGTTGGAGTGTGTGACCGGTAGGAATGTGGGGTAACAACGGACGTATATTTGAATTTGACAAGTCTCACTACGGCGATAGACTTACAGCACACACATCATATTGCCCGATAATGCCAAACCTTCCGTGAGGAAGGGACGGAAAGTGACGGATCTTCAGCTTGATGAAGATAGCCGAGCTGCCGAAGGTTGTTTCTTTGGTTGCTCGGCTTTTTTTATGCCTGCAGGAATGCGGAGAGGAACAGGGGAAGTTCGGCCCTGTTACCGTAGCGGAGACAGGAATGTTGTCAGGCGTGCTTGAGTAGCTCAAGCGGTTAGTGGTCCCACCCAAACAAAGAAAGGAGAATGTTATGACAGCAAAAATTTCACGAAGAGATCTGTTAAAACTATCCGGTCTGGCCGCAGGCGGATTGGCTTTGGGGCTTGGCGCCCCGCGCAACGTCGTTGCGGGATCGGACAACAGCCGCCATGGTGGCGATCCAAGTCAGAGAAACTCCTACTTTGACTCATTGAAACCGTACATCCCCGGATCGGAGGCTCTGGACCCGGATGAAATGCGGATATCTTTTCTGGGCACATCATGCATCCCCAGTTTGAGCCAAGCGGCTGTCAGCGTCTTTGTGGAGTTGGGCAACGGCGAATGTTTTATGTTTGACTGCGGGACAGGAGTAACGCCCAAGTATTTTGCTTTGGGGGTCACTCTGGATAAAATGAGCAAGATTTTTCTTGCCCATAATCACTCTGACCATATGGGCGACCTGCCGTACGTCTACGCTTTCGGCCAATCATTTGGCCGCGTCTGGCCCCTTTATGTCTGGGGACCCACGAGATCCGGGTTTGTCTGGAAAGATCCTGACGGGAAATACCCCCTCGGGAAAAAACCTTTGGAGGACGGAGTTGCCGATATTTGCGCAGCTCTTAAGAAATTCTGCATATGGCATACCGAGAGCCAGAGCTTCATGTACACCAGCATTAATAGCTACGATGTGCCCAAACCGTGGGATACAACCGGGAGCAGGTGCAAGGATGCCTACGATATTGTGGTGAAAGAGCTGCATTGGCGGAATACGGGAAAAAATTCGCAGGGGCTCGCCAACCAAGATAACGTTGCCTACCATGACCGCAGTAAAGGGGTGAAAATCACCCATTTCCCCGCCGTGCACTGCAGGGAAGGGGCCGTAAGTTACAAGTTGGAGTGGAACGGCCTGTCAATGATCTACAGCGGGGATACCAAGCCGAACCAGTATATGATGCGCAGGCAAAAGCCCGTTCGCATTTAACCTACTGATATTATTTGCATAATTCATATATTTTGCTTGCGCATTTCTTGGTTTTGTGGTACTTAATCCTTGCAATATCAATGGGTTGTAAGGAAATCGAATGATCTACGTCAAAGACCACAAACAGCGCGACATGTTCAATCCGTTTGCTCATCTTGGTACGAAACGTCTTGCCCTTCTGGAAACATCGTGGGCACATCTCTTTCGGGAAAAGATTCTTCACAATCTTCCCGCAGAGAAACTGTTCCAGTTTTATGACGAATTCAAAGGTCGTAAGACCAAAGAACTTTACGCTATGCTCGGACTTGTGCTCATCCAGCAGATGGAAGACTGTACCGATACAGATGCAATTGACAACTTTGCGCTGAACCTCAAGTGGCAGTACGCTCTAAATATAACCGACGCATCCGATGTGGCATCATATGTGTCACCCCGTACCCTTTGGAAAGTGCGAGACATCGTAGCCAAGCACGGTTTGCAGGATGTGCTCTTTGAAAACATTACCGATGCTCTGATGAAAATGTTTACTCTTGATCCATCAAAGCAGCGTCTTGACTCGATTCATATCTTTTCCAACATGGCGCATCTGGGCCGGATTCGTATATTTGTCAGAACAATACGTACATTTCTAACCAACTTGAAACGCCAGCATGCAAAAGAGTACCAGGCTCTTGGAGATATCATCCTTCGTTATGACAAAAAGAGTGATGGAGCCTTTGCCGTCAAGCCGACCGAATCGGCAAAAAAACTGGTTGAACTTGGAGACGACTGTTTTTATCTGGTAACTCGCTTCAAAGAACATTCAGTCGTTGGTGATATGGCAAGCTATAAACAGTTGGTACGGATGTTTACCGAGCAATGCATCGTCGAAAAAGATACCAATAACGCTTCCAAAGTTGTGCTCAAAGCCAGCAAAGATGTGTCATCGGGTTCACTACAGAATCCTTCCGATCCTGATGCTGGTTACTGCGGTCACAAAGGCAAAGGCTATCAGATGCAGGTCATGGAAACGTACTCAGAAGACAAGAGCCAGCCGAATCTGATTACCCACGTCAAGGTTGAAGCCGCCAACGAAAGTGATGCATATGCTCTGCTTCCGGCCCTTGAAGACGCGGGTAAACGTGGTCTTGCTCCAACCGAACTGCTGGCAGACACCCTCTATGGCAGCGATGATAATGTCGAGAAAGCCAAAGAGCTAAAAATAACCGTTATCGCGCCGGTCATGGGTGCTAAAGAGAATACAATTGGCCTGGCCGACTTTACCTTCGACGAAGATGACAAAATCATTGCCTGTCCTGAACAGCAACTGCCGACCAAAACAAAGATCGGTGAAAATGGCGGGGCGACTGTTTACTTCGACAAAGCCGTCTGCGACCGATGCCACCGCCAGTCCGAATGTGCGGTCAAACGAGAAAAAAAGAGCTGCACCATCAGCTACGATGCAAAGTCTCTTCGCCTCTCCCGGCGCAGGAAACAAGAGAAAGAAGTAGCCTTCAAAGAGAAGTATCGGTATCGCTCCGGCATAGAGGGCACAATGTCTGATCTTGACCGAATGACCGGACTCAAACATCTGCGTGTCCGGGGAATGCCTCAAGTTCGCCTGGCATCGGTATTGAAAGCAACGGGCCTAAACATCCTGCGTTCCGTGGCGTTTAAAAATCGCTTAAAAAGGCCTAAAAAGACAATTCAGGGGTCAAACTCTTCCTTGAATGACCTTTTTGGTGTTGTCAAAGAGCATATTTTGCAGAATATGAAATATTTTAAGAAAATATTTGGGAATTTCCCCGATGATTTTCAAACCGACGATTTCATGCCGCAAGTGGCGTGAGTAGATTTCGCGAGCTCATCAGTATATGATTGATCAGGCAAAATCCGGAGTGGATGTCCTGATCCACGAGATGGTCGTGCCGGCTGATGTCTGGGTGAAAAAACTGGGTTTGCCGGATACGCAGGCAGCCATAGACGGAGCACAAGCTGTCCAGGACAGCTCTCACACGCCGCAAAAAGCCTTTGGATATATTCTGGATCAGATAGACCAGCAGGGGACAGCACCAAGGCTGGCAGTCGGTACGCATTTCCAGGCTACGGATGATACGATCAAGGCGGCATTGAGAGATATCCGCACATGGTACCCAAGGGGTGACGTCGCGGTCGCTTCGGACTTTGTGGTTGTCAATGTATCAAAGAAGAAGGGGCCTAAGGTGCGGCGGGCAGTTGTGTCCGAATATGCGTGGCCGCAAGCTCCAGTACCTGCGAGCGAAGATTGTGCCACTCCAAAATACTGGAAATATTCAGACGATACTAAAACTACAAAAGTCCAGGCTCCGGAAGCACAGCTTGACCCGAATGCACTTGTAATTGATCCGGACCTTTACAACGCGAGATAGTGAGGGTTCTCCGTCCCAAATAGCCGGGCTCCCAGGGATCGCCTGCCGGGAGCCCTATTTTTCGTTCATTTCTCCGGACGTTTATCGTAATCCTGTGAAGCGGCCCCTCTCTGACAGCAAGCACCGGTGAATCGCTGCATGCGCTCTCTGTCATTTTGGCAGCGCTACTGCCGGCTATTTCGCCACCGGTTCCTGCAGTATCGTAGCGATAATCTTGGAGGCAGTCTCTTTCAAGTCGTTTTCCGCTGCATTGTCATCCAGAACAAATTTGACGGCTGCAGCGTAGGGGTTCATGGTGACGGCAGCCCCTGGCATCTTGCCGGCGACTTTCTCTGTTCCGAATTCCATCAGCGGCTGTTCGAGGCCCTTTGCAAGATCGTAAACCGATACGGCAACCTCCATTTTCTTTGCGCCAGCACCAAAACCTATGGTTGCCCGCACCGCCCGGCTCCCCTCAGTTACATCAAGGAATTCACCACTCACAAGCCATCCGTCAGTCGGGAGAGGCGCTTCCGGTTTTAACTGGTTCACTGCAACCCCCTTTTCCCTAAATCCTGCAATGAGGGCTTCTGTCATTCCGTACACGAGCTTTTGCGCCTTATCACGGGAATCCTCCTTTTTTAATGCCGGAGGGAGCAGACGCGATACGCCTTGACGCTGAATAACCCCGCCGTTATTCACCTTCTCATACATCAGCTTAAAATCCTTTACGTGTATTACCGCAGGTCTTGAGGTGGTAATCCCCGGGCCAGAAATATTTTCTGTTACTTTAATCTCTCCGGTAGCAACTTTTGCGGTACTACAACCCTGAACTGCGGGCAGGGTTACAATTAGTGAAAGGAAAACGATAGTTTTGAAGAGTGAGGACATTGACTTTTTCATTGGGATGCTCCTTTTCAGCAAGATTTCATTCCGTATCTATCTCCGGTATGGTGTCGAGTCTGTAGCGCCAAGTTACATTATTCTTGCACTGTTGTCGATAGGTTGGTGAGTACCGTTAGTGGGAATAGACCGACTTTTTTCTTTCAACATATTCTCGGAGTAGCATATAGTTACTTTTAACTTTCTCGCCGGGAAGTCCCCGTTGCTTGCGGCGGGGATGAAAGGCGAGTTTATCGCTTGATTATGAGTCAGTTCTATAGTAAAATAACTCTATGGTGTATACAAATGACAAGGGTTCGCACTCAATATACAATCTTCAGTTCCACTATGTCGCGTGCGTCAAATATCGCCGTAAAGTATTTGTTGGAGATATTGTTGTCCGACTCAAAGAAATCAATAACTCTGTTGCCAAAGACTTTGGGATAACCATCATTGAGCAG
>CAINRC010000048.1 GCA_903852495.1 uncultured Geobacteraceae bacterium | reverse complement strand
ATCCAAAAGTGTGCTGAAACAGAACAAAGACACTTTAATTGGCAAAACGGAAGGTATTGACCGTTCGAGTTCTCCAGATGGTGGAAAATTGAAGGGAGGGTCAATTCAGTCAAGATTTCAAGTCCGACAGACTCCTAGCGGCTACAACAAAGATAATGCCAATACATTCACTCCTTCGGAGAACCGGCGGGGCTAGCCTTTAGCATCCTCCTGGATTCAACTCGGCTTCCGGTCCAGACTCCGGTACTGTATGGCCTCGGCGATATGCTGTTCATGAATCGTCGCGCTGCCGTCAAGATCGGCGATGGTACGGGCAACCTTGAGGATGCGGGTATAGGTGCGGGCGGAGAAACCGAGGCGGTCGGTGACCAGTTCCAGCATCCGGTTGCCGGAGGCGTCCAACTCGCAGTATTTCTTGATGAAGCGGGGTGTCATCTGGGCGTTGCAGTGGATTTTGGTTCCTTTGTAGCGTTCCAGTTGCAGTTCACGCGAGCGTTCCACCCGCCTGGCGATGGCGGCGGAACTTTCCGCTTCGCTCCGGTCGGCGAGGTCGCGGTATTTTACGGCAGGTACTTCGATATGGATGTCGATGCGGTCAAGGAGCGGGCCGGAGATGCGCGACCGGTAACGGTGGATACCGACCGGAGTGCAGGTGCAGGGGTGGGTCGGGTCGGAAAGATAGCCGCAGGGGCAGGGGTGTGTTAACCTTTCTCTACTATACCCACTTAAAACGGCACTCGTTTTCAATTCAAATTCCTCTCGAAAAACAGCAGCTTCCCGGATATCCCGAATTTCCCATCACAGTCGGTGAACACATCCGGAAGAAACGAATGGACCTCGGCCTCCTCCAAAGAGAAGTTGCAGAGATCATCGGAGTCACTGAATCCTCTATCTGGAACTGGGAGCACGGCACCGAACCAGAACTGCAATATAATCCAAGTATTATCAAATTTCTAGGTTATATTCCGTTCGACTGCCCAGATGACACTGTGGGGCGACTTGCGTGGTACAAGAGAGCAATGGGAATGAACCTGGATCATCTGGGTGAAGCCATGGGCCGTGACCCGGAACAATTATCTGACTGGCTGAGTGGCCGGCACTACCCGTTCAGGAAGAACCGAGAAAGGATCGAAAGGTTTCTGGAACAGCAAGAGACCTTCCTTTTGATTGATTAAATCTCTGGATTATCTTTACGTTTGGCTAAATTATCTTAGTGTAAAATGACTTACAACCAGCCAAGGCGTTTACATGCTCCGTAAACAAGGTATATCCCCACACCACTGATGAACAACCCGAAAATTAGCCGTAGATGAGGTCCCTTCATTTGGTTAACAAGGAACGCTCCTCCCCAAGCACCTATAAACATGGTTGCAGCCAGAAACATGGCGGCTTTAATATCCACATTTCCGTGACGATAGTATTCGAGCACTGCTGCAAGGCCGATAGGTGGGAGTAGTACAGCAAGACTGGTTCCAGTCGCCCTATGTTGTGAGAAGCCTGCCCAATAGATGAGGGCCGGAACAATGACGACACCTCCGCCGATACCGAACAGACCTGATGCAACCCCACCCAATAAACCGATAATCGTAAACAAAAGCCACTGTGGCATTTGATTAACACCCCTTTCCTTTAAAGCACTCCGCCTCAAACGAGTAGTAATCGCACAACTACCTGGAATCAAGAAGTATGTATAACATTGACTTACACACAAAACAAATATATATTCAACTTTCCGAATATATGCAATGAAAGGAGAGAGTAATGCCTATTTTCGAGTATTCATGCACGAAATGCGGTTTACGATTTGAAAAACTGCAAAAGGATATCACTCTGCAGACAGCAGAATGTCCATCCTGTGGCTCCGCTGAAGTGAAAAAGGAAATTTCATCATTTTCCTCAAACTCTGCAAGCGGCTCTGCATCGGCAGCGTCATGCTTTAGTGGTGGCTGAAGAGTCTGAACGGCGCCAGGTTGGCGTCAAATCTGAATATTTTTCACTTGTCTGAGACCATTCTCAGCAGTCTACAGCTTACAATTGAAAGGAACCGATGCAAAAAGAGCAGATTATCAGACTTGCTTTTTTTATTGGCTCGCTTCTGATCATTGCCATTTGGGAACTCATCGCCCCCCGCCGGCAACTGACAGACAGCAAACCTCGGCGCTGGTTTATCAATCTCTCCCTTGTAGTGCTCAACACGCTTGCAGTTCGCTTTCTCCTGCCTGTAGTTCCTGTGGGGTTGGCGCTGCTGCTCCAGGAACGTGGCTGGGGCATCTTGAATATTCTGACTCTCCCGGACTGACTTACAATATTCTTGTCTGTCCTCGTGCTCGATCTGGTCATTTACCTGCAGCACGTACTGTTTCATTATTTGCCGACCCTCTGGCGTCTGCACCGGATGCATCACGTCGATCTGGATATTGACGTCACCACCGGCAACAGGTTTCATCCCCTCGAGATCGTCATCTCCATCGGCATCAAACTGGTGGCGATAGCCTTGCTCGGCCCACCAGCTATTGCCGTTATCATTTTCGAGGTGGTGCTGAACGCCTCCGCCCAGTTTAATCACGGCAATGTCAGGATTCCTGAAAGGATCGATCGCTTATTGCGTCTTTTCGTGGTAACGCCAGACATGCACCGGGTACATCATTCGATTATACCCCGTGAGACGAACAGCAATTTCGGCTTTAATGTTCCCTGGTGGGACAGGTTGCTTGGAACCTATCGAGCGCAACCGGAGCAGGGACACCTGGGTATGACGATCGGTCTCAAAGAATATCGTGACCCGGCCAAACTGTCTTTAGGCAGATTGTTGCTTCTGCCAGTAACGTATCCCCCACCAAAGGTGGGGGCATTTTAAAATCGTGATCCGCTCAAAGCGGTTTGTTCAAATGATTATCTGACCACTGTTGGTGGTCAACCTTCGGTCAATAGCGTCAGTT
>CAINRC010000047.1 GCA_903852495.1 uncultured Geobacteraceae bacterium | reverse complement strand
TCTCTGAAGCCTATTCCGACAAGAACGCCGCCACCGACAAGACCCTCACCGTCTCGGCCTACACGATCAACGACGGTAACTTTGGCAACAACTACAGCGTTACCACCGTCGCGAACAGTGTCGGCGTAATCACCAAAGCGCCGCTCACAATCACTGAAGAAACCGCCGGTGTAATCAGTACAGTACCGCTGACAGTTGCAAAAGAACAAATTCCTGATCCTGCAGGATCTCCTTTGCCTGTGGTAATGTTTTCAGCATTCCCTGCGACTCCACCTCGCCTCATAACATTACGTGACGTGCCGTCACTCACCGGTGGGTTCATTGACGTCAAACCGTTAGTAATAACAGCTGCTGAAGCCAGAATGCTCATCTATCAAGTCCCTCAGGACACGTTCATTCATAGCAACCCCGAGGCAATTATTCAGCTCACCGTGCGTATGGCAGATGGTTCGCCGCTTCCGGCCTGGATGTCGTTTGACCCCATCAATAAGGAGGTCAGTTGTAATCCACCGAAAGGGATAAAGGGAGAGTTCCATGTGATCGTTATGGCTAAGGATCAGTATAGCGGCAAGGCACAAACGGAGTTAAAAATCTTGGTAGGCACTTGATAGTTATTAAAAAAAATCATCTAGGATTTGTTATGTCCTTACAACTAAAGTCAGTGCTGCTTGTGTCAGTTATTGTGGTTGCCACTTCCTTTGCCGCTGATATTCCGGACTCCGGGCGTCTGCTGCGGGAAAGTACGCCGCCACCGACGATGAGGCAGCAGCAACTGCCGATGATTGAGGCCCCACAACAGCGCAAAGAGGTTGTCCCGGATGGGGTGAAGGTTAAAGTCAGCGCTTTTGCCTTTAAAGGCAACACGGTTTTTTCGAGTGATAAGTTGTCAGCTGTTCTTGCTGTTTATATTGGTAAGGAACTGACGTTTGCGGAACTGAATGCAGCGGCAGCAGAGATTACCGCTCTATACCGCGCCAACGGCTACTTCCTGGCTTCAGCGATTATCCCGCCACAGACAATACGTGTTGAGGCTCCGATATTGATTGAGATTGTTGAAGGGATACTGGAGGGTGTTCGCCTGGAAACCAGACCAGCAGAAACCCGCGTACCGCGCACCTTGTTGCAGCGTTTCACTGATCTGGCTCCAATTAACAAACCTGCTGACGAGGTTGTATTGAGCAACATGGTAATGCGCATCAACGAAATTCCCGGAATCAGTTCGCGCATACTTCTGGAACCCGGTACACTTTCGGGAACAGTTAAGGGCCTACTGGAAGTAACAGAGGGTAAACCCTTCAATATTTCAGTGGATACTGATAACCACGGCAGCTTTTCCACCGGCTATTATCGCATCGGTTCTACGCTGGAACTTTACTCTCCACTGCGGTTGGGTGACCTTTTTTCACTGCGGGTGCAGACTTCGTTCAGCGGCGAAAGTCAAGCCGTACAGAGCGGATATATTCTGCCGATTTCCGGAAACGGCACCAGGATCGGCGTTAATTACAGTTTTGTCACCTACCGGCTCGGCAGGGATTTTGTCCCGCTGGATGCCAGCGGTGATGCTCACGACTTCACCATAACGATAACGCAGCCGTTGATACGTTCACGAAATATGATCCTCAATCTGGCAGTGGCGGGAGAAGGAAAAATACTGGATGACCGCACAGGGAGCATTGGCCTCCAAAACAAACGTCATACAACAACGGGGCAGGTCGGCATCAGTGGCGTGCAGATGGATACTTTTCTAAGCGGGGGAGCTACATCTTTTTTCCTTAACTACACCGGTGGCTTTCTCAACATTGATGATGAAATGGTACTGACCAACGATCAATCTGTCACCGGCCTTTCCACCAACGGCAGTTATAACAAACTGGCCATGAGCCTTTTTCGAAACCAGACTATCTACAAGAACCTTACATTTTACACCGGCGTCACCGGTCAGTGGGCCAGCACCAACTTGGATAGCTCTGAACAGTTGTCTCTTGGCGGCCCCAGCGGAGTGCGGGCTTTTCCGGTCAGTGAGGCCAGTGGGGACATGGGGTTCGTCTATACTGCTGAGCTGCGCTATCTGATAAGCAGCTTGGGGGATCTCCCCGGCAGCCTTCAGTTTGCTGCAATTGTTGACCATGGTTATGTCGTGCTGCACGATGCCCCGCTTGACCCTGAAAACAACACCCGCAACCTTACCGGTGTCGGATTCGGCCTTACCTGGTTTGATTCAGACAGTTTCAATCTCCGCACCAGCATTGCCTGGCGTACTGCCGGAAGTGCCATAGGGCAGACCGAGATAACTCAGCCCACAGTGTATTTCCAAGCGGTAAAACGGCTTTAGCTCTTGAAATCAAAAGGTTCAGATGTAACCATTCTGCTTGTTCTGTTATCTAGCCTGCCACTCTGACTCCAATCCCCTTTTTATTTGACACGGCATCTCTGACAGGTTAATGAACAGCTCCACGTATATTTCCAAGGTAGTCAAGGAGTTACCCAGTATGAGGAATGACGGCCGCAGCTCAGCAGTATTACGTCCAATAAAAATTACACGTAATTTTACCAAACATGCCGAAGGATCAGTACTGATTGAATTCGGCGATACCAAGGTTCTTTGTACGGCATCGGTGGAGGAATCGGTTCCGCCTTTTCTGAGAGGGAAGGGGACCGGATGGGTGACGGCAGAGTATGCCATGCTGCCCCGCGCAACGCATACCCGTTCTCCCCGCGAGGCGGCAAAGGGAAAACAGACCGGTCGCACACTTGAGATCCAGCGTCTGATCGGTCGTTCACTCCGGGCGGTAACAGATCTTGCCAAGCTTGGTGAACGCTCCGTGTATATCGATTGTGATGTGTTGCAGGCTGATGGTGGAACCCGCACCGCTTCGATTACCGGTGCCTATGTTGCCCTGGTTGATGCTTTGACAACCCTGAAGAATAAAGGACTGCTGGCGGAGATTCCGATCAAGGAAGCTGTTGCGGCGGTCAGCGTCGGTATTGTGGGGGGGGAGGCTCTACTGGATCTTAATTATGTTGAGGATTCCGCCGCCGAGGTTGATATGAATTTTGTCATTACCTCCAGTCTTCGGTTTGTTGAAGTACAGGGAACTGCGGAGGCTGAGCCGTTTACCACTGTCGAAATGGATGCCATGCGTGACCTTGCTCTCCGTGGTGTGGAGCAGCTTTTTGCTTTTCAACAGGAGTCGCTTGCTCCATGAAGGAGTTGATTGTTGCGACCCGTAACAAGGGGAAAATTCATGAGATTGCGGCGTTATTAGCTGGCCTTGTTGATCAGGTCAGCTGCGCTGCCGATTACGCTGATTTTCCTGAAACCATTGAGGACGGGGCAACATTTGAGGAGAATGCTCTTAAAAAAGCGCGCGAGGCGGCCCGTTTTACCGGTCTGCCGGCGTTGGCAGATGATTCCGGTCTGACAGTTGATGCTCTTGATGGCTGTCCGGGGGTCTTTTCCGCCCGCTTTGCCGGCGAACATGCCGGTGATGCCGCCAATAACGCGCTGCTAGTAGAGAAATGTCAAAACGTTCCCGAGGGGCGCCGCCAGGCTGCATTTGTCTGTGTGGTGGCATTCGTCACTCCGGAGGGCGATGAGCGCTTGTTTACCGGCCGGATATCCGGTCAGATTCTTTCCTCAGCCAGAGGGGAGGGGGGATTTGGTTACGACCCTCTGTTTCTGGTTGATGGTTTTGAACGGAGCATGGCCGAGTTGACGCTTGAAGAGAAGAACAGAATAAGTCATCGTGCTCAGGCTATTGGCGCATTCATGGAGTATCTGCACACAATGGAGTTGGTGAACAATGCCGACTAAAAAGGAAATTACCGCAGTGAAAAATCATAACAAGCAGGAACTTTCAGATAGAAAAACGGAGCGTGCTCCAGCGCGAAAGCCGGTTGGAACCGGTGTGGTTGATAAGCCGTTTGTGCAGTTGACCCGGAAAAATGTTCTTGAACTGCGCATAACAGCGCTGGATGAAGACGGGTATGGAACCGCTCGCAGTGAGGAAGGAATGACGCTGCGGGTCGGCGGTGCTTTACCGGGTGATGTTGTGCTGGCCGGTGTTGACCATGTTGCCGGCGGCACCGCGTTCTGCCATGTGAAAAAACTGATGTTCCCCTCACCGTTGCGGAGTACCAGTCCTCCCTGCCGTGAAAGTGCTGATTGTTTCGGGTGCCCGCTGATCGCCATGAAGTATTCGGAACAGAAAAACTGGAAACGGGGCATGATTCTGGCCGAAATGGCTAAATATCCGGATCTGTCCGGCATCGTAGTGCATCCGCTCCAGTCTCCCGACAATCTGATCCACTATCGTACGACGGCAAAATTGACTGTGGCCGGCAAATTTTCGGAACCGTTTATCGGAATTTACCGTCGTGCCAGCCATGATGTGTATGATCTGGAACAGTGCCCGATCCACCACCCGCTGATTGACAAAGTTGTTGCAGCGGTCAGGAGGGGGATCAAAAAAGGAAAAGTGCAGGTTTATAATCCGCAAAGTAAAATGGGGCTGCTGCGTTATCTGGTGGTGCGTGTTTCGGCGCATGAAAAGAAGGCGATGGTGGTCTTTGTTACTTCGAAGCGGTCTTTTAACGAGATTCATCACCTTGGCCGTTATGTTCAGGATATGGTTCCGGAAGTTGAAATTGTCGTCCAGAACGTGAATGCGACCGAAGGCAATGTGATCATGGGGCAGAAGGACCATTTTCTGACGAAGAAACTGTACCTGACCGAGCGGATAGGCGATGTTAATTTCCGGCTTTCCCCCCGCTCGTTTTTTCAGGTTAATAACAGCGGCGCCAATCTGATTTACAGCAAGGTGCGCGAATGGGCCGGGCTTGTCGGGACTGAGACAGTACTGGATCTGTACTGCGGTATCGGCGGTATCGCTCTGTTTCTGGCCGGTTCGGCCAAAGATGTGATCGGAGTGGAAGTCGTCGAAGAGGCAGTTGCAGATGCCACCATGAATGCCAGAATAAACGGCATCCGCAACTGCCACTTTGAAGCGGGAGACGTTGCCGAACTGCTTGAAGAAATGGCGGGGGACCAGTTGAAGGTTGATGTGGCGGTGCTGAATCCGCCCCGTAAAGGGTGCGACCAGAGCGTGCTGGAGCGGGTTGCTGCCCTTGGGCCGAAAACGCTCCTTTATGTTTCCTGCTCTCCGCAGAGTCTGGCAAGAGATCTTGATATCCTGAACAAGCTGGGGTATGTCTGCCGGGAAATCCAACCGGTCGATATGTTCCCCCAGACGGTGCATGTGGAAAATGTTGCCAGGTTGGAAAAACAGTAGGTTCAAAAGTAAAACAGCTTGACATCCAGAACGTAACTTGCTATTACTCTCCAGCTTTTTGATGTAGGCGCGTAGCTCAGCGGGAGAGCGCTACCCTGACACGGTAGAGGTCGGCGGTTCGACACCGCCCGCGCCTACCATTATCAAGCGGAGTTGAGGGGGCAGGATGCAGGCATCGATGTATCGATGCCTTTTCTGTTCCAGGTAAAGGGATCTAATTATGGCAACAATTACAATTACACTTCCTGATAATTCATCCCGCGAACTGGACGGTTCAGCCACCGTATATGATCTGGCTGCGTCAATCGGTGCCGGTCTTGCTAAAGCGGCATTGGCCGGGAAGATCAACGGAGAGCTGGTTGACCTCTCTGTTCAGTTGACAGATGGCGCCCGCGTTGAAATTATCACCGAGAAGAGCCCGGAAGCGCTTGAAATTATTCGTCATTCAGCATCGCATTTAATGGCTCAGGCTGTTAAAGAGCTGTTCCCGCAGGCCAAGGTTACGATCGGTCCGGCTATTGAAACCGGCTTCTATTACGATTTTGATGTGGAAAAGCCGTTTACGCCTGATGACCTTGAGCGTATTGAAGCTAAAATGGTGGAGCTTGCCTCCGCTAACCTTCAGATTGAGCGCCGCGAATATTCCAGTACCGATGCAATCGCCATGTTTGAAGCGATGGGAGAGCCCTACAAGACAGAACTGATCAACGATCTGAATGTTGAGCAGGTTTCTGTGTACAGCCAGGGTACGTTTGCCGACCTCTGTCGCGGTCCCCATCTTCCCTCAACCTCACGGATCAAGGCATTCAAGCTGCTTTCGATTGCCGGTGCCTACTGGCGTGGCAATGAAAAAAACCGGATGCTTCAGCGCATTTACGGTACCGCCTTTGTTGATAAGAAAGAGCTTGAGGCGTATCTAAATCGTCTGGAAGAAGCGAAACGTCGTGATCATCGCAAGATAGGCAAAGAGTTGGACCTGTTTTCGTTCTCGGACGAAGTCGGCGCCGGTTTTCCAATCTGGCATCCGAAAGGTGCCATCCTGCGCATGGTGCTTGAAGATTTTGAGCGGAAAGAACACTTAAAGCGCGATTACGATATCGTTGTCGGCCCGCAGATTCTCAAAAGTGAACTCTGGCAGCGCTCAGGACACTACGAAAACTACCGTGAAAATATGTATTTCACCGATGTTGACGAGCAGAGTTACGGCATCAAGCCGATGAACTGCCTTTCGCACATGATGATCTATAAGTCCCAGCTGCGCAGCTATCGCGACCTGCCGCTCCGGTACTTTGAACTCGGGACCGTGCACCGCCATGAGCGGGCCGGAGTACTTCACGGTCTCATGCGGGTACGCTGTTTTACCCAGGACGATGCCCATATACTCTGCACTCCTGAGCAGCTCGACGCCGAAATCAAGGGTGTCATCTCATTCGTCAATGATGTGATGGCCATTTTCGGGTTTGATTACGAAATGGAACTTTCGACCCGCCCTGAAAAGTCTATCGGATCAGATTCTGACTGGGAGCAGGCAACTGCGGCATTGTTGTCGGCTTTGAAGGATACCGGCCGTCCATTCGATATAAATGAGGGTGATGGCGCGTTCTACGGCCCTAAAATAGATATAAAATTACGTGATTGTCTTGACAGGAGATGGCAGTGTGCTACTATCCAGTGCGATTTTACCCTGCCGGAGCGTTTTGATCTGACTTATGTTGCATCTGATGGTGAGCGGAAACGTCCCATTATGGTGCATCGCGTGATCCTCGGTTCGATTGAACGGTTCATCGGTGTTCTCATTGAACATTTCGCCGGTAGCTTCCCGCTTTGGATTTCTCCGGTACAAGCGATTATTGTTACTGTGACCGATAACCAGGTGCCGTTTGCCCAGGATGTCTACCGGCAACTGCGCAATGCCGGGATTCGTGTTGAGCGGGATGTTCGTAATGAAAAATTGAGCTTCAAGATTCGCGAAGCCCAGATGCAGAAAATCCCGTATATGCTTGTTATCGGGGACAAAGAGGTTGAGCAGGGGACGGTTACTCCGCGCTACCGCGACGGTAAGAACCTGCCGACCATGAAACCCGAAGAGTTTATTGAATTTGTAACCTCGGAATGTAAAAATTATAAATAAGTATGTACGTCAGATAGCGGTGAGAATAACCAGCTTTCAGGAGGTGTCGCCATAGCAAAACCGACCGTCAATATCAATCAGGCCATCAGGGTTTCTGAAGTTCGCGTAATTGGCGCAGCGGGAGAGGCACTTGGTGTGCTCCCCATTTCGCAGGCGCTGGAATTGGCCGAACAGCAGCAGTTGGATCTGGTTGAGGTGTCACCGACTGCAATTCCTCCTGTCTGCAGAATAATGGACTATGGTAAGTTCAAATATCAGCAGAGCAAAAAACTGCAGGAAGCAAAAAAGAAACAGGTTCATGTGCTGCTAAAGGAAATAAAGCTTCGCCCGAAGACTGACAGCCATGACCTTGAATTTAAAATAAACAACGTAAAACGTTTTCTTGAAGAAGGTAACAAAGCGAAAATAACGCTCGTGTTTCGCGGTCGCGAAATTACCCATATGGATGTTGGTCGGGCGGTAATAGAGAGAGTTGCCAAAGAGCTTCAGGATGTGTGCGTAATCGAGAATCAGCCCCGGGTTGAAGGGCGAAATATGTATATGATTGTTGCTCCAAAACCTAAAAAATAGTGTGTTCAATAACCTGTATAGGTAAGTTTCCATAACGAGAAGGAGTTTATAATGCCAAAGATCAAAACAAACCGTGGCGCAGCCAAGCGCTTCAGAAAATCTGCAACCGGCCGTATCAAGCGCGGCAGCGCTTTTACCAGCCATATCCTGACCCCCAAGACCCGTAAGCGGAAGCGTAATCTCCGTGGCGGTTCCATGGTCGCGGCTGTTGACCAGAAGAACATTGCCCGTTTGATTCCCTACAAATAACAGATCTCTCTTCCATTAGTGAAGAGTGCATAATGCCAAGAACCATGAGGAAATTGTCTCCCCTTATGGATCTGGCCAATTCAGCAACGAAGGAGTAGCTACGTATGGCACGTGTAAAAAGAGGATTTAAAGCGAGACGCAGACGCAACAAGGTATTGAAACTGGCCAAAGGTTACCGTGGCGCACGGAGCAAACTGTTCCGCAGTGCGACAGAAGCGGTAGACCGGGCGTTAAATTATGCCTTCCGCGATCGGCGCGTGAAAAAACGTGATTTCCGCAGTCTGTGGATTGTCCGCATCAATGCTGCATCGCGTATCAATGGCCTGTCCTACAGCAAGTTTATCTTTGGTCTCAAAAAAGCCGATGTTCAGATCGATCGTAAAGTACTGGCAGACATTGCCGTGACTGACCCGAACGGTTTTGCTCAGATAGCAGCTCTTGCAAAGGCCGGTATTTAATTTCTTTGCAGGTTGTTTCACGTAAAGGGAACGGGACTGGCTCCCGTTCCTTTTTTTGTACAATGTATGAGCGGTATCTACAAATCCAGCCTTGAAGGTAATCAATCATGCGGGAAAAACTTGAACAGCTGAGAGATGGTGCCCTGCAAGCCATTGCCGCATCATCAGGAGTAGAGCAACTTCAGGAAATACGGGTACGTCTTCTTGGCCGTAAAGGAGAGCTGACCGCCCTGATGAAGGGACTTGGCTCTTTGGCGGCGGAGGAACGCCCGGTTGTCGGACAGTTGGTGAACACAGTTCGTGACGACATTGAAGCGGCCCTCACTGCTGCAATTATGGCTGCAGAAGAAAGGGTCATCGTCGATAGACTCAGCTCTGAGCGTGTTGACATTTCTCTCCCCGGTCGTCATCCCCTTAAAGGGACAAAGCATCCGGTTTCTCTGGTTATTGAAGAAATCTGCTCGATTTTTGCCGGACTCGGTTTTGCGGTTGCAGAAGGACCGGAAATTGAGCATGACTGGTACAATTTCGAGGCGCTTAACTTCCCGCCTGAACATCCTGCCCGTGATATGCAGGATACCTTCTTTGTGGAAAACAACCTGCTGCTGCGCACCCACACATCTCCGGTACAGATTCGTACGATGCTCAAGCAGAAACCACCGGTGCGAATCATCGCTCCCGGCACCGTTTACCGGTGTGATTCAGATGCCACGCACTCGCCCATGTTCCACCAGATCGAAGGCCTGATGGTTGATAAATGCGTCACCTTCGGCGACCTGAAAGGTATTCTGACCGTATTCACCAACCAGCTGTTCGGGCAGAAAACCGGTGTCCGGCTCCGTCCCAGTTACTTCCCCTTTACCGAGCCATCGGCAGAGGTTGATATCGCTTGCGTTATCTGTGGCGGCAAGGGATGTCGGGTCTGCAAGAACAGCGGCTGGCTGGAAATCCTTGGTGCCGGCATGGTTGATCCTGAAGTGTATCGTCACGTTCAGTATGATGCAGAAAATATCTCCGGTTTTGCTTTCGGAATGGGGATTGAGCGCATCGCAATGCTGAAGTACGGCATTTCAGATATGCGACTCCTTTTCGAAAATGACGTCCGTTTCCTTCGGCAGTTCTAATTCCACTCCATTCATGGTGCCTTGATATGAACGTTACATACAACTGGCTGAAAGAATTCGTAGATTTTGAAGCGTCACCTGAAGAGCTGGCCGATTTACTGACCATGCTTGGACTCGAAGTTGAGTCCATGGAAAAGCTTGGTGCAGGTCTTGATGACGTCGTAGTGGCTCTGGTTGAGGAAAAACGGCAGCATCCGAATGCGGATAAGCTGTCACTGTGCCGGGTAAATAACGGGATTGAACTGCTGGATGTTGTGTGCGGTGCCCAGAACTTCGTGCAGGGTGATACGGTAGTCCTGGCCCAGATCGGCGCTCTGCTTCCCGGTGATTTTAAAATCAAAAGATCCAAAATACGTGGTGAAGAATCCTGCGGGATGCTCTGCTCAGAAAAAGAGCTGTGTCTGGCGGAAGAGAGTGCCGGGATCATTGTGCTGCCTTCAGGCATTGCTCCCCTCGGTACACCGATCTTTACTGCTCTTGGCCTCAAAGATACGCTTCTTGAAATCGGCTTGACGCCCAATCGATCCGACTGTCTGAGTGTTATCGGCATTGCGCGCGATATCGCTGCGAAACTCGGCTTGAAGCTTAACCGTCACTCAACCGCTGTGGTTGAAGGGCCGGAGTCTGTTGATTCGTTCATCGGAGTCACCGTCCACAGCCCGGAAATCTGTCCACGCTACGCAGCCCGCTATATATCCGGCTGTACGATTGCCCCTTCACCGGAATGGCTGGTCAAGCGACTCAACGCCATCGGAATCCGTTCAATCAACAATGTTGTCGATGTAACCAATCTGATCATGATGGAGTACGGTCAGCCGCTGCACGCATTTGACTGTGACAGGCTCGCCGGTCGTCAGATCGTGGTACGCACGGCACACGATGGGGAGCAGTTTACGACCCTGGACAACCAGCAGCGCGTACTGACCTCATCAGACCTGGTAATTTGTGATGCGGAACGTCCCGTGGCGCTGGCAGGTGTCATGGGAGGGTTAAACTCCGAGATCGAAAATACGACAACCTCAATTCTTCTTGAAAGCGCCTTTTTCAAACCGGCCGCTGTTCGCAAGACAGCAAAACGGCTTGGTCTCCATACGGAATCCTCCCACCGTTTTGAGCGGGGTACTGACATTGACGGCGTTCTGCGTGCTCTCGACAGGGCTGCTTCACTGATTGTTGAATTGGCCGGTGGTGTCATGGCCCGGGGGGCTGTTGATGTATATCCGGGTAAGAGCGATCGGAGTGCTATTCCGTTCCGTCCAGAAAAAGCAAATGAACTGATCGGAATTAACCTGGAACATGATGTCATTCTCGATATCCTGACACGCCTTGAATGTAAGGTTTCTACGGCAGCAGACGGCACTGTATCCGTTATCCCGCCTCATTACCGCATAGATATTGAGCGTGAAATCGACCTGATTGAAGAGGTCGCCCGGCTGAACGGGTATGATAAAATTCCGGCGACAATGCCGGTAAGCAGGGTTGTGTCTGATCTGCCGACACGACATCAGGAGATTGAGAAACAGGTCCGGAATCTGCTTGTCAATAACGGGATGACTGAAGTAATCAACTTCAGCTTCACTGCGCCTGACGCTGCCGGTAAACTGCTCCTGGCTGCTGATGATCCACGCCACTGTGCCATAAAACTCGCAAACCCTCTGGTAGACGAGCAGTCAGTAATGCGTACGACGTTGCTGCCAGGGCTGCTGGAGACGGTTGCGAAAAATATGAATTTCCGCTCTCTTGATCTCAAACTGTTTGAAATGAGGAGAGTTTATCTTCCCGGGGCAGGGGAGGATATGCCGCATGAACCGCTCTGCATTGTGGGGGCCATTACCGGATCCCGTGATGGGGATGGCTGGAGCCGCCCGAATGAGCCGGTGGATTTTTTTGATGCCAAGGGTATCATTGAGTCTGTGCTGGAATTGCTGGACATTGGCTGGATATCGTGGTCTACCGAAATTCCGGAGTCGTATTTCCATCCGGGTAAATCATGCCGTGTTCTTGCCGGTCGTGAGCAGATAGGTTCGGTCGGTGAGTTGCACCCGTCTGTCCAAAAGAACTTTGCTATTGAGAAACCGGTGTATTGCTTTGAGCTGGATTTTGAAAAGCTTGTGAAACTTTCTAAAACCAAAAAGACAATAACTGCGCCTTCGCGTTTTCCCGACAGTACGCGCGATATCGCCATGCTGCTCCCGGAGGAGTTACCTGCCGCACGAGTCGTTGAATGCATCAAATCTGAGAAATCAAAAGAGATTGAAAATGTTCAGATATTTGACGTATACCGTGGGAAGGGCGTCGCTGATGGCTTTAAAAGCATCGCCGTACGCATTCGCTACCGCTCATTTGAACGGACACTCACGGAAGAAGAGATCTCTGTCCTCCACCAGAGGATCATCTCCAGTCTTGTAAATAAATTACAGGTAACGTTGCGATAAAACATATTGCGTAATGCAGGTCGCTGTGTTATAAAATTTTTCCTTTTGATTCAGTGCATTAACTAGCAGGCGGAGGTGATTATGACAAAAGCAGACATCGTAGAGAGAATTCACCAGAAGGTCGGTTTCTCAAAAAAAGAATCGGCAGAGATGGTTGAAACCGTATTTGGACTCCTTAAGTCGACATTGGAGTCTGGTGAGAAAATCAAAATTGCCGGTTTCGGAAATTTTGTTGTAAAACAGAAAGCCGATCGTCGCGGGCGTAACCCGCAAACAGGTGAAACTATTACGATTAATGCTCGCAGAATCCTGACCTTCAAGCCAAGTCAGGTTTTAAAAAGTGCAATCAACGTAGAAACTAAATAGTTTGAAGTGCAGGCTCTTTCCGCCATGTCTGGTATACTGACTGAAAAAGTATATTATAAAATAGGTGAAGTAGCTGATATCTTAGGTGTAAAAACTTCTGTTCTCCGTTTTTGGGAATCTGAGTTCCCCTTTCTGAAGCCAATCAAAAGCAGTGCGGGTCAGAGATTGTACTCAAAAAATGAAGTTGACCTTGCCTTGCAGATCAAACACCTCCTGTACAATGAAAAGTTCACTATTGAAGGCGTTAAAAAGCGGGTAACTGCCAAGGGTAAGCTGATTAACCCAGAAGACCGCCTGGCAGAAGTTACTGATTACAGCGCTATGTTGAAAGACTTAAGAGCAGAGCTGAAGATTTTACGGAGTTTGTTGTAGAAAAGTTTTATCGGTGCGTAGCGCAGCCTGGTAGCGCACTAGACTGGGGGTCTAGTGGTCGCAAGTTCAAATCTTGTCGCACCGACCATAAATAGCGGCTTCACAGACTTTCTGTGAAGCCGTTTTTATTTAAAATTAGACAAAATTAGACACTATAAAATTCAATAAATTGCCTCAATTATTTTTTTTGATTGAGGTTCAATCCGCGAAGCCGCATGGAAGCGCAGCGTTGTTTATCCGTTGCTTTTGTGGCGGTAAGCGCCCTCGATCGTTACATAATTCTATTTCTCAGCCAGCCATACATCTACCGGCGTCGCGAGAAACTCTCCGATGGAAATACCCTGGCCACCAACCAACAGCTTTATCTGAGGCTTGAAGGCGAGAGCAAAGGCATCCATGCCGGGTAGTGTTTCCTTTGACCGATTGCTCTTAACTTCTATTGCTACTACCATACCACCTCGACGCAAAACAAAGTCTACCTCTAAACTACCTTCCCGCCAGTAAAAGCACTCAATATCAGATCCGACAATGCAGTTCATAATATGTGCACCGACAGCAGACTCAACCAATCGCCCCCACCAGTCACGCTGTTCCATTGCAGCAGCCAGATCATATGGAGACTGGGCTGACAAAAGAGCAGTATTAAGCACCTGAAGCTTCGGGCTTGAGGCGCGACTTCGTACAGATTGCCCGGCAAACTTTTGTAAACCAGCAACCATACCCGCACCTTCAAGAAGATCGAGGTAATGGGCCAGCGTGGTTGTGTTGCCAACGTCCTGTAACTGCCCCACCATCTTTTGATAGGACAGCATCTGACCGGAGTAGTCACAACCAAGCTTGAACAGACGGCGCAATAGCGCTGGTTTATCGACCCGAGTCATCATTAGAATATCACGCGATATAGTTGATTCAACGAGCGTGTCGATGATGTATCGACCCCATCGCTGCCGGTCATCAATTAAGGCTGCTGAGCCTGGGTAACCACCGAAAAAGAGGTACTGCTCCAGTGAAAAGCCAAATGCTTCCCTCATTTCAGCAAAGGACCAATGGCGCACCGGAACGATCTCGAAGCGACCGGCAAGGCTTTCGGTCAGCCCTTGCGCAAGAAGTAATTGAGATGATCCAAGCAGTGTTGATTGTAAAAATGTATGGACTTAGATTCCTTGATTATTTTGGCATGATGCCAAGATGTTCACATACGCTGAGACTGATGAACTTTGGGGCCGATCTTTTCGGCCCCAAAGTTTTTCAGAAGGAGTTGTTTCTGTCCC
>CAINRC010000046.1 GCA_903852495.1 uncultured Geobacteraceae bacterium | reverse complement strand
GTTTGGTTTTTCCATACGCCCCAAGGGTGCTTTAACCCGCGTAAATCACCACATTCAGTGCTTTAGACCTTAGCCTTTTGCCCCTTATAGGCAGGATATTTTTTTATCAACTCGGATGGACTAAGGCCGGCGAAGCCGGCAGCCTTTTGCCCCTTATAGGCAGGAGATTTCTTTATCAACTCGGATGGACTAAGGCCGGCGAAGCCGGCAGCCTTTTACCCCTATAGGCAGGATATTTTTTATCAACTCGGATGGACTAAGGCCGGCGAAGCCGGCAGCCTTTTGCCCTTGTAGGCAGGATATTTCTTTATCAACTCGGATGGACTAAGGCCGGCGAAGCCGGCAGCCTTTTGCCCCTGTAGGCAGGATATTTCTTTATCAACTCGGATGGACTAAGGCCGGCGAAGCCGGCAGCCTTTTGCCCCTGTAGGCAGGATATTTTTTTATCAACTCGGATGGACTAAGGCCGGCGAATCCGGCAGCCTTTTGCCCCTAAACAGGCGACAAGAGTATTCATTACAAAATCAGCTGCCTTGGAAAAATCCCATTTGCTGTTCAGCGTGAGAAGTGGGTTAATATCCTCAAGAAAACGGGAATCCGAAAATTTTTCGCTGAGATTCTTTTCAAACTCTGCCCGAGTAACCCTATGCCCTTCATACTCCATGTAGCTCAGAAAGCAGCTGATAACCTGTTCTGGACTTAATTCAATATGGGTAAAGGCTGTCCAGAGGTCAAACAGGTCGCGCCCTTTCTTTCGTTGATATAATGCCCTGACTTTAGTTCCCAGTAATTCGGTAAGCTGGTAGGTCGTTATGGTTGTGTTGCCACTGAACCAACGTGACGTGACGGCAAATTGCCTTTGTTCAAAGCCGAGCACCGAGAAATGCTCGCGGGAATTGATCTCGACCTTGAGCTTTAATGGAATACCTTCTTCGGACTCGAACCTATAGGTGAGAGTGACCCGCCCCTCTGACTGTTTTCGTTTTGGGATTCCCAACCATGGATTAAGCTTTTCCTGTAACGCATCCATTACGGGGCCAATCGGTCCGGCTTGTATTTGGACCAGATCAATGTCCTCAGAGTACCGTGCTGGTGGTAGATGTAGCTTGAACAGGGCTGTCCCACCACGAAACGCTAATCGTTCTGCAAGCAGAGGGTGATTGAATATCTCAATCAGCGCTCGACTAATAACAAGGTCTTGCTCCACCTGATATTGTTGCACCCACGGTGCTGTCTGCTGCCATTCGGTAATATAGGCTCTATCTATCAAAGGTCAGGCTCCACTTCAGTATTAACAAAAATCTGCCAGCGACTGTTTTTCTTTGCCCCTTTAATACTGGTTCCGGGCATCAATGGAGTCGGCATATTTGGTTGTCTGGTCTGTAGAAACGCAGCAATGGCGTCTGCTTTATCATGTTCTTCGAGCAAGTCAAAGAGATAGCCGAGTCGCTGCACCCAGGCCACCGGTGAAAGACTGGCAGCTTCGATGAGGCGTTTGATATCTATTTTCTCCGCCAGTTCAGCCAATACGGTTACCACGTTATCCAGTCCTGCACAGTGACGCACATAGCCAATCATATCAAGCGCAGTGGCTTCAGGGGTGGATATTTTAACAGTACCGGCTGAGGTATTTCTCAATTCGGTTGGAATATCGGCAGCATTTTTTCTGAAGATAAATTCGACCCTGACCTGGCCACATTCTATCGGGCGACGGGCTTTACCCACTATTACCTGAAAGACTTGTGGTCTATGATGGGCGGCACCATGAAATTCAGCAGCGCTTAGCAGGCCCGTATAATAGACTTCTCCCAAATGCTCCATTAAATGAGGAATAAACTGTTGTGGTGGCAAGCAGCCACGAGAGCGGTGTTCTGGAGGGAGGATAAGGTAGAACTCCTGATAGGGTAATGCGAGGACGCCTTTTTTCTTCAGACGATTCAGGGCAGACCTGACAGCCACAGGAGAAGTGCCCAATCGCGCTACCATTTCGGCAAACGAAAAGCAGTACCTACCTTGTGCCGCAAACTCGTCAACAATCTCCTGATACATCGAAAGCACCTTACATATTTAATATGTGCAATTTATATCGTAAACTGCTATTTACTGCAAACAATAAATATTATGTGGTCTACACCTGAAACGAAGTATGGCCTTTAAGTATGGGCGGTATAAACTCGACTCCAGTTGATTGCTTCTATCCGGCCTTGTTGCCCGAGAAAAGCTGCGTAACTTGGCTGGCGGACATATAGATTTGTTCCGCGTGGCCAGTTGGTTTTTGTAACAAAAAGTGGGAAATGTGTCCGGATGTGTCCGGAGAAGTCTGTAAGGGTACTATAAATTTTTTTATGGGGTTCAAATTATAGGTATAGTTTTTGGTAGTTTTGCGCACAATGCTTGTTTATAATATAGCTATATCATTCAGTTAATTAGTTAAGTTCCCATCCAGCAGCAGCACCAGAAAATATTCCTTCCGGCTGTCGCGGAATTCGTGGTGGAAATAGTCGAATATCTGGCGAGGAGAAGTAAAGCGGTCGAGCCGTTCCAGTTTGCGCCCCTGGAAACGCGCGGCCAGAGTGAAGGCCGCCTTGATGCTGGTAGCCTTGGCCGGGCCGATACCAGGGATGGCGCACAGTTCGCCCAGATCGGCACTGGCCAACTCCCGCAGATTATTGCTGAAGTGCGAAATCATGCCCCGCCCCAGGTCGATGGCGCTTTGCCGGGAGCCCGGATCGCCGGTTCTGATAATCAGGGCCAGCAGTTCAGCATCAGAAAGTACCGCCGCCCCCTGCTTGAACATCTTTTCGCGCGGCCGCTCATCCTCAGGCCACTCTTTTATCCCTCCCTGCATACATTCCCCCTACCTGAAACCTGACAAAATGGCGACTATCAAGCCGCTTCCGACAAGGACCCGGTACCACACAAACGGCGACAGGCTCTGCTTCTGCACAAAACGGAGCAGAAAGGCGACGCTGATGTACCCGGTAACCGCCGAGAAGACGATCCCGACCACCATGGGCAGACCTTCTCCGGCCGGAATACCATGCTTGAACAGATGCACGGTTTTCAGGAGGGCGGCGCCGGCCACAATCGGCAGCGACATTAAAAAGGAAAAACGGGCGGCGCTTTCGCGGGTAAAACCGAGCATCAACCCGGCGGTGATGGTGATTCCGGAGCGGGACACCCCGGGGATCAGCGCCAGGCATTGCATCAGGCCGATGGTCAGGGCGCCGGGGGTTTTTATCTCGTCCAGTATCAGCCGCTTGCGCCCCAGCAGGTCTACGGCACCAAGAAGCAGTCCGAAGCCGATCAGAACCGAGGCGATGAGCAGCGGGTTGGAACGGAAGACCTTTTCGATGTCATGCTCGAACAGCTTCCCGACAACTGCGGCCGGAACGGTGGCGGCGATGATGAGAAACGGCAGTCTCCGGGCGGGGGTGTTCAGTCTGCGGGTGGCCAGCACTTCGAAGAAGGAAACCGCCAGTTCGATGATATCGCGCCAGAAATAGAGCGACAGGGCCAGAAATGTCCCCAGGTGCAGGGCGACGTCAAAGGTCAGGCCGGATTCAGGCCAGTTCAGCAGCCAGGGGACAATGATCAGGTGGGCAGAGCTGCTGATCGGCAGAACCTCGGCAAAACCTTGCAGCGCGCCGAGAACGGCGGCATGGATCAGATTCATGGTGTACTCCTTGGTCAAGATAGTGCGGCAGGGTACTGCAATTTTTCTCTAAAGGCAATTCATGTTGCGTTACCCATGGTTTGGCACGATCAAATTTACGCTGTGAACGGGGCGAAAAGTGTGCTACAAATCACGAGTTTTAAAGGTGTCGGCACGAAAATCAACGGAGGCAAAGTTATGTTCGGATTTATTCCAAAAGAAGAAAAATTCTTCAAGCTTTTCAAGGCTATGACAGAAAATATCATCGTCGGCGCCAAGCTGCTCAAGGAGATGCTGGACGATTTTGAAAATCCGCTTGAAAGCCAGCGCAGGATCAAGGATATCGAGCACAAGGGGGATTCCATAACCCATGAAATTATCCAGACGCTTAACAAGACGTTCATAACGCCCCTCGACCGGGAAGATATCTATGCCCTCGCCTCCAAGCTGGACGATATCCTCGATCTGATTGACGCTTCGGCACAGCGGGTGATTATGTACAACGTGGAATCGATCCCCCCCGAAGCAAAATCACTCGGTTTCATAATTCTGCAGTCATGCCACGCGGTGGACAAAGCGGTGGCCATGCTGGGCAAAAAGACCAATGAGCAGATCTTTGAGGCGTGCGTAGAGATCAACTCGCTGGAGAATGAGGCCGACAGGGTTTCCCGCGAAGCGATCAGCAGACTGTTTGATGAGGAGAAGGACCCGATCCAGCTGATCAAATGGAAGGAAATCTACGAAACCCTTGAAAAGGCCACTGATAAGTGTGAAGACGCCTCCAATATTCTTGAAAGCGTGGTGGTAAAGAATGCTTGATCCGGCTTTCGTGATGCTCTGCCTGGTTATCCTGGCGGCGCTGCTCTTCGATTACATCAACGGCTTCCACGATACCGCCAACGCAATTGCCACAAGTGTTTCCACCCGGGCGCTCTCGGTCAAGGCCGCAATTATCATGGCCGCGAGTCTCAACTTTCTGGGGGCGATGGCATTTACCAAGGTTGCCAAAACAATCGGCACCGGCATCATCAATGCGGACCAGTTGACTCAGATGGTAGTGCTGGCAGGGGTGATCGGCGCAATTATCTGGAATATAACAACCTGGTACTTCGGGCTCCCTTCATCGTCATCCCACGCCATAGTTGGAGGTCTCATCGGGGCGGTCATCGCCCATGTCGGGCCATCAGCCCTGCTGTGGGGCGGTCTGAAAAAAATAATTCTTGCGCTGATCCTCTCCCCGATTCTCGGCGTTATTGCCGGGTTCATTTTCGTTGTGATCTTCTCGCGTGTTCTGCAATTCCGCTCGCCCGCCGGGGTGAACCGGGGCTTCCGCAAGATGCAGATTCTGTCGGCCGCTTTTATGGCGTTTTCCCACGGCACCGCCGATGCGCAGAAATCCATGGGGGTTATCACCATGGCTCTGCTCAGCTATGGCGCGATACCGGTCTTTGAGGTGCCGATGTGGGTCAAATTCACCTGCGCTCTGGCAATGGCACTCGGCACCGCCGCCGGGGGGTGGCGCATCATCAAGACGGTCGGACGGGATTTTGTGAAGCTGCAGCCCATGACCGGCTTCTCCGTTGATTCAGCGTCCACCTGCGTTATTCTGGGAGCTTCCATGCTGGGTCTGCCGACCAGCACCACACATGTTGTCACCTCATCAATTCTGGGTGTCGGACTGTCCAAGAGTCTCAATGCGGTCAACTGGAATGTAGCCAAGCGTATTCTGACCGCCTGGGTTCTGACCATCCCTGCGGCCGCTCTGGTTGCCTATCTGACCTATCAGGTCATGAGTCCACTGCTGGGGAAATAGGCCCCGGTCCCACTTTTACTAGCGGAGTTTACCCATGGCATTGCGTGTCTATAATACGCTCACCGGAGAAAAAGAACTCTTCGTGCCGCTGATCCCCGGCAAGGCGGGGATGTACGTCTGCGGGGTCACCGTGTACGATTACTGCCACATCGGCCATGCCCGTGCCGGAGTGGTGTTCGACATTATCTTCCGCTACCTGAAATACGCCGGGTATGACGTCACTTACGTTCGCAACTACACCGACATTGACGACAAGATCATCAACCGCGCCAATCAGGAAGGGACCGATTACCGCACCATTGCCGACCGCTATATTCAGGCGTTCGATGAGGATATGGCCCGTCTGGGGCTGGCTAAACCGACGGTTGAGCCGAAGGCAACTGACCACATCGGCGGGATTATCGCCATCATTGAAGCGCTGATTGCCAAGGGGCACGCGTACGTTTCCGATGGCGACGTGTATTACGCCGTGGAAACCTTTCCGGACTATCTCAAGCTCTCCGGCCGTAATCTTGAGGATATGCAGGCCGGTGCCCGGGTTGAGGTCGGGGATAAAAAACGCCATCCGATGGATTTTGCCCTCTGGAAGGGGTCAAAACCGGGTGAGCCATGGTGGCAATCTCCCTGGGGAGAGGGACGCCCCGGCTGGCACATCGAGTGCTCGGCCATGAGCATGGAATTTCTGGGCAAAACATTTGATATTCATGGCGGCGGGAAAGATCTGGTGTTCCCCCACCATGAAAACGAAATCGCCCAGTCGGAAGCGGCCAACGGCTGTCAGTTTGTGCGCTACTGGCTGCATAACGGCTTTGTCAATATCAACGCCGAGAAAATGAGCAAGTCGCTGGGCAACTTCTTCACTATCCGCGAAGTGCTGAAACAGTACGATCCGGAAACGCTCCGATTTTTCATCCTGTCGGCCCACTACCGTTCTCCCATTGATTTTTCCGATCAGAACCTGGAAGAGGCCCAGTCCGGTCTGGAACGGATTTATGCCTGCCTTGCGGCGCTGGACGATCTTCTGAGCCATGAACAGCCGCCGTCCGGCAGCAATTCCTTCGGCGGACTGTCGCCGGTCGGTCTGGAGCTGCAGGAACGGCTGAACCAGTTCCTACCCCGCTTTGTGGAAGCCATGGACGATGATTTCAATGCCGCCCAGGCGCTCGGTGTCCTTTTTGAAACGGTGCGGTGTGCCAACCGTTTTCTTGCGGAAAGCGGAGAGGTAACACCCCCCAGCCGGCTGCTGCTGGTGCAGGCCCGTGAACTGTTCTCCGAAGCGGGAGGCGTACTGGGGCTGTTTGCCACCGCTCCGGCCCTCTGGCTGGAACAGATTAAGGCTGGCAAAGCGTGCCGCATCGATATATTGCCGGAAGAAATTGAAGGGCTGATTGCCGAACGGGTTGAAGCGCGGCGGGCAAAGAACTTCAAACGGGGCGATGAAATCCGCGATCTGCTACTGGCCAAGGGGATTCAACTGCTGGACTCGCCCCAGGGGACGACCTGGAACGTGAAGTAGGTTCCTGCCCCCGATCTGAAATAATGGCTCGCTTGCAGACCCGCTATTAGCTGATATAATTGATCCTACTACATCTAGTGAGGTTCTTGTGGATCGGGAGTGCTGCTGGGACAGAGACGTGATTACGCTGGCTGACTGCCCGGAAACGGGTGAGGGCGAAGAGGATCTGCTTTCGTCAAAGCAGCAGCGCATTCTCGAAAAATGCTGCGAATGCCCCCGGTTCCTTGACGAACTTAAGCAGCTGGCCGGTGCTGTCCCACCCAATCCGCTGGCGCCGGTTCTCGCCACCATTCTCCCCGAATTCCTCCGTCAAAAAGCCCAGATCCAGTCACTGGTCAGCTTTCTCGACAACAAAACCCTTGAAATACGCTTTCTCCATGAGCTCGGTTCGGTCCTGCAAAGCTCGGTTGATCTGGATGAGGTGCTTTCCGTCGCCATGACTGCCATTACCGCCGGCAAGGGGTTCGGCATGAACCGCGCGTTCCTCCTGTTGTGTGACCGGGAGGAGGGGATGCTAAACGGCTATTTGGGCCTTGGCCCCCGGAATCTGGAGGAAGCCCGCCGGGTCTGGGGCGAGATCAGTCAAAACGACATGGACCTGCAGACCCTTGCCCAGAACTTCCGGGACACCAAACTTTCCTCCGAGCGTGAAAAATTTCATGATGTTCTTGAGCTGCTGACGATTCCGCTTTCCAACAAGGATCACATTGTCATCAAGGCTCTGGACGGCAGACGGCCGATCATGGTCCAGGGGGTTTTTCAGCATCCGGATGTCCCGCCTGAGCTGGCCCGCCTGCTGGGGGTTGATGATTTCCTGCTGATGCCGCTGATTTCGCGGAACCGCCGGGTTGGAATCATCCTGGCGGATAACTGCATTACCCACCGCGCCATCACCGAAGCAGATATGCATTCACTGGAAACATTCGGTTTCCCGGTCGCTTTTGCCATTGAACGGGCATCCCTGTACGACAAACTGCAGGTTGAGCTCAACCGTGTCACCGAAGCGGGGAAAAAGCTGAAAGAGCAGCAGCAGCTGATCGTTAAGATGGAGAACATGGCCCTGGTCGGGCGGATCACCTCCAGCATCGCCCATTCGGTGCGTAATCCGCTGATGGTCATTGGCGGCTTTGCCCGTTCGATTCTTAAAAACAGCCCGGCATCAGATCCGAAACGCACCTTTATCGAATCGATTGTTGCCGAAACCCGCCAGCTTGAAGGTGTTCTGGACGAAGTTCTCAACTATTCCGACTCGCTCTATCCGACCTGTGATTTCTGGGATGTGGATCAGCTGGTCGAAGCCTCATTGCGGGATACCGCCGATGCCTTGGCGTTGCTTAACTATGCCACAGGCTATTCACCGGGGCTTACCCTGCCGCCGGTATATATCGACTTCAAGCAGCTTTCCTACTGTATCAGGACCATGCTGCTGAATGATATTCAGGGAATCGGCTCCGACAGATCCATTGCCATAAGCTCCCAGAGCGTTGAAGACGGCGTTATCCTCCGTATTGAAGACCACAGTCGGCATATTACCCAGTCGGAGCTCGATCACCTCCTGGTTCCGTTTTCGGAACCCCGTGATCTGGGTGCCGGGCTGGGGCTGGCGCTGTGTAAAGCCATGCTTGAAAAGCAAGGGCTTCTGTTTGAAGCCCGGGCTGATCAGCAAACTGGAATCATGTATACCATTACACTTCCGACCCGCAAGGAGGAACAGTCATGAGCAGACTATTGGTTGTAGACGATGAGGCCAACATCCGGTTACTGTACGCCGAGGAGTTGAAGGACGAGGGGTACGAAGTCGTGACGGCGGGTAGCAGTGCCGAGGCGGCTGAAAAGCTGCAGCACGGTGTGTTTGACCTGGCGGTACTTGACATCAAGCTGAAGAATGAAAGCGGCATTGAGCTGCTGCAAAAGCTGGTCAAGGAACGTCATGATATGCCGGTGATCCTCTGCTCGGCATTTTCCTGTTACAAAGATGATTTTTCCGCCTGGCTGGCGGACGGCTATGTGGTGAAGTCCAGTGACCTGAGCGAGCTGAAACAGGAAATAGCCCGGGTACTGGCCAAGAAGGCGTTAAAGGTGAAAGCGGGAACGTGATCTGAAGCGTACCTCTTAATTCAGAGGCGCAGAGGCATGGAGATCGGCCCCGGTAGCTGCCGGACTTTTTGCACATCGGTGTATTACTATTTCAAGGAGTGTTCCCATGAAAGCCGTCATCATGGCGGGCGGCTTCGGCACCCGCATCCAGCCCCTTACCGGCAGTTTGCCCAAACCGATGATCCCGCTCTTCAACCGCCCGATCATGCTCCACATTGTTGAACTGCTGAAAAAGTACGACATAACCGAACTGGTTATACTGCTGTACCACCAGCCGTCCTATATCAAAAACTTTTTTCGCGACGGTTCCGATTTCGGCGTCAAGATTACCTATGTAACCCCGATCACCGATATGGGGACGGCCGGGGCGGTCAAGGCGGCGGAAAAATACCTGGATGAGCGCTTTATGGTCATTAGCGGCGATCTCCTGACCGACTTCAATCTCAAAAAAATCATCGATTTTCATGTCGATCGCAAGGCGAGTGCCACGATCACGCTGACCTCCGTCAAGGACCCGCTCCAGTTCGGCGTTGTCATAACCGACAAGGAGAAGCGCATTTCCCAGTTTTTGGAAAAACCGGGGTGGGGCGAGGTTATCTCCGACACGATCAATACCGGCATCTATGTGCTGGAGCCGGAGATCCTGAAATATATCCCCGAGGGGGAAAATTTTGATTTTTCCCAGGATCTGTTCCCATTGCTGCTGAAAAATAACGATGCGCTGTTCGGGGTGACCGTCCGTGGTTACTGGCGTGATATCGGCAACACCGATTCCTACCGGGAAGCGTACCACGACATTTTCAAAGGGAAAGTAAAGCTCAAAATCGATGAACCGAAGCAGGCCGGTGAGGGGAGGAATCTCCGTATCGGTGCCGACGTCAAGCTCGAGCGCGCCTCCGGTCTTGAGGGCACAGTGGTTATCGGGGATAACAGCCAGATTCTGGGCGACGTGCGCATAAAGGATTCGGTAATCGGCCGCAACTGCACGATAGAGTCTGGCGTCAGGCTTAACCGCTGTATCATCTGGGATAACTCGTATATCAAGAAGGGGGCCCGGATAACCGACAGCGTTATCTGTGCTAATGTCCGTATCGGTCAGGGGGCGGTTCTTGAGGAGGGGGTCATCGTTGCCGACGAGACGTCGGTTGGTGATGAAGCGGTCATCAAGGCTGACGTCAAAATCTGGCCCAAGAAGACCATCGAAGCGGGATCAACGGTCACCTCCAATATGATTTGGGGGGAAAAATGGAAAAAGGCGCTGTTTGAGGGGGCGATTATCAAGGGGCTTTCCAATATGGAGCTTACTCCCGAATTCTGTGCCAAGCTCGGCTGTGCCTACGGCACGTCACTTCCCAAAGGGAGCTACGTGCTGGGTGGTCGTGATTCCAACCCGGCATCCCGTATGCTCAAGCGCTGTTTCATGGGGGGAATGCTTTCCGCCGGCATCAACGTGCGCGACATGAAGATGACGTCACTGCCGCTTGTCCGCTATAAACTGAAAACCTTCGGGGAGGTCGGCGGTGTGCATTTCCGCCAGGCCCAGGATGACCCGGCATTACTGGAAATTGTGTTTCTCGACGGCGACGGGCTGGATTTCTCCAGCAGTATGGGGAAAAACGCAGAACGGACCTTTTTCAAGGAAAATTTCCGGCGGGCGCACCATACCGAGCCGGGGGTCATCACTGATATCAATAATGTGGGAGACTTCTACCGTGAGGGGTTCCTGCGGGCGCTTGACCGCGAACTGCTTAAAAAATCGGCCTTCACGGTGGTGGTGGATTTCAGCTTTTCCCCCGCCAGCCTGACGCTTCCGCAGCTTCTGAACGAGCTTGGTTTCTCGGTTATTGCCCTCAACGCCTATGTGGATGAAGGGCACGGTGTCCAGGCCAAGGAGAAAGAGCTGGCCCTGCACCAGCTGTCGGCAATTGTTTCGTCACTGTCGGCTCAGGCCGGGTTCTGGCTGGATCCTTCTGCCGAGGCGATCACGATGGTGGATGAAACCGGGCGGATTTGCACCGGTATCGAACTGCTGACCCTGGCCGTGGCGCTGCTGCTGAAGGCGGGGCAAAAAGGAACCATTGCTGTGCCGGTTCAGGCTCCTTCCACCATTGAGCAGATGACCGACCGGAAGGGGTGCCCGGTTATCCGGACCAAAAGTTCCGATCGTGCCATGCAGGAGATCGCCTCCTCGGCGGAAGTCATTCTGACCGGTACAACGGACGGCCGCTTTGCCTTTCCCCGTTTTCAGCCGGCCTTTGACGGTATGTTTGCCATCGCAAAGCTGATGGAGCTGAGCGCAACCGGGGGAGTCACGCTGTCGCAGGCGCTCTCCGCCGTGCCACGCTCCGCCTTCCTGCAGACGAGCCTCCCCTGTCCTTGGGAAATGAAGGGGGGTATCATGCGCAAGATGAGCGAGGACAGTCTGGAACAGGAAGCCACGTTCATCGACGGCATCAAGGTTCATTTTGGAGCGGAGTGGGTGCTGGTTCTGCCTGACCAGCATCTCCCCGTGATTCACATTGTGGCTGAGGCCGGGGACCAGAAGACGGCCCAGAGGCTGCTCGGTAAGTATGAACAGAAAATTATTACCTGGAAGAAGGAGATGGTGTAACCGCTTATGCCCAAACCGCTCGACGTGGTCATTATATGGCACATGCATCAGCCGTATTACAAAGACCCGCTTAAAAATGAATATGCCCTCCCGTGGACCTATCTGCACGGTATCAAAGACTATTTTGACATGCCGGCCATTGTGGAGGATACGCCTGGAGCCAAGGCGGTCTTCAATCTTGTACCGTCGCTGATCGAACAGCTGCTGGAGTATGCAGCGGGCACTGCCGTGGATCCCTTTCTGCAAAAGGGGAAAGCTGCCCCGTCCGAGCTGAGTCTGGATGACCGTATTTTCCTGTTGGAAAACTTCTTTTCGGCGAACCGCCAGAATATGATCGAGCCGTCCCGCCGTTATCTGGAGCTGCTCTATATGGCCGGTGAAGGCGAGGCGGGGAGCGCCCAGGAGCGGGTCAGGCATTTCAGCGATCAGGATCTGCTTGATCTGCAGGTCTGGTTTTTCCTGGCCTGGACCGGTGAGGCGGCCCGCCGTCGCTACCCGATTTTTGCCGAGCTGGTTGCCAAGGGAGAGAACTTTACCGCCGCAGACAAGGAACAGCTGTTTGCCACCCAGCAGGAGCTGCTCCAGGAGATTATACCGCTGTACCGGCGGCTGCACGAAGAGGGGCGGATCGAACTGTCGGTGACCCCCTACTACCACCCGATTCTGCCGCTGCTGTGCGATGTGCGCGCTGCCCAGACCGCCATGCCCCGGGTGACACTCCCCACCGCTTCGTTTTGCCATCCCGAGGATGCCCGTGCCCAGATCCGTCGGGGGATCAGCTATTTTCATGAAATATTCGGTTTCACCCCGACCGGGATGTGGCCATCGGAAGGTTCCGTCAGCAATGAAGCGCTGGCGATTATAGCCGAGAACGGCATCCGCTGGATCGCCACCGACGAGGAAATCCTGAGCAAAAGTCTGGACGGCGGTCTTGGCTCCCACAAGGAACGGCTGTATCGCCCCTGGCGCTACAGCAGCAGCAAGGGGGAGATCGGCGCATTTTTTCGCGACCACCTGCTCTCGGACCTGATCGGTTTTACCTACTCCCAGTGGGAGGCGGGACGTGCCGTGGCTGACCTGTGCGAGCGTCTGAACGCCATCAAGGGCCGTATGGGGGGGGACGGACGGGTCGTGCCGATCATTCTGGACGGTGAGAATGCCTGGGAATACTACCCCAACAACGCCTATGATTTTTTACAGGGAATGTACAAAGGGATTGCCGAGTCGCCCACTCTCCGCTTGAGCACCTGTAGCGAAGTGCTGGAAGAGACCCGTTTTGACGGACGGCTGCACTCGATTTTTCCCGGGTCGTGGATAAACGGTAACTACGGAATCTGGATCGGTCATCCTGAAGAAAATCTTGCCTGGGACCTGATTGCCCAGGCCCGTGAAGCTGCGGTGTCAGCCAACCCGCTGGTTGCCGCTGCCCTGAGAAGCGGTGAGCCGTCCACCGATGCCACCGTCGAAATGATCTGCCGTTCTCTCTACGCCGCTGAAGGGAGCGACTGGTTCTGGTGGTACGGGGATGACCATTTTTCTCCCCACAGCGACCGTTTTGACCGGCTCTTCCGCCAGCATCTGATGAATGTGTACCGGCTGTTGGGGCAGGATTCACCCCGGGCGCTGCTTGAACCGATCAAGAAGAAGAGCCCGGCGGGACTGGTTCGGGAGCCGGCGGCATTTATCAATCCGGAGATTAACGGCAGGATCAGTGATTACTTTGAATGGCTGGCAGCGGGACTGTACGACCTCACGCGCCAGGGATCCGCCATGCACTCGTCCGACCGGATGCTGGAGAGTTTCTACTACGGTTATAACAAGAACTCGTTTTTTATCAGGATCGATGGAGTGCAGGACTTTTCACGCCTGCTGAAGGTGGGTGATGTCCTTAATCTGCACCTGATATGTGACCGTGACTACCGGCTGTCGATCCAGGCGCAGAGCGATGAAGGACCGCTGCAGGTCAGGGAAAACGGTGTCTGGACACCAAACGGCAACGTTTGCAACTGGAAAATCGGTAAGACCTGCGAGGTTAAAATGCCATTGAGCGGTCTCGGCCTGGAACGGGGGGGTAAGCTGTTCGCCTCTGTGACGCTGGTGCGGGGTACTGAGGAAATCGGGCGCTGGCCGACCGACGCGCCGCTGATGCTGTTTTATGCCGGAGCGGAGATTGAGCTGGATAACTGGCTGATATAAAAGGTGTAATAATAAATTAAATCATTCTGCGTATTGTGGGAGAGAGTATGTCCGAGCTGCGCTGGGATCCGATTAAACTGCATTGGGTAATTATTGCCACCGAACGGGGTCGCCGTCCCCGTGATTTTCAAGTGGAACCGGAAGCGGACGGGATAACCGCCTGCCCGTTCTGCTATGGCAACGAGGACAAAACTCCGCCGGAAATATTTGCCATCCGCCCGGACGGCGTGGCCAATGAGGCTAACTGGAAGGTGCGGGTTATCCCCAATAAATATCCGGCTCTGCGGGTGGAGGGGGAACTCAATAACCACGGTTACGGCATGTATGACGTCATGAACGGTATCGGTGCGCACGAGGTGATCATTGAGAATCCTGATCACGGCCGTACTCTGGCAGATCTGACCGTCAACGAGGTGAACGATGTGCTGACCGCCTACCGGCATCGCTATATCGATCTGCGCAAGGATTTCCGTTTTCGCTACATGGTGCTGTTCAAAAATCACGGTACCCGCGCCGGCGCATCCCTTCATCACTCCCACAGCCAGCTTATTGCGGTGCCGCTCCTGCCGCCGGTGGCAAGCACTCAGCTGAGAGTGGCACGCAAATATTTCAGTGACAAGGAACGCTGCATATTCTGCGACCTGATCGAATTTGAGCTGCGCGAAGGGGTGCGGGTGGTGAAGGAGTTTTCCAACTTTGTGACCCTGACCCCGTACGCGTCGAGTTCGCCGTTTGAGATGCGCCTGTACCCGAAACGGCACAGCCATGACTTTGCCCTGATGAATGATGCACAGCTGGCGGAACTGGCGGTGGCGCTGAAGGACATGCTGATGCGCGTCAAGACCGTTCTGCGCGATGCCCCCTATAATTTTATCCTGCACACTGCTCCCCCCATGCATAGCCGACCAGGAAAACCAAACCATTGGAATTCACTGGAGTATGATTATCACTGGCATATAGAGCTGGTGCCGCGTCTGACACAGGTGGCAGGTTTTGAGTGGGGTACCGGATTTTACATAAACCCTACTTCCCCGGAAGATGCCGCGCTTTTTCTGCGGGAGGCGGATGTTTGATACAGGGGCTGTTCTCCATGAGCTCTGCGCCACCAAATCTGCGCAGCATCTCAGCCATGATCCGCTTTCATTCTGCCACCGCTACCCTGATCCGGCCGACCGGGAAATTGCCGCCGTAATCGCTTCTTCATTTGCCTACGGCTCAGTGGCCGTTATTCTCCGGACGCTGGAAACTATTTTTGCCGAGATGGGGCGGTCGCCGAGGCGCTACGTAGAACACTTCGATCCCAAGGCGGGGATGCGGACCTTCACCGGTTTCAAGCACCGCTTCAACGACAGCCGCGACCTCTGTGCGCTCCTGTGGGGAATGCGGCAGATGTTGGAACAGGCCGGCAGCATCCAGTCGTTTTTCCTGAGGGGTTACAGTGCCGGCGATCAGGATGTGAGCAGTTCCCTGAACCGCTACACAGCCGCTGTGCTGGCTCTTGACTACACGGATGTCTTTGAAACTCCCGCTATCCCCCCATCCTCCTACTTTCCGTTCTTCTTCCCCGCCCCATCTTCCGGCAGCGCCTGCAAGCGGCTCTGCATGATGCTGCGCTGGCTGGTGCGTCCCGCCGACGGCATCGATCTTGGCCTGTGGGACGGCATTTCCCCGGCGCAGCTTATTATTCCGGTTGATACACACATTAGCCGGATCAGCCGGTATCTCGGTTTAAGCAGCAGGAACAATGCCGACTGGCGCATGGCGCAGGAGATCACGGCGTCTCTGCGCCGCTTTGATGCGGCTGACCCGGTGAAATACGATTTTTCACTGGCTCACCTCGGCATAAGCGAGGGGTGTGACGGTAAAGATCCGGGTCGTTGCACATCCTGTCCGATCGTCGAAGTCTGTGCCCAGAATCTGATTAAACCGCCGAAATGTCCCGGTGTAAAGATTTGACACCCTTCCCCCTTTTCTGCTATACAACTATCGTTGTTTCAGATAGTTCCATTGTTTTTGGAGTAGCTACACCGTCAGTATCGAGGAGTCGCAGATGATAATTCAGTGCGCAAAATGTCAGACAAAATTTCGGCTTGACGACTCCAGAGTTACGGAAAAGGGTGTTAAAGTCCGCTGCACCAAGTGCAAGCATGTCTTTTCGGTGAAGAAGGAGGTCTCTGAGCCGGATTTTGCCGCACCCGCCGCACCGTTTGACGTTGAAACTCCTGTACAGACGCAGACGCCTCCTCCCGGGGAACCGGATACTTTCAACCCCTTTGAATCATCATCTTTTGATGCCCCGGCCGCTCCGTTTGAAACCGGCACCCCTGAAAACAGTGCGGTGGCTGATGTTGTACCGCCAGAGAAAGATGAAGCTTTTGGCGATTTCGATTTCGGATACGACGCTCCGGAGACCGCCGAACCACCGGCCGATGATTTTGATAATTTGCCGGAGCCGCCGGACAGTGTCACTTCCGCCGCTGAAGAGGGCGCGCCGTTTTTTCAGAAAGTGCCGTTCGATGCGGTGAATATTGATTTTGGTGATGAACCGCTGCCGGTAGTGGAACAGCCGGAGACTCCACAGGAGGAGGAACCCTTTCGGGAAATCTTTTCTCGCCGTCCGGCTGAAGAGCTCGATACAGGGAGGGAAGGCGGGCTTACGCAGGTGCTGCCCGATGACCAACCGGCTCCGGCCGGTGCGCTGCTGCAGCTCCCGCCGCTTTCGATCACCTCCCGGCGGAAACAGAGTTCATTGTTCAGTGCGGTGATTGCCATCAGTGCGGTGCTGCTGGTTTCTGCACTTGGCTATCTCGGCTATACGACGTTTATTGCGCCAAAGAATATCGCCGTTGCTCCGGAAGCGGGTAAGCTTGCTGTACAGGGGGTGAAGGCGGCGTTTATCGGTAATCGGGAGGCCGGCGAACTGCTGGTTATTTCAGGCACCACACGTAATGATTTCCCAAAGCCGCGTGCCGCGCTGCAAGTCAAGGTGACCGTGTTTGACGCTTCCGGGCAAGAGGTCGGCACCAAGAGTGCGTATTGCGGGAATATGCTGACAGATGAGCAATTGAAGTCCCTGCCGCTGGATAAAATCGAGGCGGCCATGGCCAACCAGTTCGGCGATTCTCTGGTGAACATGGAGGTTGCCCCCGGCAAGACGATACCTTTTGTCGTGGTGCTGGCTGCAGTTCCCAAGGGAGCGAAAGATTTTGCCGTACAGCCGACCGGCTCGACAGTTGCGGCCGGGAAGCCGTAGCTTGAAAATCTGATAAAGCGTTTCAACACGGAGACACGGAGACACTGAGAAAACCAAGAAGAGGCGAGGAAAAAGAGGAAAAAGAGGAAAAAACGATTGGCTATTTTTTGGGTCTCCTCTGTGTCTCGGTGTCTCTGTGTTAAATAGGAAAAGTAAAGGCCGCTGACAAATTGTCGACGGCCTTTCTTGTGTCTGATTTCCTGCTCAAGGCGCTGGTTACAGAATCTCTACCAGACGAATGGCGAACGTCAGATCGTGCCCCGCAAGCGGGTGATTGGCGTCCAGCGTAATGGTGGTATCGGTTACTTCCGTCACCAGTACCGGCATGGGAGAGCCGTCCTGGAGGATTACTTCCATCTGGTGCCCCGGCTCGGGATTGATGTCGGCAGGGATTTCACTCCGCTCGATAACGGCCACCATTTCATCAGCCCGCTGGCCATAGGCATCGTCTGCGGAAATGGAAACGGTGATGCTTTGGCCCGGTTCGAGGCCGATGACCGCCGCTTCGAATTTCGGTATCAGGTGACCCGCGCCAATGACAAATTCCATCGGCTCACTGCCGTGGCTGCCGCAACCGCCCCCGTCGTCCCCCCCCTTTTTACCGCCACAACCGCAGGAATGCTCCTCCGGTTGTTCAGAGGCGTCAAAAACTGACCCGTCCGCTAGTGTTCCTGTGTAGTGTACTTTTACTTTGTCGCCTGTCTTTGCCTGTGCCATGGTTTATCCTCTCAATGTATGTGCCCGGTGTTCAGGGTTTCTGCCAGTGCGGAAATATGTCTGCTGAACTGACCGGGAAAAGTGCCGGTAACACGCAGACGTTTGTGGCGGGATGTTTCACCCGCTATAATTTCAACTGATGATTTTGATACCTCGAAGAGATCGGCGACAAATTCCCGGCAGCGTTTGTTGGCTGCGCCGTCAACCGGTGGCGAGGTGAGCCTGATTTTAAGCTCCTCCCCCTGCGCCCCGCAAATCTGGTTGCGCGAGGCACGCGGCTGCACATACACAGAAAGAATCAGGCCATCCTTGAAGGGGGTGATAAAGGGGAGCTCAGGCAGGTTCATCGCCGGAAAGCTGTCGGTTGTAGCTGTCGAGCAGGCCTTTGAAGCTCATCTCAAACTGGATTTTCTGGCGACGTACCTCTTCGATTCTGGTTTTCAGGTCGCCCAACTGGCGTTCGGCGTCAGCAATGATGCGTTCACCTTTCAGTTCGGCTTCCGAAACGATCAGCTCGGCTTCCTTGCGGGCATTAGCTTTCATTTCCTCTATGACACGCTGGGCGGAAAGCAGGGTTTGACGCAGTTCCCGCTCCTTTTCCTCCATATCCACCATCTCATGCTTCTGGCGCGCCTGCTGCTCCTTAAGGTGGCCGATCTCCCGAAGAAGCTCCTCCATTTCGCCGGCAACGGTTTGCAGGAAGGCGTCAACGTCATCCGGGTCAAGACCGCGAAACGCTTTTACTTTGAATTGCTGCTGCTGAATATCAAGTGGTGATATTTTCATGGTTCGGTACCCTCATGGGATGCATGGCGCATCTTGAAAACAGTGGCGAGCGGATTGGAAAGGCCGAGGTTTATTTAGCTGACAGCTTCAAGTAGCACTCGGCCTTGTACAGAGTGGCATCGGCAGCAAGTGGAGATTTGGCGTTCTCTGCCAGAAACCGATTAAACAATCCAAGTGCGGTGCTGAAATCATCTGTGCGATATGCCTTAACCGCCGATTCAAAAAGCTTCTGGCCGGAGGTCACCTCAGTTACGGGGAGTACTGCCTCCTTGGCTGGCGCCTGATTTGCCGCCTGGAGAACGGTTTTTTTCTTACGGTCTGACTTAGCGGTAGTAGGTGCGCCGGTTTTCAAATCACTTAAATAGAGTTTGGTTCCGGCTTCGGCTGATGATTTACTGACTGAGGCGGCTTTCTTTTTGAGCGGCGCATCGGCAGCTTTTGCGGCTGGAGCCGGCGCACCAGACTTGGCAACCGGTACCCGCAAATTTGCTCCTTCGTGAATCAGGTCCGGATTTTTTATGGTATTGAACAGAAGAATTTGCGGAAAATAACTCCCACGGCCGCTGTACTTACGGGAGAGGTCGTGGAGCGTGTCCCCCTTTTTGATCTCGATTTCCTCAACAAGAATGCCATCCTGTGCTGCCGGTTTCTGGTCGGCAGCGACCGGCTGAGGCGTGTACAGGTATTGCCGGCTCCAAACGGGCAGTGCCGAACAAAGTATAAATGCAATGACGATGGTGGTGCGGATGCGTAGTGTCATGTTAGTACCTGTTTCCCAATTGGTCTTCGTAAGTCAGACTGTTTTTCACCTGAATTGCAGTGCCGACACCGGTGCCGGACTTAACCCTGAATGAAACCGTGATGACACGCTTTTCGCCAGCGCCCATTTCCTTGAAACGCCAGACCAGTACACCATTGTTGAGCGCAGTTGAAGCCGGGTCTCCGCCAAGCAGTTCTAACTGTCCCGGCCACTGGCTTTGCAATTCCACAAGCCGCGCAAGATTTGAGCCGCTGTTGGTGATAGTGAGATCGAATGAAGCGATGTCACCCGGCTTGAGACGTTCGTTGCGACTGGTCATGACCATCTTCAGAACCGGCCTTGAATAGGTCAGCTGAGTAGTGCCGGTTGCCAAACGGGATGCGGTGCCTTCAGGCGCAAGCGATATCTGAATGCTTCCTTGGCTGTTATCGGCGGCAGTGGCAGGGGTTTTGATCTCAATGCCGATACTTACTTCTTCCCGGGGGGCAAGCAGCGGTGTTTCACTGATCTCCGGCTCACCGGACTGACGGACGCCATCCCGGTTGAGGTCATTGAAAATGACTGCGCCCTTAACGCCGGCGAGGAGGGGAGTAATGGTGAACTTTTCCCGAATATTACCGGTGTTGGTGATGATATAGGGGACGGTAATGGTCTGTCCCGGTATGACCAGCAGGCGATCCGAACCGGCACGAACGGTAATGCTGTGCTGCGGCTCCACGTAGGCCACGTTTGAAACGAAGACGCCGGTGGTTTTGAGGGATGTGTTGATCAGTTCGGCACGGGTTGCCAACTCCTGCCCGGCTGCTGAACCCTCCTTGAGCTGGAAGGTGGCGACCAGTTCCCGGCTCTCACCGGACTTGACCCGCAGTCCGTCTACTACGAGTGCGGACTTCATCTCCTGTCTGAACCCTGCGGCAGCGAAGTCAACCGGCTCAAGCTGGGGCGGGAAGTTGAGGCGGAACGTCACACCTTCGGCAGCGGCCGAGCCAACGTTGAGAACGGTCATGCGGTATACTATTCGATCTCCCGGAAGCGGTTTGGTGTTTTCCGTGCGCAGTACCGCGCGGAGGAGCGGGGCGGAGGCTATCAGCCGGATTTCACGCGACTGACTGACTTCTGTGCTCAGGCGTGAAGCGGCTTTGACCGTTTGGGTAATGCGCAGGCCATCGACGCTGCCGGGTGGAACCGTAAGGGTAAATAGACCCTTGAATGTTTCGCCCGGTACAAGCTCAGGCGACTGGCTGATTGCCGAACCGGTGGTGGCTGCTGCAGCAAAGTACGCTTTCACATCAGCCGGGAATGCAGACTCAAGATAAAAGGAGTCTTTGCCGTTGCCGCGATTGATTATTTCAAACGGGATCGTGGTGGACTGGCCGGCCTGAACGGTGTCGGGGCGGCTCCCCAGATTGAATTCAAAGGCTGACAGTTGGGTCACTTCAAGGTTGAGTACCTGAGTACTTTCCAGAAGAGGGGTGCTGGTCGTCACAGGAGCTGTTGCAACGGTTACGCCCAGTTCACGCAGCTTCGAGGTGGCTGTTGCTGCTGCCGGAGATGCGGGGTATTTCTCGACAATATTTTTATATTGCTCAATGGCTTTTTCACGATAGTCACGCTTAACCGCAGCGGTATTGTCCTCGGTCGGCTTCGGTACCGCCGGAGGCGCGGGGGTAACTGCTGGAGTCAAAGGGGCAACTACCGGGGGCGCGGCAACTTTGGCCTTTTCAGCGGTGACGGCGTTTGGCTGTTTTTGCCCGATTGTCTCAGAGCCAGCCTGTTTCGCCACGACGGCTTTGGCTACGGCAGCTTTATCAAGCTCTTTTAGTTCGGTGTTCCGGGGTTCCGGCGGAGGAGTCGGAGATGTGGCTACAGGTGTTTTCTCGATTTTTTCAGCCCGAGTCAGCAGAGCGAGGTGCCCCTCTTCAGCGGTCTTACCAAGTGGATTGTCGGGGAATTCTTTGAAAAACTGGGAAAGGTAGCGGGCCGCCTCCTGCTGGTTGCCTGTTTTATAGTAGGCGCGGGAGATCCAGAACAGTGCCATATCTTTGAACGAGGAGTCCGGTTTTTTTTGCAGGACTGCATTCATTTTAGCGATTGAAGTGGCGTAGTCCTTCTGCTGGAAAGCATTAAATCCAGCAATAAAAACCTGAGAGTCGTCTACCTCCTGGCTCAAAGCGGGCAGAACAGCCAGAGTTGAAATTATGAGCAGAGAGATTAAAATCCGGACGAACAGATTGCGGTATAATTCCAATGATATCACGGTAGATAACCTCTTTGGGCAGCTACCCCCCAGATGTCATACAGGCGAGTAGCTAATATCGGCAGTAAAATGCTCCTTTCGTAGCATTTCTCTTGAGCATTGTCAATGAAAGAAACGCTACGTTACTATGATGTAAACCGTGAAATAATGCGGCTTTACACGGTTTTAGCCCTTAACGCCGAGGGCCTTGGTATCAGCGGATACTGTCTTCCGGATATGCTCCGATTTTGTGGATTGCCAAGTCGGCACCGTTAAATTCATCTTCCTGGTCAAGGCGGATCCCCACGCTTTTGCTCAGGATCCCATAGACAACAAAACTGCTGGCCAGGGCAAACACAACGGCGAGAAGGCTCCCCCCCAGCTGGGAAAGGAAACTGACTCCCCCCATTCCCCCCAGAAACTTCTGCCCGAAAATGCCGGCAGAAACCCCCCCCCAGGTGCCGATTATGCCATGCAGCGGCCATACTCCCAGGACATCGTCGATTTTAAGTTTTTCTTGCTCAAGATGGAAGCCGTAGACAAAGATTACCGAGGCGATACAGCCAACAGCGAATGCCCCCAGCGGGTGCATGATGTCACTACCGGCGCAGACCGCAATGAGCCCGGCTAAAGCACCGTTATGAATAAAACCGGGGTCGTTCCTGCCTGCCACCAGTGCCGCGAGAACGCCGCCAACCATTGCCATCAGCGAGTTAACCGCCACCAGACCGGATATTTTTTCCAGATTCCCGGAGCTCATGACATTGAAGCCGAACCACCCGACCGCCAAAATCCATGACCCGAGTCCCAGGAAAGGGATATTGCTGACCGGGATAGCGTGGGATTTACCACGAACATAGCGCCCCATACGCGGTCCGAGGATAAGAACCGCCGGCAGGGCGATCCAGCCGCCGATGGAATGAACTACGACGGAGCCGGCATAGTCGTGGAACGGGGCTCCGCCGATTGATTGAAAAAGAGCCTGAACCCGTGAGGAGTTCTGCCCCCAGACCAGCGATTCGAAGAACGGGTAGGAGATGCCGGCGAAGATGGCGCCTGCGGTTACCTGCGGCCAGAACTTGGCGCGCTCGGCGATGCCGCCGGAAATGATAGCGGGGATACAGGCGGCAAAACAGAGCAGGAAGAAGAAGTGGACCAGGTCGTACCCCTGGGTTGTGCCAAGCAGTTCTCCAGCCGGTCGTAAAAAGGAGATGCCGTAGGCGATCGGGAAGCCGAGCAGGAAGTAAACGATCGTTGAAACTGACCAGTCGGTGAGGATTTTGACCAGTGCGTTCACCTGATTTTTTTTGCGTACCGTACCAACCTCAAGGAACGCAAAGCCGGCGTGCATAGCAAATACCATAACTGCGCCCAGCAGAAGAAACAGAACATCGGCACTACTCTTCAGACCTGTCATCGTTGACATGGTTTCCATACAGAATTACCCCCGTTGGTGTCTGGTGCCCGTCATTGGGCGTTTTGGCCCTGAAGCAAGAAAGTGGCCAATCAGAACCTTCTTGTAACATGCTGATATTAAAAGGTGCACTCTAAATTACACCGCGTGATTGCTGCCTTGAATAACGGCAGATGCCTTATAATTAGGCAATGCGCCGGTAGACGAAGCCTCTTCCCATTACTGTCGCAAACAGGTAGGATTACGCCCATGAGCCTTCAGGAAAAAATACAGCAATTCCCGGCATCGCCCGGAGTGTACCTGATGCACGATGCTGCCGGCGAAATTATTTATGTCGGTAAGGCCTGTAGCTTACGGCAGCGGGTGCGCTCATACTTTAACCAATCCGGCGATTCACGCTATCACGTCAAATTCCTGATGGCGAAAGTTGCCGATATTGAAATCATGCTGACCGACACCGAAAAGGAAGCGCTGCTGCTTGAAAATACCCTGATCAAACAGCACCATCCCCGCTACAATCTGAACCTCAAGGACGATAAAACCTATTTTTCACTGCGGATTGACCCGCAGGAAGAGTTTGCGCGATTTACAATTGTACGCAAGCGCCCTGGTGATGGAGCCCGCTATTTCGGTCCCTATTCCTCCGGTGCTGCGGCCCGGGAGGTGCTCAGGCAGATGATCCGGATGTTTCCGCTGCGTCACTATCCGCTCTCTACCTGTATGTCCCGCCCCCGGCCCTGCCTATACCACCAGATCGGCCAGTGCAGTGCACCGTGCCATGGCCATATAACGCGGGAAGCCTACGCGGTGCTGGTGAACGGGGCGATGCTTTTTCTGGAGGGAAAAGGGCGCCAGCTGGTTGCTGAATTCAAACGGCGGATGATCGATGCTTCGGAACATCTTCGTTATGAAGAGGCTGCTCGCTGGAGAAACCTGCTCCGCTCGATTGAAACAACGGTGGAAAAACAGAAGGTGGTGCTGAACGGTGGTGACAGCGATGTGCTCGGTTTCTACCGGGATGGCGGGCGGATCGAATTGGCGCTGCTGTTCATTCGCGCCGGGGTTCTCTCCGGCAGCCGCCTGTTCAGTATTTCCTGGGAACTTGATGATGCCGCCGCCGTTTCAGCATTTCTTCAGCAGTATTATACCGGGCCGGTGTTTATCCCGGAGGAGATTCTCCTTCCCCATGCCATCGAGGATGAAGGGACGCTGGCTGAATTATTCGGGGAATTGAAAGGGAGCAGGGTCGCCCTTCTCCTTCCGCAGCGTGGTACAAAACGGGAACTGGTTGCCCTGGCCGGAAGGAACGCCATGACCGCCTATCGGGACCGCGATGAAAAGGCGGCGGCCCTGGAGGCGGTACTGGCAGACCTCTCCCGGCGGCTCCAACTGGCCCGGCTCCCGCAGCGGATAGAGTGCTATGATATTTCCACCATTCAAGGACGTTTTTCAGTGGGGAGCGGTGTCGTGTTCACGGCCGGAAAAGCGGATCGGAACAACTACCGTCACTATCGCATCCGTACAGTAGAAGGGCAGGACGATTTTGCCATGCTGCGGGAAGTCTTTCTGCGCCGGTTCAGAGCGAGCGGGGAAGAAGGAGCGGTGCTGCCCGATCTTGTGGTTGTTGACGGCGGGGTCGGCCAGTTGAACGCCGTGCAGGAAATTGTCGCCGAGCTTGGTTTGACGGGGAGTTTTGATCTGGTGTCACTGGCTAAAAGCCGGGTACTGCATGAAACGGCTGCGCACGATATCCGGAGGAGTGATGAGCGGGTGTTTCTGCCCGGAAGAAAAAATCCGGTGGTGCTGCGCCAGAACTCTGCCCCGCTGCTGTTGTTGGCGGCCATCCGGGATGAGGCGCACCGTTTTGCCATCGGCTACCATCGCAAACTGCGGGGGAAAGAGGGGATTGCCTCGGCACTGGATGCCATCCCCGGGATAGGACCCAAGCGCCGCACCGGGCTGTTGAAGCATTTTGGCAGTCTCCAGCGCCTCACAGAAGCTGGGGTGGAGGAGATTATGGCTGCTCCGGGCATAAACCGGGCAACGGCGGAGGCCGTATGGCGGGGGCTTCACCATGACTGAGACAAAGGCACAGAATGATCTGCTGGTCATCCTCGGGGGGACCGCCTCCGGAAAAACTCGTCTAGCGGTCGCTCTGGCGGAGGAATATGGAGGAGAGATTATTTCCGCCGACTCGCGCCAGGTTTTCCGGGGCATGGATATGGGCAGCGGCAAGGATCTCCACGAATATGGCGCGGTTCCGTACCATCTGATCGATATTCTGGATGCCGGTGGGGAGTACAGTGTTTTTGATTTCCAGCGCGGTTTTTTCCGCGCGGTGGCAGAAATCACCGATCGTGGGGCGGTTCCGATTCTATGCGGCGGCAGCGGTATGTATCTGGATGCCGCCCTGCGCGGGTATCGTCTGGTTGAGGTGCCGCATAACGCCGCCTTGCGCGATGATCTGGCATCTCTAACAGATGCTGAACTGGTGAATGAGCTCAGGCGCCTCAAGCCGGGTCAGCACAACAGTACCGATCTGCTGGATCGGGAGCGGACCGTCAGGGCGATAGAAATTGCCCGGGGAGAAGCTGAAAACTGTTCAGCAGATGAGCGGCCTCCCAGACTCCGCTCGACCGTTATCGGTATCCGATGGGAGCGTGACGTGCTGCGTCAGCGCATAACCAGTCGGCTGAAGGAGCGCATTGACAACGGCATGATCGAAGAGGTGCAGCGTCTGCACGAATCCGGCATTCCCTGGGAACGGCTTGATTACTACGGGCTTGAATACCGCTACGTGGGGGCGTACCTCCGGGGTGAAATGGACCGGAATGATCTAACGCAGAGGCTGGGCAGCGCGATTCATAACTTTGCCAAGCGGCAGGGGAACTGGTTCAGGCGGATGGAGCGCCATGGTATCGCGATTCACTGGATTGACGGTGCCGGTGACGTGATAGAGCAGGCGCGGGAGATAATCCGTGGCAGTTATCTGCCGGCAGAAAGTTGATACGTGAAAAATACTCTGAAAAAAAGATAGACCATACGTTTATTTACTTGACATGGTTTGGATAGTGCTGGTAAGTTACCAAAAATTCGGATATTTCCGGATAAATCATTTAGAAGAATCAGGAGAAGTAAGCACATGGTAAACGGAACAGTAAAATGGTTCAACGACAGCAAGGGTTTTGGATTTCTTGAGCAGGAAGGTGGCGAGGATGTATTCTGCCACTTCTCCGCAATCGCAGGCGAAGGTTTCAAATCCCTTGCAGAAGGCGATAGAGTAACTTTTGAAGTAACAAAGGGTCCGAAAGGGCTTCAGGCCGCGAACGTAACTAGAATTTAACGCCTACTTTGCTTCAAACCCAGAAAACCCCGGATAATATCCGGGGTTTTTTTTTATGGTTTTACCCGGGACGTTCTGTGTTGCAACAACACCTGCCCGAATTCAGGCGGTCAACCGTTCTTGAGCATCATGCTGGCATTGATGAGGTACTGGTAGGCGGTGTTCAGTACAACAATCTGCAGGATATAGATCGCGGCAAAGGCTACGAGCGGTGACAAATCCAGCATTCCGGTGTCGGGCATATGCCGGCGGATGCGGCGCAGCACCGGTTCCGTAACGCGATAGATGAAGTTGACGATCGGGTTGTAGGGATCGGCGTTTACCCATGAGATAACGATGCTTGCCAGCAGCACGTATTTATAGAGAGTCAGAAGTCCGCTGGCGAGTTCAACAAGTTTTGCCAGTGCCAGCAGTATGTTTGCAAATAGAATCATCGGTTCGCTCCAGGTTACAGGGTACAATCTGCCCGACTATGCCGCAATGCTCCGGCAAAGTCAAAACAGAAACTTCCGTCCCCGGCGCACATCCAAGCCACTAGTGCCGATCAATCGGCTTAGGAGAAATATATGAACAGAAAACTCTCAGCTCTGCTGCTTTCCGCTCTGGTACTCCCGGGTCTCGGGCAACTGTACCTTGGTCGAAAAATGGTCGGGGGGATTATCATCGTACTGGTAAATTTTCTGCTGCTGCTGGCGCTGTTTGTCCTGCTGCGGGGGCTTTCACCGGTGATCGCTAACCAGATTGCCGGCGGCGCGGTCAGTATAACACCATCAGAAGTGACGGCGGCGATCGACGGTTCAACAGGATTTGGCAAAGCGGTACTTTGTGCCTTTTTTCTCCTGTGGACCTTTTCAGTAGTCGATGTCCTCAGATTCAAGGCTTAGGTGCGGCCCACGGCGGTGTACCGCTCTTGACAAACGGCGTTATTTTATGAGACAAGGAATCCACCTTAATTAAATTGAAATCTGCACCCTCCACCGGGGCAGAATCGGGGAACCAATGATCATTTCAAAAATAATCGGAAGCGGTTCGTGTCTGCCGGATCGGGTGATACCTAACAGCCATTTCGATTACCTGGTTGAAGGTGCGGACGAGTGGATTTACAGCCGCACGGGTATCCGTGAGCGGCGCTTTGCCCATGCTGACCAGGCCAGTTCTGATCTGGCAACGATTGCGGCCAAAAACGCGCTGGAGTCTGCCGGTATCGACGCAACGGAGATCGACTGTATCATCATCGGCACGTCAACACCGGATATGAGTCTTCCCTCCACCGCCTGTATTGTTCAGGCCAATATCGGCGCGAAAAATGCGTTCGCCTTTGATATCAACGCGGTCTGTTCCAGTTTTGTGTACGCCCTGGAAATTGCTGATAACTTTATCAAATCCGGCAAATACAAAACCGTCATGGCCATTGGCGCCGATACCTACTCAAAAATTCTCGACTTCAATGACAAGAACAGCTGCCCACTCTTCGGTGACGGTGCCGGTGCCGCCATTTTGAGCAGCGGCGGCAGTGAGACAAACGGGATTCAGCACACGTACATGGGCAGCGACGGCAAAGGATGGCCGCTGATCCAGGTACCTTCTTCCGGTTCGCGCAAGCCGGTTACCGTTGAGACGATTGAAGGAAATGAGATCTATTTTCAGATGGCCGGCAAGCAGGTATACGTCTTTGCAACCGAGGTCATTCCGGACATAATCAATACCCTGTGCGCCAAGGCCGGCATCACTCCTGGTGACCTGGATTATATCATTCCGCACCAGGCCAACGTGCGGATGATCGACTTTATCTCCAAAAAAAGCGGTTTCCCCAAGGAGCGCTTCCTGCTCAATCTGGACCGGTGCGGCAACACTTCGGCCGCCTCGGTGGCCCTGGTGCTGGACGAAAATCTGCGTAACGGCACGATCAAGCCGGGACATCTGGTGCTGGCCATGGGCTTCGGCGGCGGTCTGACCTGGGGCGGATTACTGATACAGTTTTGATACGTGCAACTGCATTGCGACACATCAGTGCTTACAGCCTGTAATTTAATGACGTATATACAATTCAAGGGGTGAAATTATGATCAGGGAATTTGAAACACTCACTACATCTCGTTTAAAGACCGGTTCTTCATTTGTACGGCCGGTGCAGACCCTTCCTGAGCACGTTGCTCTCAGTGATTCGGCCCTGTCAGTGATGACTGACTTACGCAAGGTTTCGGTTGTTGTTGCCCGCTCCAATGCTTCCATGGATAGCGCCAATGCCAAGATGATCCGTTATGGAGTGCGTATGCTGTTGGTGCTTGATAGTAATGATCAGGTGGCAGGTTTGTTGACGGCATCCGATGTGCTGGGTGAAAAACCGATGCGCTTTCTGCAGAATATGGGTGGAACACACGCCGATATTATGGTGCGGGACATTATGACCACGCAGCGGGAGCTGGAAATATTGAAATTAGATGAGGTGCAAAAGGCTGAAGTTGGCCAAATCGTTGCCACGCTGAAAAAATCAGGACGGCAGCACGCGCTGGTTGCCGCCGAAGGTGCGGATGGCAAGCAGACAGTTTGTGGAATTTTTTCCATTACCCAGATTGCCCGGCAGCTAGGAGCCCAGGTGCAGGGATTTCAGTTGGCGCACACCCTGTCTCAAATTGATGAAGTGGTTTCGCGCGGTCAATAAGCTCGCTACCGGCTGTAACTATTACGCTTTTCGCCCGCCAATACCCTCGCCGGCATCCACATACACCAACCGGTGACGTTCAAACACTGCCTGCAGTTCCGACTGCGGGCAGTGTTGTTTCCACCCTCCGTGAAAGTGATCGGCAGCAAGCAGCAGTCCCCCCGGTGTCAGCAAATCAGCCAGTCGCGCCACCACCCGCTCCACCTCACCTTTTCGATGGATTATCGGTCCACCCAGCAGACCGTTGCAGATGATCAGATCAAACTTCTTCTCAAGCTCAGCATCTGCAATGTCGGCGCAGCTGAAGCGGATATTGTAGCGGGTCAGACCGGAGGTGTACTCCCTAAAAGTCACTTCCCGCTGCGGGTCATGGGGGAAGCGGCGCTCCGCAGCCGCCCATACCTCCAGCGGCTCCACTGTCCAGCCGTTGATATCAGCGGTTTCAGGCGCAACCCCCTGATCCGACAACAGCAGAGCCAGATCGTAGGTACCCTCCCCGGTTCCGCAGGCGGCGTCCAGGCAGCGTATCGTCGTGCGGTCATCGCTCCGCAGCCACTTGCTGATACATTGCTGCTGTCCGGGATAGCGGCCGAATCCACCGTAGAAGCGGGTGGGGAGGAATGAGGCAAACAGGAATTTTGTCAACAGAGAGCGATTCGCCAGCAGCGCCTCCAGCAGGTGCGCGGGATTGGCGCTGAACTGAACCAGCGGCGGCAGGGCGACAAACAGGTCGGCCCAACTGAGGGCGTTATGAAACGGGGTGCTGGCTAAAATCGGGGGGTACGTCAGCGCCGAGCGGTACAGGCGATAGAATGCGGCGGAAATTTCACTGACCGGCAGATATAGTTCACTTTGAATCCGGATTTCCGGGGTGACCATCAATCCCGGCGTCGGGAGCGGGGTGGGACAGTTATGCACATACGAAGCGAAGTATTTCTGAAGACGGCGGATGGCAGCCGAAAAGGGGGCAGGATCAAGAGCGGCGGTGATGAGCGAGTCAAGCCCCTTGTTCCGGGAAGAACAGGGCGGCGGCGCAGGACACATCAGTAACTGCGCAGCGGATGATAGAGCGTATCCCGCTCAACAGGCGTTTTCCCCGCTTTTCTGATCAGACGGATGATGCCGTCTTTGGTCAGTGACTGCGGGCTCAGGGCTCCGGCGTCGTGCCCGATCTTTTCCTCAATGACCGTGCCGTCCAGATCGTTGACCCCGAAGGCGAGGGAAACCTGGGCGATCTTTTCACCAAGCATGATCCAGTAGGCCTTGATATGGTCGAAGTTATCCAGAAAAATCCGCCCGATGGCCAATGTTTTCAGGTCATCCAACCCCGAAGTCCCCTTGAGGTCCAGTTTCAGGTCGGAATTTTCCGGCTGGAACGCCAGAGGGATAAACGCCTGGAAGCCGCCGGTTTCATCCTGCAGATTCCGCAGCATCTCCATATGTGCAACCCGGTCGGCCGCCGATTCAACATGGCCGTAAAGCATGGTGGCGTTGGTTTTAAGACCGGCCAGGTGTGCCAGACGTATAATATCAAGCCAGTGTGCGCCGGAAATTTTTTCGGGACAGATTTTTTGCCGGACCTCTTCCACCAGTATTTCTGCGCCCCCTCCGGGCATGGAGCCAAGTCCGGCGCTGATGAGCCGCTCAAACACCCGTTCGATGGAAAGGCCGGAGATCCGGGAAAAATATTCAATCTCCACCGCAGTGAACGCTTTGATATGCAGACCGGGGACGGAACTGCTGATGGCCTGGAGGGTTTCTTCATAAAACTCGAAGGGGAGGTCGGGATGCAGGCCGCCGACAATATGCACTTCGGTGGCGCCTTCATCCGCCGCTTCACGTGCCCGTCGACATATTTCGTCCAGAGCCAGGGTGTAGGCGCCCTCTTCGCCGGCGGTGCGCGAAAAGGCGCAGAACGCGCAGCGGTTGACGCAGACGTTGGTCGGGTTGATGTGGCGGTTGACGTTGAAAAAAACGTTCCTACCGTTTTTACGTTCATTGGCCAGGGCGGCCAATTCTCCAATGCCCAGCAGGTCGGGGGATGCAAACAGAAACAGCGCTTCTTCAGCGGAAATGCGCTGAGCGGCACGGACTTTTGCGGATATGGTGGCGAAGGTTGTCATGTGTGGGAGTCTACGAAAAACCGGCCGCTTGTGCAAGGGGAAAGCTGCGCCGCACCAAACCGGCAGCCATCCGGATAGCCGCCAGCAGACTGCTTTCCGATGCCGTACCGCTGCCGGCCAGGTTGTATGCCGTGCCGTGATCAACCGAGGTGCGGATGATCGGCAGGCCCAGAGTGATGTTCACTCCGTCATCAAAGTGCAGCATCTTGAGCGGGATCAATCCCTGGTCGTGATACATGGCCACCACGGCGTCATACCCCTCCTGCCGGACAAAGTGGAACAGGGTGTCGGCCGAAAGAGGTCCTTCGGCAGCAATACCCTCCAGACGGGCCGCCATGATTGCCGGCCCGATAACCTCCGCCTCCTCGCGGCCAAACTTCCCCCCTTCGCCGCAATGGGGGTTGAGCGCCAGCACCGCCAGCTTCGGCTGGGCTTTTCCGGTCAGGCGCGCCACCCCTTCTGCCGTGATACGAATTGTCCTGAGCACCGAATCAAAGGTTACCAGGCGCGGCACATCACCCAGCGCTTCGTGGATAGTCACCAGACTCACCCGCAGCAGATCTCCCGCCAGCATCATGACGAAATCGCCGGTGCCGCACAAACCGGCCAGCAGTTCGGTGTGGCCGGGGTAGTCATGACCGGCCCGATGCATGGCTTCCTTGCTGATCGGGGCGGTGACCATGGCGGCAACCGTTCCGTCAAGGCAGAGCTGTGCCGCATGGCAGATATAACGGTACACCGCATCGCCGGCCGCCACGGATGGCGCGCCGTATATTATGTCCGCTTCCGACAGCTGGGATAGTGCCAGCAGGGGGATGGTGCCGTCCGGAACGTGTCGGGCTTCTTCAGCGGCAGATACTTCGCTGATACTCTGGGGGGAGTTGCAGACGGAAAGCGCCCGCTCCAGTGTCAGGCGGTCGCCGATTACCAGCGGCACGCAGGCGGCGGTGACTTCCGGTGCACGGAGCGCCTTGATAATGATCTCCGGGCCGATGCCGCAGGGGTCTCCCATGGTGATGGCGATTATCGGTCGTTTCGGCATTACGGTTCCCCCCTTTGTACTTCTGCCACCGCCAGGGTGACATTCGCTGATTTGACCTTGTGCAGCAACAGACGCCCCCCGCCCGAGGCCAGAAGGGCTGCCGGCTCTGCGACACCGGCCGTGCCGACCGCAGCCAGGGCGTGGGCCGAAGGGGGTGACGGACAGGGTACCCGGTTCAGTTCATCGCTTTCAAAAAAGCGGAGCGGTACGCCAAACCGTGCGGCACAGTCGATCAACCCCTCTTCATCCCGCTTGGCTGCAACCGAGGCGATGCACTGCACGCTTTTTGGTGAAAGGAATAATCGTTTGAGCTGCAGTGTGACAAATGCTTCGATTTCAGCAGCCGGTGTCCCCCGATTGCAGCCGATGCCGAGCACCAGGTTGCGGGGGCGGAGAATCAGCAGCCGATCCGGTTTTGTCTGCTGCGGCAGGTCACGATTGGTTATAAATAAAAAGCCCCTGGCCGGGCTGGCAACCGCCTGGGCAAAGGTTTCAAAAAAGGTGATTTTCCCCCGGCCATGCAGCCAGATACGGGTCTGCCCGGTCGGGTCTACAACAGCGATTTCTTCGTTATCGAGCAGCAGCGTATTAAGGGTCTTGACCCGGCTGATATCGTCAATGATCCACCCCTGCTCTTGTGCCAGCATGTCGAAAGAAGGGAGGCCGTTGGCGTCTGTGGCGGTGGTGATGACCGCCCGCGCACCGACGGCAAAAGCGCACCGCTCGGCCAATTCGTTGGCTCCTCCCAGATGTCCGGAAAGGAGCGAAATGGCAAATTTTCCCGCATCGTCCATCACCACGACCGCCGGGTCCGTTTCCTTGGATCGCAGCAGCGGGGCAATCATGCGAACGACGATGCCGGTCGCCATGATCAGTACGAAACCATCATACTGCCCCCAGAGTGTGGCGATCAGCTCCTTCAGCTCTGCCGGTTCGAAACGGCGGCAGTCGTCACCGCCATCCCCGGCGTAGCGGCGGGACACATACAGCTCAAACCCCGCGATGCTGCTGCAGAGCTTACGCCCCGTGCGAACTCCTCCACCGGTTATGGCCAGGACGGCGATACTCATCTCAGGCCACGTGCCCGTCACGAAATCCGTGGGTAAACCCGCCGTCGTACAGCAGCGACTTTGCTTTGAGGCCATCACGCCGGGCGGCCAGCACATCGCCCACAATAATCAGCGCCTGACGATCGATGCCGGCGCGGCGCACCTCTTCGGCAAGCCCGGACAGGGGGCACCGGATAATCAGCTCATCGTCCCACGACGCCCGACAGACTACTGCGGCAGCGGTTTCAGCCGTATAGGCTCCTTGCAACAGCTGATCGACCACTTTTTCAACCATGCCGACGGAAAGATAAATAACCATGGTGGCGCCCAGGCGGGCAATGGCGGACAGCTGCTCCCGCTCCGGTACCGGGGTGCGACCTTCTATACGGGTGATAATCACCGTCTGGGAAAGCTCCGGCAGAGTCAGCTCCTGTTTGAGTGCGGCGGCGGCGGCAAAGGCACTGGTTACCCCCGGTACGACCTGGTACTCGATCTCCAGCCGGTCGAGCTCTGCCATCTGCTCCTGAATAGCACCGTAAATTGACGGGTCACCGGTATGAAGCCGGACGACACTCCGCCCGGCGGTGACAGCATCCACCATGACGGTTATGACCTCAGGGAGCGTCATGCCGGCGGAATCATACACATCGGCCCGTGTGGCATACAGCTGCACCAGTTTCCGGTCCACCAGACTGCCGGCAAATATGACGACATCGGCATGGCGCAAGAGCCGTGCGCCACGAATAGTAATCAGGTCGGCCGCCCCCGGCCCGGCACCAACAAAAGATACACTGGCTGTCATCAGTACTCCACCGCTTCATAAATTTCACAAGGATCAGTTGTTTCTTGTAGTCTTAAAGTGCCACTGTGTCAAGCCGGAGCGGGCATTTGCGCCTTCGTGATTCAGGGCGTCAGGCATTAGGCGCTACCCAAAACAGCATAGTGTGATATAAGATGGTTACACATTATCGCTACAGGAGGATTGATCATGATGAAACGTTTACTTGTATATGTGGCCGGAGCCATGTTTCTGCTGTCGGCCAGCGGTTGTCTGGTGGCCGAAAGCACCTACCTGAAAAAAGTGCAGGAGTATGATGGCCTGTCCAAAGAGCTGGGCGAACTGCAGCAGACGCACAAAAAACTTGTTCAGGAAAATGCCGCGTTGAAAGTACAGTTCAGCAAGCTCACGGAAGATGCTGCGACTCTTACCGGTGAGAAAAAACAGCTGGAGGATATTCTCAAGGCTAAATCCGACACTCTTTCGAAAAACATCACCGATCTTCGGCAGGAAGTGGCATCCCTGAAAGCTGAAAACGGCAGGTTGAACGACGGAATTGCCGCACTGCAGAAAGCCAAGGAAGAAAAGGTGAAGGAGGTCAGCGGTACATACGAACAGCTGCTGGCAAATATGAAAAACGAGATTGCCATGGGGCAGGTCACCATTTCCGAGCTTAAGGGTAAGCTGACCGTAAACATGGAGGCTGCCATCCTGTTTGATTCCGGCAGAGCAGACGTCAAGCCGGAGGGATTGGATATCCTGAACAAGATGGTTGAAACCCTGAAAGGTGTCAGCGATAAAGCCATCAGGATCGAGGGGCACACGGATACCGTGCAAATCTCCGGAGCGCTGACCCGTACCTTCCCGACTAATTGGGAGCTGTCGGCGGTACGCGCTATCAACGTTACTAAATTTCTCCAGCAGCAGGGTCTCGACCCCCGCAACCTGTCGGCTGCAGCCTTTGCCGAGCATAAGCCGGTTGCCGACAACAGCACCAAAGAAGGGCGCGCCAAAAATCGTCGCATTGAAATAACACTGGTGGCGAAGGACTGAACAGGTGGCAAAGAAAAAACAGCGCGAGCCGAATCCGCCCAAAATAAAAGAGTTTCACAGCAGCCCGTTCGGGGCACTGAAGGGGGTCGCCGTGTTGGAGGCCGCCCCGGTGAAAGTGCCACCCCCTGTCGTCCAGAAGCCGACGGAGCCTGCTGATGGCGGCAAGGACCTGTTCCTTCAAGCGGTGTACGATGTGCGGCCGCTTCATCCCTCGGCAAAAAAACCGGGTAAAGCCGGTTCTCATCCCCTGCAGAAAACTGCCGTGAAGAGGATGGAAGAGCTCCGTATTGTTGAAGAGGGGGCGTTTCTTGAAGAGATCGGCAGGCTGAAGATCGATGCCAAATTTACGGATTCCGCCCCCGATGAGGATGAGTTGCAGCCGCTGTCCGGCAATCGTCTCCGGCAGGTGAGGCGGGGCATCGTTTCGGTCAGCCATCAGCTTGATCTGCATGGCTTGACACGTGAAGAGGCACTGGATGCGCTGTCCCGCTTTCTGGGATCTGCCCGGAAAAGAGGGGAAAAAGCGGTATTGGTTATTACCGGCAAAGGGAACCACTCCCCAGAAGAGCCGGTGCTCCACCAGGCGGTCGCTTCATGGCTGCGTGATACAGGGCGGAGTGCCGTTCTGGAGTTTGCTCCGGCGCCCCGTGAAATGGGCGGCAGCGGCGCGTATGTGGTTTTTCTGCGACCGCTCCCACCTCCTGCCTAATCCCCCTGACCCCTACCTTGCCCTCTTCCTGGGCTGAAAGGGGCGAGCGGTTTACCCTTTGATGCAGAGAGCTGCATTGACAGCTTCATAACGGCGATGTATACAGGGTGACTTGAATTCAAACCCCTCTGACATGAAAGGAACAAAACCATGGTTACCCATATCGTTTTATTCAAGCTGGCAGACCCCACCGCAGAAAATGTAACAGCAACCCGGAACAAGCTGCTCAGTATGGACGGCAAGATCGATCTGCTGCGCCACCTTGAGGTCGGCGTTGATGTTATTAGATCGGAACGTTCATACGATATCGCACTTACCACCCGTTTTGACTCTCTCGAAGACCTGCAGGCTTACCAGGTTCATCCCTACCATGCCGGAGAGGTGGTCCCGCACATGAAGTCGGTCTGTTCATCCATCGTAGCGGCTGATTACGAAAACTAGAGGCCCGTTTTTATACACTTTTTTAGCTTGACGAAACCGGGGTGTATGCGTAGAATCCGGTTTTACTAAAGCCCTTTACGGGTTTTGGCGTCTAACACGCCGGTTTAATTATGGACTGCCCTGCGGGGCGGATGGTGCTTCAGTTACTTATCAACGCAGGTTCTTTACCTGTAAACACAATAAACAAACAGGAGGTAGTAAATGTCTGATTACGGAACTCTTCAAGATCGCGTACAGTGCAAGGCCCTTTTAAGCAAGGTGATGACCCCAGAGCAGACCATCCCGTTCTTCAAGGACGGTATGAACCTGGGATGGTCCGGATTCACCCCCGCCGGTTACCCTAAAGTCGTGCCGATCGCCCTTGCTGAGCACGTCGAGAAAAACAACCTTCAGGGCAAGCTCAAATTCAACCTGTTCATCGGCGCTTCCGTCGGTGCCGAAACCGAAGACCGCTGGGCCGTCAACGACATGATCGACCGTCGCTGGCCTTACCAGACCGGCAAGAACATCGCTGCCGGCATCAACCAGGGCCGCATCCGTATGGGTGACAAACACCTCTCCCTGTTCGCCCAGGATCTTGGCTACGGTTTCTACACCAAGGACAGCGCAAGCGGCAAACTTGACCTCGCCATCATCGAAGTTTCCGCAATCAAGGAAGACGGCAGCCTTGTTCCGACCTCCTCCTGCGGTGTTATTCCTGAAATCCTGATGATCTGCGACAGGATCATTGTTGAGGTCAATACCGGACAGCCTTCGTTTGAAGGGATCCACGATCTGCTGACCCCTGCCCTGCCGCCTAACCGTCAGCCGTTCAACATTGTTGCCGCCAATTCCCGGATCGGTTCCACCTCCATCGCCTGCGATCCGAGCAAAATCATCGCCGTAGTCGAGTCAAAACTCCGTGACCAGGGACGTGTTTTTGCCGAGATGGACGACACCTCCGAAGCTATCGCCGGCCATGTTATCGAATTCTTCACACAGGAAGTAAAGGCCGGTCGTCTGCCGAAAAACCTGCTGCCGATCCAGTCCGGCGTCGGTTCCATCGCCAATGCCGTTATCGGCGGCCTGGCCAAAGGGCCTTTCTCCAATCTTTCGGTGTACACTGAAGTATTGCAGGATACCATGCTCGACCTGTTCGATTCCGGCAAGCTGGATTGTGCGTCCTCCTGCTCGCTCTCTCTGTCGGCTTCGCCCGGCTTTCCCAAGTTTTTTGACAACATGGACAAGTATTTTGACAAAATCACCCTGCGTCCGCTTTCGATCTCCAATGCACCGGAGCCGATCCGTCGTTTGGGGTGCATCGCCATGAATACCCCGGTTGAGATCGACATCTATGCCCACGCCAACTCCACCCTGGTCGGCGGTACCCGCATGATCAACGGCCTTGGCGGTTCCGGCGACTTCCTGCGCAACGGCTACCTGAAAATGATGCATACCCCGTCGAGCCGTCCTTCCAAGACCGACCCGACCGGTATCTCCTGTGTTGTGCCGCACTGCTCGCACATCGACCACACCGAGCACGACCTTGACTGCGTCATCACCGAGCAGGGTCTGGCCGACCTTCGCGGTCTGGCTCCGAAGGACCGTGCCCGTCGCATCATCGAAAAGTGCGCCCACCCGGATTACAGAGCGCAGCTGACCGAGTATCTTGATATCGCCGAAGCTGACTGCCTCAAGCGCAAGGTCGGTCACGAGCCGCAGCTGTGGGATCGTGCCTTCAAAATGCACCTGAACCTTGAGAAAAACGGCACCATGAAACTCAAAAACTGGGACGTCAAGGTTGATCTCTGCGAGGACTAGTATTTAGCGGTTAAATAAGCAGCAGATAACGGAGAGCGGGGGATAAGGAAACTTATTCCCCGCTTTTCGTATGGGCTTTCGGGTGGGCCTTGTCATACACTTCCATCAGGCGATCGATGCTGACGTGGGTATATTTCTGGGTCGTGGAAAGGGACGCGTGACCAAGCAGTTCCTGAATGGCACGCAGGTCGGCACCCCCTTCAAGCATATGGGTGGCGAAGGTATGGCGCAGTGTGTGTGGGGAGATCCGCTTGAATGCGGCAATTTTCATAACGTGGGCATCGACAATCCGTGCCACACTGCGGCGGTTGATGCGGCTACCACGGGTGTTGAGAAAAACAGCACCGCTGCCGGCAGCGCCATCCCGCTGCGCAAGATATTCATGAAGCGCTGACAGGGCGCGACTCCCCACCGGAACGATCCGCTCTTTCCCCCCCTTGCCGGTGACCCGCACCATACCGCCTGCCAGATCGAGCTCCCCCATATTCAGACCGGTAAGTTCGGAAACGCGGAGTCCGCTTGAATAGAGGAGTTCCAGGATCGCCCGGTCACGAAGGCCGTATTCCTGCTGATCGTCCGCCGCTTCCATCAAGCTGGTGGTCTGATCGATATCAAGATGGAACGGGAGCCGCTGTTCTTTTTTCGGTGTTGCAATCAGTTCGGCAGGGTTCTTGGCGATCACGCCGCGCCGCAGCAGAAAGCGGAACAGGGAGCGTATGGCCGCCAGCTTGCGGCCGATGGAGCTTTTTTTGGTATTTTTTGACAATCCCGCCAGGTAGCGGCGGAGAAGGAGATGGTCGATATCTGCGGCAGAGACATCCTCCCCCTTTTCATGCAGGGCAAAGGTCAATAACTGTTTAAGATCGCTCCGATAGGCTGTCAGGGTGTGGGGTGATACATCCCGTTCGGTTTGCAGGTAGGTTGTGAACTGCTGTATTTGCTGGTCAAGGGGAGACATCATTCAAAAAGCGGCAGTCCGCTCTTCAGTTTCCAGCCTTTGCCCTCCTCCAGATAGACCCACTCCTGACGATAGGAAATGGTCTTGATCCTGTTGGAGGGGAGAATGTAATAATCAAATTCCGTAACCGCCTCGCCCGTCCTGGCCTCCGGAAGGCACCGGGAGGAAAGGATGCGGTAATCGGTGATGGAGAGACCCCGTTTCCGGAGAAGGTCCGCCTGCCGCAAAAATGATTCCTGCTGATCCGCTGCCATATAGGTTGTCCCGGCACTGTCAATCTCATGCCAGCGCAGCAACCGGTTGTAGGCGTTCACACTTTTGTCAAATCCTTCGCTCACGCCCGTAACGGAAGCACAGCCGGTCAGCATCAGACTTGCAGACAGCAGCAGTCCGGTCAACAAGACTCTCATCATATTTTCTCCCTTTTGCTGCTGTATTCGCTCATAAATATCCTATCTGCTGTTGCCCGAATGACTCAGTTAGAGTATAAAGAGTCCTCATATAATTTTCAAAGGGAGCTGCGCGTGATACACACTCTAACTCAGTGGTTGCTGGATACGATCGGTGCCATGGGATACCCCGGCATTCTGCTCCTTATGGCCATGGAAAGCTCTATCATTCCGGTGCCGAGTGAACTGGTCATGCCGCCGGCCGGATATCTGGCCTATCAGGGCAAAATGAACATGGCGGTCGTCATCCTCTGCGGCACCTTCGGCAGCCTGATCGGCGCCTATGCCAACTATTTCGTATCCCGGTATCTGGGGCGACCACTCATTCTCAAATATGGAAAATACGTGCTGATTCCACCAGATAAGTTCGAACGGGTGGAACGCTTCTTCCTCCAGCATGGTGAAATCTCCACGTTTATCGGCCGGCTGCTGCCGGTGATCCGCCACCTGATTTCAATACCGGCCGGCGTAGCGGGGATGAATCACGTCAAGTTTTCCCTCTACACCCTGCTGGGAGCAGGAATCTGGTGTACCATCCTGACGTTAATCGGCTACGCCATCGGCGAGAATCAGCAGTTGATCATGCAGTATTCCCATAACGCACTGCTCTGGGTCGTCCTGTGCAGCGCAGCCCTGGTGGCGATTTATATCTGGCGGCAGCGTGCCCGCTCCGGAAACTAACTTACTAAAATTGACCCGGAAGGCAAAGGGTTTTTTGGAGGCAGTACACCATGCAGTTACATCGTATCGATCGTATCCAGTACATTCAGGTTGATTTCCCCGGCTCGCCCGGTTCCGCCCAGGGGTTCACCACCCGTCATGAAGGGGTATCGCGCCCCCCCTGTAACTCCCTCAACCTGGGGATGAACACCCAGGACCAGCAGGCCAATGTGGAGGGAAACCGCAGTCTGCTGGCCCGCGCATTCGGCATCAATCAGGAGGCGCTGGTGACTCCGCGCCAGGTTCATGGTTCTGACATCCTTGTCATCAACGAGCCGAATGAAGATTACAGCCATTTCCTCTCCGTTGAGGGGGATGCCGTCATCACCAACCAGCCGAATGTCATGATAGGCGTCTGTGTGGCGGACTGCGTCCCTATCCTGCTTTCCGATCCTGACAACAGGGTCATAGCGGTTGTCCACGCCGGCTGGAAGGGGACTGCGGCAAAGCTGGTCAGCAAAACCGTAGCCGGCATGGCCTCGGAATTCGGATCCAACCCTGCCCGGCTGTACGCAGCTGTCGGGCCAAGCATCCAGAAATGCTGCTATGAAGTTGACGAACCGGTTCGGAAGGCTTTTGCTCAGGGGGGGATCACATGGGATGCCTGTGCCGAGTTGAAGAGTCCCGGAAAATGGCAGCTTGATCTGGCGGCGGCAAACCGGGAACTGCTCCTGCTCGCCGGGCTTCCTGCCGGGTCAATCCAGCTGTCCGGTCAGTGTGTCTGCTGCCACAGCGAACAGTTTTTCTCCTACCGTAGGGACAAGGATGACTCGGGGCGTCAGATCGGTTTTATCATGCTGAAAGTATAAGATCTTGTTGGGGGTGGACAGATGCTCGCAAAAGTTTTCAGCAGTGCTCTGATCGGTATTGATGCAATTCTTGTTGATGTTGAGGTTGATCTTGCCCCCGGCCTTCCCGCCTTTGCCACCGTCGGACTGCCGGATGGTGCCGTCAAGGAAAGCAAGGATCGTGTCAGGGCGGCGCTGAAAAATTCCGGTTACGATTTCCCGGCGCGCCGCATTACCGCTAACCTGGCTCCGGCGGACATCAAGAAAGAAGGGGCCGCCTACGACCTGCCGATTTCCATCGGCATCCTGGCCGCCACCGGTGTCATCAAAGGCCCACGGCTACACGAGTATATTCTGTTGGGGGAGCTGTCTCTGGACGGTGGCCTCAAGTCGATTCGTGGTGCACTGTCCATGGCGGTTGCCGCCAAAAGGGCCGGTCTGACCGGCCTGATTCTGCCGGCGGAAAACGCCCCGGAAGCAGCGGTTGTTGAGGGGATCGATGTTGTCGGCGCCACATCCCTCGCTCAGGTTGTGGAATTTCTGAGTGGCCGGCTGTCCATCGAACCCTGCCGGGTTGACCTTCAGGCGCTTTTTACAAGCGGCAGTGAATATGGTGAGGATTTCAGCGAAGTCAAAGGGCAGGAGCACGCGAAGCGCGCTCTGGAAGTTGCGGCCAGCGGCGGCCACAATATCCTCATGATCGGCCCGCCCGGCTCGGGAAAGACCATGATTGCCCGGCGCATCCCGACCATCCTCCCCCAGATGTCTTTTGAAGAAGCGATTGAAACCACAAAGATATTCAGTGTCAGCGGAATGCTGGAAAAAGAACGGGCGCTTCTGGCGGTACGACCGTTTCGCGCCCCGCATCACACCATCTCCGACGTCGGGCTAATCGGCGGCGGCACTACGCCAAAGCCGGGCGAAGTGTCTCTGGCCCACAACGGGGTCCTCTTTCTGGACGAACTCCCGGAATTCAAGAAAAACGTTCTTGAAGTACTGCGTCAACCGCTGGAAGATGGCAAAGTCACTATCTCCCGCTCGCTCCTCTCCCTCACCTACCCGGCGCGGGTCATGCTTGTGGCCGCCATGAACCCCTGGAGGTGTGTGAACCTTTCTCTACTGACTCGAACGAAGGGATATAAAAGAAGACAAAATGCAGAGAATCCTCGCAGACGTCAATCCTCTCAACAAGCTCTTTCACGATTTGTAGCCTAGCTTCGTAACTCATTGTATCCCATAATGCCGCCAGAGTTGTTGCTCTAGCTATTACATAAGCCTTGCCAATTGCGTTGGTCTTGGTGAAAACAATTTCTGCCTGAAGACGAGGAATCTCCAGGGAAATGCTGTCCAGCCTGAGCTTGATCGGGTCAAATCTATCCTTGAACATATTTAGATCAATGCCGTTTTTGCTGTATAAGTCGACCAGCACATCAGCTTTAGCGTTTGCATCCTTCTGTTCTTTTTTCAGCAGATCCAGCCTGTCCTGCTTTTCTTGCAGTTCCTGCTCAAGGTTTTCATTACCTAGTAGATGTTCCGGAGCAACAGCCACCTCTCTCAAAGCCTTTCGGAGGTTTTCGTCGATAACATCTTCATTGATCCTAAGTCGACATTTTTTACACGCATAACGTGGGATTTTCATTGAAGGATATGGAGCAACGTAGAGTTTCTCGCCGCAGTTACACATCAGTATTCCGGAAAACAGAAACCTTCCTACTTTTGGGACCGCTTTGAATGATGTATATCGTCTTGCGGTCTCCTCGAATATCTTGTTTGCAGCATCCCACTCCTCTTCAGACACCAGTGGTTCAACGTTCGTGTAAACCCAATCTTTCTCAGGCTTTAGTACCCAGTTCTTTTTATTGCCAAGACTCTTTGCGTAATTTGCCCTGCGTATTCCCTTGTAGATGGTATCTGAAAGAAGCCTTTTGAGGGACGTCGGCTTGTAGACCTTCTTGCTCCTCGAATAAAGTCCTTCTTCTTTTAGTTGATTGCACGTGGTTAGCAACTTGCCTGTTTCATGAAAGATCTGGTACGCCCTCTTTACGACAGGAGCCTCATCTGGATTGGGAATAATCTTACCATCAACCCAGTGGTAACCGAATGGCCCCTTCCCGCCAGTGTTCTTACCCAATTTTGCCCTGATAGGGATAGATGCTGCAACGCGAGCAGATATTTCTTCACGCTCCCACTGAGCCAATGCGCCGATAACGGTATAGAGGAGCCTTCCTGCGGGCGAAGTGGTGTCAATGCTCTCCTCTAAACTGATAAGTGCAGCATCATATTTTTGGAAGTAATCAGAAATATCGAGAAGCTGCCGTGTGTTACGAGCCAATCGTGCCAGCTTTGAGAAGATAAGTGCTTGAATGCGACCAGATGCTACATCCTCAAGCATTCTCTTTGCTTCAGCATTATCAAGCACATCTTTTCCAGACACACCTGATAGGTCGTATCAGCGTTGTCCGGTTAGGTTATTGCAGTGTTCTTTGAATATAAAAAGTTAAAAAATCGCCGCCAGTCTGCATTTTTTTCTTGACATTGGTGGAAAAGTCGGGAGTCCGCCCTCGTAACTATCTAATATTATTGGAGTT
>CAINRC010000045.1 GCA_903852495.1 uncultured Geobacteraceae bacterium | reverse complement strand
GTGAATCATGAATTTCCCCATAACAGATTGAATTAACAGGGGAAATGTACCACAGAACAAGCAGCGAATCAAGAAAAAAATCACATATAACTAAATAATATTAGATACTTATGTTAACTTTGACCTTTGTGCGAGGGCATCTTAATTTGGTACCGGCGCTCAATACCAAGACACACTTCTTTGAGGACACTATCAACTTGTTCATCAAAAACCACTCGCCTGTATTTAGCAGGAAACACCAAGTGGTACAGCAAAACCGTTACGTTTTGGCTTTTGTGTATGTAATCGCTCATACAGCCAAACTACCAAAAACCAAGCAACGCCGCAAGCGGCGGGGAATTTACCCGAAGGGATTAAATTTGTCCAAAACATCAACCTTTCCGAAAAACATGTACGGCGGTCGCCTTAAACGAGGCGAATGCTCGACTACCTTGGTGTAATTTGAGGTTTTCAAGGGATTGGTTGGTAATAGACGTAACCAGTGGAAATCCGCAATCAAGATAAACTTTGGTAAATAACCCAAGCTCAACAATTTTGGAGACGGTACAGGTAAAAACATTTCGTGTACTTGTCGTTCCTTCAGGGTTTTTCATGGATATCACCACATGCTCCGGGCGGATACAAACCACAACTGATTCTTGCGGAGCCCCTGCACCCATCACCTCTATGATACTCCCTGCCACAGAAACAGAATACAGACCGTTGTTTGACTCTCCTACGATACCGGTAAAAATATTTTCCACGCCAACAAAGGTTGCAACAAATTCATTCGCAGGTTGGTTGTGTACCGAAGAAGGGGTTCCAGACTGAATAATTTCCCCTTGATTCATCACCACCATCCGGTCAGCAAGTCGCAGGGCATCCATTTGGTCGTGCGTCGTCAAAATAGCGGTTGTTCCGGATTCTTTCAGCACCTTTTCCAGATCGTCGCTTAGAATCTGACGAGCAGGCGGATCCAGTGCCACAAACGGCTCATCAAGAAGAATAATCTCAGGATTAGTGGCAAAAGCACGTGCCAAACTGGTGCGCTGAGCTTCCCCGCCAGACAGTTTGCGGGCAGAACGGCCAGCCAGGTGTGCAATACGAAAACGGTCAAGACAGGATTCCACCCGTTCGGTAATTTCGCGATTGCCAAGGCGGCGCAATCTTAATCCTACCGCAACATTATCGAATACCGTTGTATCAAAAAGCAACGGTTCCTGAAAAACCATGGCCAGCTTTCGGCGATACTCCGTAGAGGCAAATCCGGGTATAATGGCTTGTTGCCTGAAAACGATTTCTCCCGACTCCAACGGGAGCAATCCTGCCAGCGCCAGTAGAAAACTGGATTTCCCCGCGCCGTTCGGCCCGATAAGAGCAACTGTTTCATTAGGGTGAAGGGAAAAAGACGGCACCTGAAGCACCGTTGAGCCGCCACGAACCACGGTGAGGTTGCAGATCTCAAGCAACGGATCGTTATCGTTCACCGTGGCCTCTCCCGCTGCTGAATGACCGTCAGCAGATAGTTAACGCTAAAGGCGAGCACCAGCAGGATTAATGACAGTGCGATCGCCACATCAAAATTTCCCTTGCCCGTTTCCATGACTGTCGCGGTAGTTAAAACCCGTGTCTGGCCTTTGATATTGCCGCCAACCATAATGGAAGCACCCACCTCGGAGATGACTCCGCCGAACCCCGCCATGACGGCAGCGAGAAGCGGCAAGCGCGCCTCACGGACAAGAATCCAGACGGTTTGCACCCTGGTTGCTCCCAATGCCTGCACCTGCAGTTTGAGATTGGCAGGCAGGTTCTGGATTGAAGCAACGGTAATGCCTGCCACAATTGGAGTGGCGATAACCGCCTGGGCCAGAATCATGGCGGACGGTGTATACAAAATCTCCAGAAAGCCGAGGGGGCCGTTACGCCAAAGGAATAGTGTGACAAACAGTCCGACCACCACTGGTGGCAATCCCATACCAGTATTTACGAGGCTGATGATAAGGCGACGACCGAAAAAATCGGATAAAGCGAGGAAAACACCTGCCGGAATACCGATAAAAAGACTGACAAGCGTGGCGGTGCAGGAAATCTTCAATGACAGCAGCGTTATAGCCAGCACTTCGGAATCGAGACTTATAATCAGATTCCAGGCTTTAGTGACACCTTCAACAAACAGGTCCATTACCGCTCCGCGTTCGCAATATGCCCTTCTGTGCTAATGTATCCAGACAGAGTGCCGTGCAGACATGTGTACCGTTAACGTGTCTATTTTGAAAATCTGTCACCGCAATCCTCCTGGCTACCGCGGATTTTTTCAACAGCATGGCCAATCGTCGGCCAGACCGCCTCGAGATTTTCCAGAGCAGCTCTCGGGCTGCCAGGAAGGTTGATAATAAGCGACTGGTTACGGATCCCTGCAACTGCGCGGGACAGGGGCGCCATCACGGTTTTCTCCAGGCTCTTGAGGCGCATCAGTTCTCCGAGGCCGGGAATTAGTCGTTCCACAACCTGCAGTGTTGCCTCGGGAGTTATGTCACGTGGCGAAACACCGGTACCGCCAGTGGTCAGAATTAGGTCGGCTATGTCGCCATCAGCCCATTCGGTCAGGATGTTCACGATCTGCTCAAACTCATCGGGTATGACGCTTGACTGGACAGTACTTACTCCCCGTTCAGCCAGCCAAGCGGCCAATGCAGGGCCGCTTTCATCGGTACGCTCGCCTCGGGAGCCTTTGTCACTCAACGTCAGGATAGCCGCTCTCATTTATTTTTCTCCCTCTGTTGCACATCGTATTCGAATCTGCATGGTTATATCAATGGTACGCACGGCCTGCTGATGCAGGCATTTTTATTTTTTTCTTTGGTGGATGCTTTTGCTGTTTAATTTTGGGAACAGCCTCCTCCGCTTGGTAATACCCAAGCTCACGAGAAAGGCGCGATGCGCTTTGGCAGAGTAGTGGCAGCAGTTCATCTTCGAGGCGTGTTCCCGCGAGACGCATCTCCGGACCCAATATGCTGAGCGCACCAATAATTGTACCATTTGAATCGAAAACAGGTGCAGCGATTTCCATTACCCCTGCGTCGTGTTCCTGATCATCAATGGCGTAACCTTGTCGTGCAACCTTTTTAAGTTCGTTTTGCAGCACGCCAGGACCAGCTGTAGTGCTGGTTGTGCACCCGTTTATTTTAGCCCTTGATAAGAGATCTAACTGCTGGTGCGGCTCAATAAAAGCCAGTTTGACTTTCCCTGCAGCAGTACAATAGAGAGGCAAACTGCTACCAACCCGGTGAAGCACCCGTACCGGAAGGTCTGATTCCACACCTTCGAGGTAGTAGGAATACCCGCTCTTTATGATGGAAAAATAACACGTTTCGTGGCACTGGCGTGTAAGGTCTTCCAAAAAAGGGCGCACGTAGTTAGAAAAATTATTTTGTTTAGTTGCCGCCTGCCCCAGGGTTCTGGTCTTTATCCCAAGTCGATATTTACCGGTATAATGGTTTATTTCAAGATATTTTTTTGAATTTAACGTAACAACAAGGCGAAAAACACTATTTTTAGATAGATTCATGCGGTTGCTCAAGTCGGTTATACCAAGCTCTGTACCACCTTCCTGGAATTGTTCTAGCAGCTCCAGTGCCCTTGACACCGCCTGAATGGTGTAATTATCTGCGACTGCATTCATTCCTGTTCCTCATCGTTATTATGTAAAGTAACTGCCTGTATCTCCATTGAAAAAAGATCAATAATTAGCTGGCGTCCCCGCAAGGGCGTCCCTTGGCCTAACAGTATTTTGCAGACTTCGGCAACTTCCAGGCTGGCAACCAGCGCCGGGGTGAAAGAGGGGTTTCCCAGGTGTTGCTCCACTCCGTTGCCGGATTCCCAAGCTTGATAAATAGTTTTCAGCGTAGGATCACCAGGAAACTGGGTCGCAACATGCCCAAACCAGCCGGCAATGGCACCATGCACAAGAGGGATGCTTTTCGAAGTACAAACGGCGGCCAACTCCAAACGAACCTTGATTGAATCGAGTGCATCAACTACAATCTGGCATCCATCGAGTAGTGACGCTCCATTTTCAAGTGAGAATGCAGCTTGAACCGGGATTAGGGTTACAGCCGGATTAATTTCTCCGATTCGGCTGGCAGCCGCGTTCACCTTGGCAGTGCCCAAATTCGCCGGAGTACTGAATAATTGCCGGTTCAGGTTATGCTCTTCAAATACATCCGGATCGATAACAACGATTGTACCAACCCCAAGACGTGCCAATTCTTCAATCACGTAACAACCGAGTCCACCGCATCCAACTACGCAAACACTGCTGCGAAACATGGTCAACTGGTCACTGACGGAAATTGCCTGACGATTGCGTTGATAACGGGCAGGCAGGATACCTCGTTCCAGGGCAATCTCTTCAACCTGGGCCAGGGTTACGCCGAAACGTGTAGCTGCCTCAATTTGGCGGTCCCAGGAAAACAATTGAACATCGGCGTGAGCACGTATGAAAATGGGCAGAGAGTCCATGTCACCCGCCGCCGAGAAGCGGAAAGAGGGCAAGGACCTCACCATCAACAAGCACCCGGTCAAGTTTGACATGGCGGCTATTGACCATCATTATTCCCAGTTCGGACTGCGGCAGTTTCAGGCTGTCGGCGATGTCGGCAACGGTGGTCCCCGCTGGATAATCGCCGGTTTCAATGTCGAAGCGACCTGTACGAAATGAGGCGAATAGTTTAACAGTTATGTTCATGTTGCTAATCCCTGAATGTTACAACAAGAAGTGTTCTGCCGGCACCATTTGATAAATTATCCTGAGAGTCGGGCAAGTGTTGCAGAAGCTCATCCAGCTCTTCCCTCTCAAGAAGCAGGCCACGAGACAGGACAAGCGGGCCAAGTTCCGCCAGCAATAAATTAAAAAGTTTTATCCGCACATTCCCTGATTCTCCTGCTATGGGCTGGCTATCCACTCCATGGCTGATCCCCTGCCGAAGTGCGGCATAGAACCCGCCACGCCTCATGGTGGCGCCTACAAGTCCTGGCATTGCAGCAGACAGGGTTAGCCGGGACTCCTCCAGTATTATCGAGCGATCAAGGTCATCTACGGGACGGTTATCGAGAAATATGGTGGTTATCCGGTCGGTTACGTAATCAGCTGGAATCGCAAACTGGTCGATAAGAAGGCTTTTAAGTGTACATCCAACAATAGCCGGAACTGTCACACCCTTCTGGAGAATGGGAAAAAACGTATGTAGCTGGTTGGCGTCCAGTTCTAATTCCAGCGTTTCCGCCGGATACGAGGTATCGGTTGACGTGGTACTGTTTTTTTGTTCCATTTTACCCTCCCTACCCTACTCCCTCCTGTCATTCTTAATAATGCCTACTCTGCCAGAAGGGGTTAGGGTGGTAAAGTGTAGATTCAATTCAATTCAATTCATTTTATACTAAGGGGGGTAGTCGGTTAGTTACACCTAGTGTATGATTCCAAGGAAAACGTCTTCCCTTAAAGGAGGAACCATGGAAGCAATACGCCTGAAGTCAGGTCTTGATTACCCGAATACATATCGCAACTTTGTTGAAATGTTTCCTAACGATGCAGCTTGTGCTGCCTACCTGGCAAAATTACGTTGGTCAAAAGGGTTCATCTGTCCCGCCTGTAAAACAAAAACAGTCCCTTGGCAAACAATCCGTGGTCACTTAATTTGCCCGTGTTGCCGCCAGCGAACATCCGTCACGTCTGGAACGATCTTTGATAAAACACGGACACCGCTGACAACTTGGTTCGAAGCCGCGTGGCACGTGAGCACTGCCAAGAACGGCATGTCAGCCAAAACTTTGGAGAGAACGCTTGGAACCAATTATCGGGTTTCATGGACCATGCTCCAACGCTTTCGTGTGGCTATGGTCGATGCTGAACGCAAGCAACTTTCCGGCAAAATTGAAGTTGATGAATCCCTTGTTGGCGGAGTTAAAAAAGGCGGCAAAAGAGGGCGAGGATCCTCCAAAAGCATTGTGGTCATTGCTGTCGAGATCATGGAACCTTCGGGCTTTGGGCGCATAAGAATGCGTCATATACCCGATGCTTCTAGTGCCTGTCTGCTACCGTTTGTATGCGACGTAGCTTCCCCCGACTCCGTTGTGCATACTGATGGATGGAGTGGATACAACGGTCTATCAGAACGTGGGTTCACACATGAGATCACGGTTCAATCGTCTTCGGACGACCCTGCTCATGTGTCCATGCCTGGAGTCCACCGAGTATCAAGTCTACTGAAACGGTGGATTTTAGGAACACACCAGGGTTCAGTCGTTCCAGAACACCTGCAGTCTTATCTGGAAGAGTTCACTTTTAGATTCAATCGACGCAAATCTAGGAGTCGTGGCCTCGTTTTCAGAAGATTGCTTGAACGGGCAGTGGCAACAGGACCAGTTACTGAGCAAGACGTAACTAATGGATATAACTGGGAGTAGCCAATTGGTGTAACTAACCGACTACCCCCCTTATACTATTACCAGTTAAAGACTTCGTCCAGTTCTTCGTCTTTCATCAGGAACGCCTGATTATGTGGAGCTACAGGCTCATTATAGAAAAAACGTGGTAGCCGGTCGTGGTGTTTGGTGAAACCGGCCCGGGTATTGAAGTCCCGCTCAGCAGAAAGGACTCTCTTACCAAGCGCTACAACGTCATCTCCGGTCATCGTGATGCCATAGAAAGAGCCGAGCATGTCGAGTAGAGCCTGGAATGTTTCAGGCTGATCCAGGATTGCAAAAGCGATAAACAAGCACATACCAGTGGAGTCGATGGCTGCGGTGGCTATCTGCAGGTTGCGAGATAGCTCTATCTGCCCTTCGGGCTTGAGCGGATCAACATCGCCGCCGACTTTGAGGATGTTGGTAGCGATGGCATAGCCAGCGGTGTGGTCAGCCCCCTGAGTCGTCGTTGCATACGTAACACCGATACCTTGAACTGCACGCGGATCATAAGCAGGCAAAGCCTGATCCTTGACTACCGGTACCCGCTCGACGCCGAATACCTTGCCGGTAATGGCAGCGCCACTCCCCAAAATACGCCCCAGCGGTGTCCCATTACCAACTTCTTCCAGCAGCCTGATGGCACCTTCGCAGTCACCAAACTCTATAACCCCTCCATCCATAGCAACGCCGATGCTAACACCCATTTCGATGGTATCTACACCGATATTGTCGTCCATATAGTCAAGGCGAGCGATAGTATCCAGATCGGAGATGCCGCAGTGACCACCGTGAGACCAGACCGTCTCATACTCGGGTTGTTTGGTGACATATTTACCGTCTTTATCGTTGTAAATACCTGAGCATTGGATGACGCAGCCACGATGGCAGCCATGAGTAGCCGAACCACCGCGCTTTATTTCCAGTTCAGCTTGTGCTTCACCGCTGATCTTGGAACTACCATCGAATTGGCCTGTTTTAAAGTTATTGGTTGGATAACCACCGGCCTCATTAAGTACATTGGTAAGAACATTGGTGCCGTAAGCCGGCAGTCCTTCACCGGTAACCGGGTGCTTACGCAGTCCTTCAACAAACTTGCGATTGGCATCGCGGAATTTATCCTGCTCTTTTGGCGGACGCATCTTCATGCCGGCGTCATCGAGAATAATCGCCTTGATGTGTTTTGCGCCCATGACGGCTCCAACGCCACCGCGACCGCAGTGTCGAGTTGGACGCAACTCGGGGTCTGTGCAGGCAATTGAGGCAGAGAGGAGCAGACGCTCACCGGCACTGCCGATTGTCATGTAGGCGACCTTGTCGCCGTATTCCGTCCGCAGTTTCTCTACCAGCGGGTAGTTGTCCATCAGTTTAAGGCTGTTGTCGACAACTACCTGGATACCATCCTTGTTGATAATTATCTTGTAGAGATCGTTACCCTCAGGTTTACCTTCGATGACTACGGCAGCGTAGCCGAGTCTCGCCATAACCTGGGCAGCCTGGCCGCCGGCGTTAGACTCCTTGATGGTGCCGGTCAACGGGCTCTTGCAGCCGACTGACAGCCGGCCGGTCATGGAACCGGTCGTGCCGCTGAGCATGCCGGGTGAGATGACCAGCTTGTTTTCCGCGCCGAGCGCGTGGGCGAGTGGATGCACTTCGGCTGCGACCACCAGAGAGGTCATCGCCCTGCCGCCTAACCCGGCATATTCCCCGACTTCGCCAACCGTTACCTTCGGGCCGCCTGCGGCCCCCATGTCAATCCGAGCAAACTTGTCCATACGTGTTCTCCTTCCTTTAGTTCTGTGCGTAGCACAGATGAAATTCTCCTTTTCGAAGGAAGGCTGCGCCGTTTCCCGCGCAACCCATTGGCCTGTCGCCGTAGGAAGGTTCCGTTAGGCGGTGAGGCTCGGAGTAAACTTATGTAAAAAGGCCGAATTACAAACTTCGCGCCGGCGGTAGCACCCACCCTACGCTGTCTGTTCCATCTGCCGGAGTACGATAACACGGTATGAACGGAAACATTTCACGTTAACACACCCCCAGAACACGCCGCTGCCATACGCTATATGTTCCAGCAAATAAATACCACTGAAAATAGCAAACGAAAGTGGTGGTTTCCTGATAGCATAATCTACCCTGGCGGCACAGCCAAAAACAAGAACCGGCAGAAATGACGCCCAGAAACCCGGAACAATCAAGGCCGCAAAGCAAAGCGGCAAAGAGTAATAGCGCACCACATGGAAACTGAGGTAATAGGCCAGACTGCCGAGGGAGCGTAGCCTTCCGGCGGTAAGCGCACGCAAGCCGAGCGGAAGATTCCGGCGGCTAAAGGCGATCCTGACTGCTGCAACATCAGCCATCAGTACAGACACCGCCAGGAGTAACAGCCACAAACTGATAAACGGAGCCGCAATGAGAAGAGCCAGCACCGTCGCCAGCAGCGGCGGGATAACCATCTGTTTTCGCCGTTGGGGGTGAAGTAACTGCAGCATCCCTTCAGACGTACCGTAATCAAAACGTCGAGACATGAACGAGCGGATTGAGCTGCGGTGTTCATGCAGAACGTTGCCGGCCGGCAGGTAACTGATGGTCCATCCGCTGTCTCGCAGACGCCAAGTCAAATCCACATCCTCACCGACATGCATGCTCTCATCAAAACCGCCCGCCTGGCTGAATGCGTTGCTGCGTACCAGCAGGTTGCAGCTCGGCAGGTAGAAGGTGTCATTACCACGGTTGCCGCTTCTCCTCCGCGAACCGAGAGAAAGACTGGACATAACCGATTCGTAGCGATCAACGGCAGATTCACTGCACATCCCGTCAACCTGTCCGCCGACCGCGGCCATGGCCGGGTCTGCAAAAGCCGACATCAGCTCACAGAGCCACTCCTTGGATGCACAACAGTCGGAATCGATAAATGCGAGAATTTCACCGTGTGCCATGGATACCCCGACGTTGCGAGCCGCAGCCGGACCGCGGCCGATACCACCCGAAGATACCACGACCGCTCCTAACTCGCGGGCGACCATTGGAGAGTCATCGCTGCTGCCATCATCCACGACGATTATCTGAAGTTTCTCCTGCGGATAGGTGATCTGCGCAAGAGAGGTCAAACAACGACGTAATTCGTCAGCCCGGTTCATCACCGGGATGACAATGCTCACCTCAGGCAGCATCCCCGGTTGCTGCTGAATACTTCGGACGCGCTCGGCAAAACCTTTTGTCGCCAACTGTTCCATAACATTCTGCTCGGCTACGCTAGTGCTAATGAGTGCCCCATCAACTCCCCGCCCAACCAGATCAGCCAGTGTGCGGTTAAGGCGCAGTACGCAGAGCGGTGTTCTTGACATGAGAAAATTTTCTCCGTCCCGTCCCACCAGTTCTACCCCTTGCGCCAGTCGATAGTTCACGATATTCCTTCCGCAGTTAAGCCCTCTTCGCGGAAAATCCGCAAAAGAGCACTGGCCGTATCATCGGCAGAAAGATGATTAATTTTCCCCGTGCGGGTTTTTATACCACCGGAGAGGAGGGAGAGTATCCGCTCAAAGGCAGGCAGATTTGGGTCAGGGGTCACCACGCGCACAGGATCCGGCCTTGGTACGCCATAATCAGCAGCAGCGAGGTAGGCACCGGCGGCACCAATTTCCCAGAACGGCAGCCCAATGCTTGCCAAATTCCAAATCTCAATACTAGCGGATAATGCAGCGGTTATTGCGTCAACAGAGGGATACCGCGGAGTACGAACTTCCTCGAAGAGAATCGTGCAGGGCATTGTGGCACCAACAATTTGTCGAGCGCCACGGTCAGACTTTCGTTGAACTTCCACCCGGTCTTTTTTGGGAACAAGCGAAACAGCAGCCGTGATGCAGGGCATTCCTGTAGCGGCAGCAGCAAGGGCAGGAACCGGATCGTCACCGCAGTCCGCCATACGATTGCCGCTGAATACGAGTATCGGCGAAAGAATGGTTACGATACGGGCCAATACACGGGCATCGGCTACAGCATCGCCGCCTTCCAGTCCATGCTCCCAGAAACGGATGCCTCTGTCAGCTCCCATGGAAAAGGCCAGTCTTATACTGTCATCAAGACGGCCCGGCCCTATGGCAAGTACCGTGACATTGGCTCCGAGAGTATCTTTCAGGCAAAGAGCTTCTTCCAGGGCCGCCAAATCAGCCGGGTTTGGTATACGCCGAAGTCCCCGTTCACTTATGCCCGCCCCCCGTGTGGTGATACGAGCGGGTGGACGGGGGTCATTGCTTTCCCGTAGAAGGACGAGGATGGTGCGTTTATTGTTGGACATGATAACTCCGAATAAATTGCTTTTAAGTCATTCGATACGCAACCCCGAAACCTCCACGGGGGTAGCGCCAGCGCGTAAAGGCGTTCCGATGGCAGACGACATAACAGGTGCCGCACTCAAGACAGCCGTCATGTACGAAGGTCATCTTTTGGTCCTCTTCCGACCAGCTATAGCAACGGGCCGGACAGGAGTTTACACAGCCACGGTTATCGCAACCGGTGCAGATATCATAGTCGAGTACAATATGGGCTTCCCTGTCGATGGTGAAGCTGGTGTTGTCGAAAATCTCGTCGATGTTCATAGTGCTCTCCAGGCGCTGAAGCCATCCGCCAGCAGATTTCCAAGGCCAATTTTTTCTTTTGCTGATTTAAGAAACAGCTTGGACAGATTTTCTTTCGGGGCGCCATTGATGCGGTATATGTACTCCATGAAGCTGCACATAAGTTCCGGATATTCGTTGTAGATACGATCATTGTGCAGCATGTGCGGCGCCTTGCGGTACATTTTGAGGTCCTTGATCACGTAGCTCTCATCGAGAAGCTTTTTATAGACGGACAGCCCTTGCTTGCTGAAATCCTTGTTCTGGTGTGCCTCGATCACCGCCTTGCCCGCGAGTACGCCGGACTGGGATGCCAGGTTGATTCCCTCCAGGTTGAGGCCGGTGGCGTTGCAGAGTGCGGCGGCATCTCCGGCCACCAGGATTCCGTCGCCAACCAGTTCAGGGATCATGTCATAGCCCCCTTCGGGTATCAGGTGAGCCGAATATTCCTGGAGCTTGCCGCCGCAGATCATTTTGGCAAGCTGTGGTTGTTCCATAAAGGCGTTCAGCATGTCATACGGGGTTTTGCCGCTCGTGCGCAGACTGGCCAGGTGAAACACCAGGCCAACGGAGAGCGAATCGTAATTGGTGTAGAGGAAACCGCCGCCGCGTACGCCGGTGGTGCAGCCGACGAATTCATTGGCAAATCCCTGTTCACGCACCAGGCCGAAACGGTCATCGATCATTTCGCGGGGCATGTCGATAAGCGCCTTGACACCAACCGCCATCTGGCCGGGATCGAAGGTCGGCTGCCTGAGGCCGGCCTTCTTGGCGATAAAGGAGAGTACGCCGTCGGCCGCAATTACGACCGGTGCCAGCAGCTCTCCGTGGCGGCCGACAATGCTGACGCCGGCAAGCTTGCCATCTTTATAGATAAGATCATCGACCGTGGCACTGGTGATCAGGGTTGCACCGGCCTTTACCGCTTCCTGGGCCAGCCAGTTGTCGAAGCGGGGGCGGAAAATACTGTAGCCGTTGTAGGGAGTCGTGTCGAAGTTCCCTGCCTCAATGGTCGTGCTGAAACTGGAGTCTCCGGTCATGAACGTAACGCTTTTTTTAACGATGTGTCTCCCTAACGCCGCACGATCCCAGAAGTCGGGAAAGATCTCTTCCAGAGCCGGCAGACGGTGCAGGACTCCGCCGAACATGTTCTTTTCACCCGGAAAGGTGCCGCGTTCAACCAGAGCCACATCAAGACCGGCGCGAGCCATGATCAGGGCGGCAGAAGATCCGGCCGGTCCGGCACCGATGACAATCGCCTGATAGGTTTTACTCATGGTCCACCTCCAATCCCTGCTCTGACCTGCTCCAGAAGGCGTGGCAGCACCTCCTTGAGGTCCCCCACAAAGCCTTCATCGACGTTTGGAAAAATAGGGGCCTTTGAGTCGCTGTTGATCGCGACGATCCGGCGGGAATCCTTGATGCCTCCGACATGGTGCATGGAGCCGGAAATACCGAGAGCCACGTACAACCGGGGCGTCACCGTGCGACCGGTCTGCCCGACCATCCGCTCGAAACCGGTCCACCCCAGGTCATAGACCGGCCGGGTGACACCGAAGGAGACGTTCAGAAGTTTGCACAACTCTTTAAGTTGTTCGAAGGTGTCGGGATCGCATCCTTTGCCGGCGCTGAAAATAACCTCCGCATCAGTTAGATCGACCGTCTGCGGGTCGGGCGGAATCCGGCCGATTATTGTCGCTGCAGCGCCGGAAAGGGGAACTGCTGAACGCCACGCAGCCACAGTGGGGGAAGTCGGACGTACGGTGGGCATTATTACCTGACTCAGCGCACGTGGCGGAATCGTTGCGACGAGCGGGCGTTTTCCGTCCCACACCCTGGTTTCAGCTATCTGGACTCCCAGCGCTCTGCGGGAGAGCCGTACGCCATCGGCACTCTGCCGGACGGTAACCAGCTCCGTCATGATTGCGGCATCAAGCGCATGGGCGACAACCGGCGCCAGGGTTGAACCGAGGTCGTTGTGCGGAAGTAGGATCATGGTTGCCGCTTGTTCAACTGCCAGTGCGGCAAGGTTTTTGCCCAGCAGTGCCGGGGTGTCGAGCAGGGTTTTGCCCGCTGTCATGCAGGTAACATTCGGCGTGCCGTAGGAGCCGAAGGCTGCCAGTTGTCCGCTGTCAGGAGTGACGGCAACCGCCACTCCCCATGTTGCGCCAACGGTGACTGCCAGACGCGCCCCGTAGGAGAGCAGGCCTTTACCGGTTTCATCGAGTTCTCCGCCGGGAAGATCGACAAAAACAAGGATTTTGTCGTTGATGCCCATCAGATCTCCCTCCCGAGTTTGTGTCCTTCCCAGATGGCCATATCGACCTTACGGGGAGAAACACAGTCACCGATCCGGTACAACTCCGGCACAGTGCCTTTCAAGCTCATGTACAGGTCGTCGTCCACCTGCTGCCCCATGACCAGAACGAGGGAGTCATAAGGACCCCAATCAAACCAGACGTTGGAGTAGACGTTGAATCCCTTGACTGTCTTGGCTCCGGCTTCGCCGCCGACTTCCATCACGGCAATATCCGGGGTAAATGTTACCCCCTTCTGCAGCAGTCGCTGACGTGACGAATAAAGGTCCTGAGTCGGTCCCAATTCCGCGCAGATGAAGAGGCTGGAGGTGATCATGTCGACCTTTTTACCCTGATTTGCAATGAACTCGGCGGTGGCGGTAGCACGCTGGTGACCGTCGTAGTCGATCAGGCAGACTCTCTCGCCCAGTTCGGCTTCACCGTTCAGCACCTGCACGACATTAAAGATCGACGGGCCGTCGGCGCCACCCACCGGGTGCTTTTTGGGAGCGCTGCCGGTGGCCACGATCACCACATCCGGCTTCTCTGAGAGGAGCTGTTCTTTGGACGCCTCAAAGCCTAGCTTTACGGTCACACCGGCCTTGCTGACCTGATCCTTCTCGTTACGTATAATGACGCCGAATTCATCGCGGCCGACCCCCTTCATGGCGGTTATAACCTGTCCGCCCAAAGCCTCGTTCCGGTCGACAAGGGTAACCTTGTGGCCGCGCCTGCCGGCCATTTTGGCCGCCCACATGCCAGCCGGTCCACCACCGACGATAGTAACGTTTTTCTTTACGCCGGCTTTCTCCAGAGTCCCTTCTCCCCACTCCTTTTCCCGACCGACTGCCGGGTTCTGGACGCAGCCGAGGGCTTTGTTCATGCCGATCCGACCGATACAACCCTGATTGCAGGCGATGCAGTAGCGTATGTCGTCCAGTCTTCCTTCCTGTGCCTTCTTGGGGAGGAACGGGTCACAGATCAGGGCTCGGCACATGCCGATCATGTCGGCCTGGCCGGCGGCCAGTACTTTCTCGGCCATGACCGGATCGTTGATACGTCCGGTGCAGAAGACCGGCAGTTTTATTTTTTCGCGAATCCCTGCCGCCAGCGGGATGGTGTAACCGAGCGGGGAATGCATCGAGCCTTCCACCAGATAGAGGTTATAAAAGGTGGCGATGGAAAGATCCATAAAATCGATCAGACCCGATGCCTCGAAGATGGCGCAAATTTCCTGCACCTGACCCAGGTCGAGCCCACCCGGAATCATCTCGTCGGCGCACATCCGGATACCGAGGGTGAAGTCGTTGCCGACCGCCTTCCTGACTGCAGAGATGAACTTGAGCGGCGCCCGCATCCGGTTTTCAAGGCTCCCGCCGAATTCGTCGGTGCGGAAGTTGGTGAGCGGAGAGAGGAACTGACGCGCCAGACTGGAGTGACCGAACTGGATCTCTACACCATCGAAGCCGCCTTCACGCACATGGATGGCGCTCTTGGCGAAATAACGGGCTACCTCCTCGATGTCTTCCGGTTCCATCTCCTTCGGGACCTCCCGGAACAGGACGTCCGGAATCGGCGACGGGGCCCAGATCGGCAGACGCGAGAGGCTGCCGTCACCCTGCTGACCGTTGTGATTCAACTGGGCAAAGATCTTGGAGTCGTACTGGTGTACGTAATCGGTGATCTTCTTGAAACCGGGAATCACCTCCGCATGATAGACATCGATCAGCTTCTCATAAGCCATGTCGGTCGGATGGACCGTAAGCTCCTCGGTGATGATCAGACCTGCCCCTCCCTTGGCCCGCTCGCCCCAGTAGTACATCTGGCGTTCGCTGGGGAGGTTACCTACGGCCAGGTTGGTAAGATGCGGCTGGAAGGAAATACGGTTTTTCACCTCGGTAGTGCCTATTTTGAGGGGTGAGAACAGATTTGGAAACATCATGGTGGTAGCTCCTGTTAATACAATATGGTGGTCAGGCCGCTGCCGACCGTTGATTGTCGGCAATAGTCGTCACGCAGCGCTCAAGGCACTCAGGATCACCGCCGTTGATATCATTTTTAAGATGCCACGCCACAGCCGGGCAACCGCCGTGGCACTGATCGTAACGCGTGCAATCCTCGCAGGAATGGATTCTCAGGTTACGAAATGATGCATAGATCTCGGCGTTGTCCCATATCTTCTGGAAGCTGCTGGTGCGGAGATCGCCGGCTTCGAAATGATCGCTCTGCAAAAATGCGCAGGGGTACATGTGCCCGGTCGGATTTACGCAACAGGTGAGTTTGGCTGCACCGCACAAATTAAGACCCAGTCCCTGGCGTTCCTGCGCTGTCAGGGAGAAAAAGCTGTCGCCGGTGCGTACATCGCCGCTTTTGCCGAGCCAATCGGAAAATTCAAGTAGCTGGGTCGGGGTTGGCCGAAGCGTTTCCCAGTTGTCGGCACCGCGCCCTGACGGCCGGAAGCGGCTGACTCGCAACGACACTCCCAGTGAGGTGGCCAGATCGTGCATGGCCGGAACTTCACTGGCATTGTGGGTTGTCAGTACTGTATTGATGCTGGTTGGTATCTTGGTTGCCGCCAGCAACTTGACGGCTTTTATGGCGGCATGGAAGACCCCTTGCCCGCGGACGGCATCGCAGGTTTCCCGGACAGCACCGTCCAGGCTGACCTGGATGGCCACCAACCGGTTTGATGCAAGCCGTCCGACCAGTTCGGGGGTGATCAGAGTGCCGTTGGTGGAGATGCAGGTCATGATGCCCCTCGTGTGACAGGCAGCAAGAATCTCTTCAAAATCCGGGCGGATAAATGGCTCTCCGCCGCCGAAATTGACCTGGAATACGCCGGCAGTATGCAACTGCTCCACCAGGTCAAGCGCCTCGGCTGTGGAGAGTTCATTTTTGGCCGGGTCGCCGGATGACGACAGACAATGGCTGCAACGGAGGTTGCACGCCTGAGTTACTTCCCATGTCAAATTGACCGGGGAACGCATCCCCATTTCTACGTATTTATTGCTCATGGAGAAATCCTTTTTCCAGGAGTTGAGTTACAAATTTTTTCAGGGCCTTCTTTTCGGAGTCCGACGTTCCGGCGGGGAATTCATCTCTACCCCGTACGGTTCCGAAGTAGTCGGCGGGAAGAAGAGTGCCAGTTGCAGCGAAAAGGAGGCGCGGTCCCCTGTTATCATAAAACAGCAGACCGAACCCCTCTTGCCGTGCGCGGCAGGACGGATGCAGTTTTATGCCTGCCGCAGTCATCTTAGTAAACCCCGCAGATGCCGTCGATTGCGAGCTCTTCAACCTGAATTTCCTCCAGAATGCGGGGCTCCTCGGTACCACATGTTTCAACTGCCTGAACTTCTGTTTCCATGATATTCTCCTTTCGTTCTTTGTTGCACCGATACAGGGTGCGCTGTGGTATGCGGTTTTTCACTGCAATGGCAGTGCCAACAAATATAACGCTGATGTATAGTGTCTTTCCAGCCGGTTCGGACTATGTCTCCACGGAGGCACTGTTTTGAAGTGTAGAGAAAAGGGCCACATTTGGAACCACTGATTATACCTTGCGATTAGCCACATGTAGCGAATGTCGGCAATGGGTAAAATATCCACATTATTTTAAACCCTTGTTCTGTAAATTCTACGTAACTTCTGGAAATGGGAACAGTGTCTGCCTGTTTTTTTATGGAAATGGAGAGCATACATTGTAATATGTATTACCTGAACCCGGCACCTTGGGCACCGGGATACTTTACCGAAAAAAACCACTGGCGGCAGAGCTTTGAGCCTAAACTTATGATCTGGAAATCAATAAATATATTTCACTCCAACATAACCAAGCTGTACGCCTTTTCCTTCCTGCAGATGACCCTCTTCCCGATGGCGATTATTACACTGTTCTGGAAAGATCACATCGGCCTCTCCTTGACCGAGATTCTACTGCTACAGGGAATCCTCTCCGTCGTGATGGTGGTGATGGAGTACCCGAGCGGCTACATCAGCGACCGGATCGGCTATCGCGTTTCCCTCACCCTGGCCGCCCTGCTCGGCATGGCCGGCTGGGGGATTTATACGGTGGCCGGCAGCTTCCTTCATGTCATGGCAGCCGAAACCCTGATCGGGATATCTCTCGCATTTATCAGCGGATCTGACAGTGCCCTGCTGTATGAAACCCTCAGGCAGGGGGGATCGGAACAGCAGTATGCGCGTCATCAGGGGCGCATGAGCGGTTTTGCCCAAGGGGGCGAGGCGCTGGGAGCGGTTTTTGCTGGGGTAATCTACGCGTACGCGCCGCTGCTTCCGTTCGTCTTGCAGATCGGCGTCTGGTTCCTGGCACTCCTCCTCACCCGCTCGTTGATTGAGCCGCCGAGGGACATCGCCCCGCATTCCGGGCATCTGAAAGAGGCGCTGCGCACGGTGCAGTACGCCTTCGTGGAAAACAAGAGTCTGCGCTACACAATTCTGCTCAACTCGGCGCTGGGACTTGCCTCGTTTTATCCGGTCTGGCTGATCCAGCCCTACATGCAGCACGCGGGGGTACCGGTGACCTGGTTCGGCCCGGTCTGGAGCGGGGCGAATCTGACCGTAGCCTTTTTTTCCCTGACAAGCCATCGTGCCAACGATTTTCTGGGTGATCGATTCATGGTCCTGCTGTTTCTGATCCTGATCGGTGCGGGATATGCGGGGCTGGGGACTATCGGCGGATTGTGGGGATTTCTGTTCTATTACCTGCTGACAAGCATGAGAGGGTTGCGGGGGCCGATGATGCTCAATCTCACCCAGAAGGAATGCCCGTCAGCAAACCGGGCGGGGATCCTTTCGCTCCAGTCCCTCTGTTTCCGGCTCCTGTTCGTCTGTACCGGCCCGCTGGTGGGAATGCTGGCCGACCGGAACGGAGTAACTGAGGCTTTTCGTTATCTGTTGTACGCCTTCCTGCTTGTCCTCCCGCCGCTCGTCTTCCTCTTCTTCCGGTCTCTGCCAAAGGAAAATCAAGGGGTATAACGTGTGTTTTTAAAATATATCCATGGTTTAACGCATATAACATGAAGCGGGTTTCCTGATATATTCCGGCAGTTTAAATAATGCGTTGCAAGCGAGGCGTTGCGCCGGACACCTCGCTATTCATCACCCGCAGCTTGCGATAGAGCGTGTTCCTGCTGATACCCAGCCTTCTGGCCGTTTCAGCAATATTACCCCCGGATCGCGTCAGTGTTGTGGAGATCGCACTGGCTTCCATATCAGCCAGCAAGGCATCACAAGTTTCTGTTCCAAACGAAACCTGGGCAATACTGTCCCCCTCTGCACAACATCCGGCCTGCTCCAGAAAGTCTTCGGACAGCTCATCAACAGTTATCTCCAGGCTATCCCCGAGCAGTGCAACGGCAGTTCTGAGAACGTTATGCATTTGTCGGATGTTGCCTGGCCAGGGGTGCGTCTCGAAAATCCGGATGACTTTCGGGTTGATGCTGATCTGTCTCTTTCCTTCGGTCAGATCATGTAGTATCGAACGTGAGAGCTCAATACAGTCTTTCCGCTCTCGTAAACTCGGCACTGTCAGCAGCAGCCCATTGAGGCGATAATAGAGATCTTCGCGGAATGTTCCTGCGGCAACAGAGTCTCGAACCCGCCGATTTGTGGCACAGATCACGGCAATATTAACGGGGTAATGCCCGGTTCCGCCAAGTGGTGAAACGGTGCGATCCTGGAGTACCCGCAGCAGGCGTGCCTGGAGGTTAAGCGGCATTTCGCCGATCTCGTCAAGGAACAGCGTGCCATTGTCAGCCTCTCTGATCTTGCCGATGTTCCCCTTGCGCCGTGCGCCGGTAAAGGCTCCCTCCTGATAACCAAAGAGTTCCGATTCAAACAGACCTTCAGGAATAGCGGAACAGTTGATCGGCACGAAGGGACCGCTACGCCGTGGTCCTGCCAGATGCAGGCCACGTGCAAAAAGCTCCTTGCCGGTCCCGGATTCCCCCTCTATCATGATCGGTATTTCGTGCCCTACAACCTTGAGGGCCTTGCTGATAACGGCCTGCATTGCCGGGTCGCCAAGCTCAAGCCTGGCCAGCGCCACGCCACCCGCTACCGGCTGCAAAGCCGGTTTAACGACTCCGGCGGCCTTGGAACAGGTTGGCAGGAATGTGACAGGTGAAACTGTCGCGCCGCACCACACTCGACCGTACACCTCTGCACCGGAAAGCAGCGGGAGTTTCAGGACCGGCTGTGGCACAAGACGGCTCTGTTCAAGCAACTTTGCCAGTGAAATCCTGAACAGTGAGGAAAAAGTCTGTCCGATCATCCTGGGCCTGTCCAGGCCGAGGTGCAAAAGGGCACAGCGGTTGGCGGCAACAAAGCGACCATCGTGAGCAAAGACGGCAATTCCTTCATAGTGAGTTCCAATAAATTCCGGCCTCAGGTGGAAGTTCACGATGATTTCCTCGGTGAATTGCGGGACGAACATCTGGTTCTCTATCATTTGGGCCGATAATCGTACCAGCGCCATGGTATGTTTCTGGTGGGCGCGGTAATCGCCCGAAACGTCCAGTGCGCCCAAAACCATCCCCAACGGGTCGAAGATGGGTGTTGCTGAACAGCTGAGAAAACGGTTTTTGTCAATGAAATGCTCACTGCTGTGTACGTGGACAGCTGCTTGCTCTTCGAGTGCGGTGCCGATGGCGTTGGTGCCGTTGACCCCTTCCGTCCAGATCCCACCCGGTTTCAGGTAGACTTTCTGCGCCTGATCGACAAAATCCGGATCGCCGATGGAGTGAAGTATGACCCCGTCACTGTCTGACAGCAGCACCATGCTGGATGTCCCGCAGATCTCGTGATAGAGGTTTTCCATAACCGGCTGTGAACGGAGAAGGAATGTATTGTTGATGTCCCGGCGCTGCATCAGGTCGTAGCGGGGGACGCAACGGGTCTCGTCCCTCTCCATTCCGATCCCCCGTTCCGCGGAGCGTTGCCAGGAACGAAAAATTGTTTCGTTCACTATTCCCACCGGAATTATGCCGTCAGACAAAAAATCCTCCCGGGCTTTCCGGACATAACTGAGATCACCGACGGTCAAAACTCCCATGTATTCCTCCGCGACAGAGCAGTCTATTGGCACCGTCCATCTGTGATAGCTATCCATTGACAAACCTATGCCATTTGCGTGCCACAAACAGTGTTAGTCTGTTCACTTTTGGAGTACCACGTGTGCCGAGTGTCACGATATGGGACACTTTTTATTTCAGATGTCGTTCATTCCGGTATAAATGATGCGCGGCCTTCATCTGTTTCCACTCCCCGGTTTATCCGCCAACCTACCAATAACTCACTGAAAAAACAGTATGCCATGGGTTGACAAATGTTTTTTAAAAACTGGTTTTATTTATTTGGCATGTACTCTGCTCTCTCTCTGAACAGACAAAATCAATCAGCTCTTCCAAAGGACAGCTAATCACGCAAATTATAAAAAAAGGAGAAGCACATGACAACAGCGGCACAGGCAATCGATCTGATGGCGGTAAAAGCAGTCAAGGCATTAGAGGAATTCAGAGGTTTCACCCAGGAGCAGGTCGACAAGATCAGCGAGGCCATGACGGTGGCCGGTGTTGCCAGCGAACGCTATCTGGCAGAATTTGCGGTAGAAGAGACCGGCATCGGCAACGTAGAAGACAAGGTCATTAAGAACCACTTCGGCACGCAGGTGGTCTACGATTACATGAAAGGCGGAAAATCGGTTGGCGTCATCGATGAAACTGATGGAGTTATCTCCATTGCTGAACCGTTCGGTATTGTTGCTGCCGTAACGCCGACAACCAATCCTACTTCCACCACCATGTTCAAGGCCCTGATAGCGCTCAAGGGACGTAACGTCATCATCTTTGCTTTCCATCCACGTGCCCAAAAATGCAGTGAAGCTGCCGCCCAGATCATGCTGAATGCCGCCATCGCCGCCGGCGCGCCGCAGCACTGTATCCAATGGGTTACGGCACCTTCCATTGAAGCCACTGATGCCCTGATGAAACACCCTGAAATAGCCATTATTATTGCCACCGGCGGTGGGGCCATGGTCAAGGCTGCCTACAGCTCCGGTCATCCCGCCCTGGGAGTCGGACCCGGAGGCGTGCCGGTGTTTATCGAAAAGAGCGCCAACCTGCGTATGGCCGTGGAAGACGTCATCGCCTCCAAAACCTTTGACAACGGCACCATCTGCTCGTCGGACCAGTCGGTGATTTTCGACGATCGCACCATTGCGGAAAAAGCCCTGATCCTCTTTGAAAGAAGCGGTGCGTACCTTTGTACCGAAAAAGAGAAGGCCAAGCTGGAAGCAATTATGTTCGACAAGGAAAGGGGCGTCCCCGATATGGCCATCGTCGGCAAAAGCCCGCAGGTCATTGCCGAACTGGCCGGCTTCAAAATTCCGGCTGATAGAAAATTATTGATGGTACCCCTGACCACCACCGGCGGAGAAGACTGGATGAGCCGAGAGAAGCTCTCACCGGTGCTGGGCTGGTTCATTACGGACAGCAGGGAAGCTGCGATCAACGCCGCAGCCATACAGCTTGAATTCGGCGGCGCCGGCCACTCGGCTGTAGTCTTTACCGAGGACGAAGAGGTGGCACACGAATTTGCCCTTAAAGTTCACGCCAATCGTGTCGTCTGGAACCAGCCCTCCGTGCATGGCACCATCGGTGCCCTGTACAACTCCCTGGTGCCCTCTTTGACCCTGGGATGCGGTGCAATGGGCGGCAACATTACCACCGAGAATGTCGGCTACAAAAACCTGCTCAATATCAAGCGGTTGGCACGCAGGAACGCTACCGCCAATTAAGTAGAACCATATAGTACACCTCCGAGTCGCTGCACCTCCCAGAGTAACCCTCTCATGGTGACCGACCTATGGGTCCTGCCGGAAACGGCAGGGCCTCTCAATTGGAAAGGAGAGCCGTAATCAGTCCCTGTCGGGTCTGAAAAAGGTCTCTTCCTACGTACGGAAGGGGCCTTTTTTTTATTAGATGCCGGGTGCATCTTCGCGGGAATGCTTGAAAAATATCCAAAAGAACCAAGGGGAAATGATGGCTCAGGTAACGTGTGCACTATGTGGGGAACTGATTGACTCTGATGACTATCGTGTCAAGCAGTGCAGCGAGTGCGGCTCCTGGTTTTGCTACCGCCATTTGGGACAGTACAAGTCGCAATGTACGCCATGCAAGACCTATACACTCAAGAACTGCTACGGCAGGTAGTGAGTTAGTGTTTCAGAACCGGCCGATGAAGCGGCTGTAGAATTTCGCATCAGTGGGGAAATTTCCCCCAGGAGGTTACCGATGAAAGTATGTTTCCCCGTGATAGCTGACGCAGGAACGGAAAGCACGATTTACGGCCATTTTGCCTCGGCCCCGTTCTTTGTGATTATCGATACGGACAACCGGCAGAGCAGCGCCATTGCCAACAGCGACCCTGCCAATCCCTATGCCGGATGTAACCCGTTCAGCGCCCTCAACAGGCAGCAACTGGACGGAATCGTCGTCGGAGGCATCGGTGATGAATCGGTGCGGGTCATGAATATGTGCGGATTTAAAATTTACCAGGCCGGTTCAGCGTCGATAGCTGAGAACGTTGCACTGTTCGAATGCAACAGCCTGCCGGAAGTGGCGGTCCAGCAGAGCCATCTGGAAGGGCGCTGCACCGACAGCAACAGCGGCCATACTTGCGCTCACAACAGTCACTAAATTTGATACTGAAAACAGAGGGGGCCATATCATGATGACGGAAATTTCGGTGCAGCATGCAATCGGCAGGGTGCTTTTTCATGACATTACCCGCATAGAGCCGGGGAAATTTCACGGCAGAGCGTTCAAGAAGGGGCACATAATTACTCCTGACGATGTAGATAAGCTCCTAAAACTGGGCAAGGACAATATTTATGTCCTTAACCTTGAGGATGGTTTTATTCATGAAGATTCAGCGGCACTACGAATTGCAAAAGCTGCTTTGGGCCATGGAATCCAGGTGATGCCGCCGAGCGAAGGAAAAGTTCGCTTGATGACAACAAAAGCAGGATTGTTGAAGATTAATGTAGCGGCGCTGGACAGAATAAACGCCATAGATGAAATCGTCTTTGCGACATCTCACACAAACCGCCAGGTAGCGGCCAAAAGACTTGTCGGTGGAACCCGGATCATACCGCTTTATACTGAAGAAGATAAGATAATAGAGGTAGAGAATATCTGCCGGGAATGTTTCCCGATTATCGAGGTTGTGCCTTTCAAAAAGTTGCAGGTAGGTATTGTGACGACCGGTAATGAAGTTTACCACCAGCGGATTGAGGACAAGTTTGGCCCGGTAATGATGGCTAAAATCAATGAGCTGGGAAGCAGCATCCTGCGGCAGATCTTCGTGCCCGACAGCATCCCCATGACGGTGCAGGCGATCCATGACCTCCTCGGTGAAGGGGCTGACATGATTGTGTTGACCGGTGGTATGTCTGTCGATCCGGATGACCGGACACCCGCAAGTATCCGGGCGGCGGGTGGTCGAGAAGTTACATACGGGTCTCCTACCTTCCCTGGCTCAATGTTTATGTTGGCCTACATCGGCACAATTCCGGTGGTTGGCGTTCCTGGCTGTGCCATGTACAGCAAGGCAACTACTTTTGATCTACTCGTCCCGCGCATCATGGCTGGTGAACAGATTCGTAGGAGTGACATCACCACACTTGGTCATGGCGGTTTGTGTCTTGGCTGCTCCGACTGCCGCTATCCGAATTGCGGATTTGGCACCTGAATAGTATTTGAATTTAACCCCTCCAAACTTACCCTTGTCAGGGTGGACTTAAAAATTCTCACCTGATAAGGCGGAATTGAGTGGAGTTGCCGTTTTCACCGGGTATATCGCCTGTAGTACACCCCAAAGGAGGAAGTATCGTATGAACAAAAGAGTTCTCATCGTTAACGGCATTGAAAGAACACTGATCGTTGATCAGGAGGCGCTTCTGTCCGATGTGCTGCGCAAGCAGCTTCATCTGACCGGAGTCAAAGTAGGCTGCGGCACAGGTCAATGTGGTGCCTGTAGTATAATCCTGGACGGCAAGCTGGTCCGCTCCTGCGTTGTCAAAATGAAGCGGGTCGAAAATCGGGCCAAGATCACCACGATTGAAGGGATCGGCACACCTCTCAATCTCCATGCGATCCAGAAGGCGTTCATCTTCCACGGTGCCCTGCAGTGCGGCTTCTGCACCCCCGGCTTCATAGTCTCCACCAAGGCGCTGCTCGATGAGAACCCAAGCCCAAGCCGCGAAGACGTACGCGACTGGTTCCAGAAGTACCGCAACGCCTGCCGCTGCACCGGTTACAGCATGATTGTCGATGCTGTCATGGACGCCGCCAAGGTACTGCGCGGTGAAATGACTGACCAGGCCCTGGAATTCAAGATCCCGGCTGACGGTAAAATCTACGGCTCCCGTTTTCCACGCCCGACCTCGGTGGCAAAGGTTACCGGCCTGTGGGATTTCGGTGAGGACATGGGCACCCAACTCCCCGAAGGGACCCTGCAGTGCGCCCTGGTACAGCCGGAGGTTTCCCACGCCATCATCAAGCGGATCGACACCTCCGAGGCGGAAAATATGCCGGGTGTTTTCAAGGTTGTTACCCACAGGGACGTCAAAGGGAAGAACCGCATCACCGGTCTGATCACCTTTCCGACCAACAAGGGTGACGGCTGGGATCGCCCGATCCTGAACGACGAGAAAATCTTCCAGTTCGGCGACGTTGTTGCCATAGTCTGTGCCGATACCCGTGAAAACGCCAAAGCGGCGGCGAAGAAGGTTAAGGTGGATCTGGAAGTACTGCCGGCCTACATGAACGCACCGGCCGCCATGGCCGATGATGCCATCGAAATCCATCCCGGCACGCCCAATATCTATTACGAGTGTACCCTCAACAAGGGTGAAGACACCAAGCCGATCATGGAGAAGGCCGCCCATGTGGTCGAAGGGGAGTATTACCTGCAGCGGCAGCCACATATGCCGATCGAAGCGGATGTGGGCTTCGCGTACATTGATGACCTGAAGCGGGTCGTCATCCACTCCAAATCCATCGCCATCCATCTGCACCTATATATGATCGCCCCGGGTCTCGGCGTTGAGCCGCATGAAATCGTTATCGTCCAGAACCCCACCGGCGCCACTTTCGGCTACAAATTCAGCCCGACCCTGGAAGCTCTTGTCGGCGCGGCAGCTTTGGCAACCGGCCGCCCCTGTTTCCTCGGCTATGATTGGTATCAGCAGCAAACCTACACCGGCAAACGTTCTCCGATGTGGTTCAAGATCAAGATGGGCGCCGATAAAGAGGGCAAACTGCTTGCCATGGAGACCGACTGGAGCTGTGACCACGGCCCCTACTCCGAGTTCGGCGACCTCGTCACGACGCGCGGTGCCCAGTTTACCGGTGCCGGATACGACATCAAGAGTATCCGCGGCGTCGGCCGCACCGTCTGCACCAACCACGGCTGGGGCTCGGCCTTCCGCGCCTACGGCTCTCCCCAGAGCTTCTTCGCCTCCGAATCCCTCATGGACGAACTGGCCAAGAAGATGGGGGTTGACCCGTTTGAACTCCGTTACAAAAACATCTACCGTCCCGGTGCGACAACCCCGACCGGACAGACACCGGAAGTATTCTGCTTTGAAGAACTGTTCGACCTCATGCGTCCGAAGTACCAGGATGCGTTGCTGCGAGCCAAGAACGGCTCCACTGACACAAAGAAACGGGGTGTCGGCGTTTCCCTCGGCGTGTACGGATGCGGTCTCGATGGCCCTGACACCTCAGGCGCCTGGGTGGAGCTGAACGCAGACGGGAGCGTCACTGTCGGCAACGCTTGGCAGGATCATGGCCAGGGCTCTGATGGCGGGACAGTGACTTTTGCCCACAACACCCTGCGTCCTCTCAATTTAAGGCCGGACCAGATCCATCTCAGCATGAATGACACGAGCCTTCATCCCAACTCCGGCCCTTCCGGTGGAAGCCGGCAAAACGTGGTCACCGGCAACGCAATCCATGCCGCATGTGTCCTGTTGCTTGATGCCCTGCGTAAGGCGGATGGTGGTTACCGCAGCTATGACGAGATGATTAAAGCGGAACTCCCGGTCAAGTACGAAGGGAGCTGGACTACGCCGAGTACCCATATGGACGACAACATGCAGGGGGCACCATTCTGCATCTACATGTATGCCCTCTTTATGTCCGAGGTTGAAGTTGATATCACGACCGGCAAGACGAAGGTGCTGAAGATGACCTATGCCGGCGACAACGGCACCATCAGTAATCGCCTGACTGTAGACGGGCAGGTGTACGGTGGTCTGGTTCAGGGCGTAGGGCTCGCACTGACTGAAGACTTCGAAGATTTGAAAAAGCACACCACCCTGATCGGTTCCGGCTTTCCGTTCATCAAGGATGTTCCCGATGACATGGAGTTGATCTACACCGAATATCCGCGTAAAGACGGTGCATTCGGTCAGGCAGGCGTTGGTGAAGGGCCGCTGACCTCTCCGCATGTATCCATCATCAATGCTATCGACAACGCGTGCGGCGTACGAGTCAGGTCGATACCGGCATACCCGGAAAAAGTGCTGGCCGCATTGAAGTCTGACAAAAAGGCATTCGACGTCAGCGATGCCGTTGCAGGCGGGTACATGTCACAAGGTGGAATTGAAACGTTGAAGAAGTAAAGCCTTAGAGGCAAATCCCCCCTGCCCCCCTTTCATAAAGGGGGGTTCTTAAACCTCCTCCAGTTCATGGAAGGTGGGCTCTTAAACCTCCCCCTTTATGAAAGGGGGATTGAGGGGGATTTGCCTTTGAAGTTGGAGAAATCATGGAACAAGACAACCTGCGGGAATGGGAACAGAAATGCATCCAGGAAGAACCGCCGGAGTGTACTGCCGCCTGTCCGATACACGTCGATGCCCGGCTGTTTGTGAAGGAGATGGGACGCGGTGACCGGGAGGGAGCCTTCAAGGTTCTGGCCAGAACGATGCCGTTCCCCGGCATATTGGGGCGTATCTGCGACCATCCCTGTGAGCTGAAGTGCAAGCGGCGGGAGGCGGAAGAGCCAATCGCCATCAGTCTCCTCGAACGAAACTGCGTGGAGCAGGCAACCGGGAGGGTGAGAGTCCAGCTCCTCCCGCGCAGGGGGCAGAAGATTGCCGTTATCGGCGGCGGGCTCGCGGGGCTTACTGCCGCATGGGATCTGCTCAAAAAGGGTTTCGGAGTAACCGTTTTCGAGCGTAACAGCCAGCTTGGCGGATTTCTTCGGGAGTTTCCGGAAAGCATCCTCCCGAGGAAGATTATCGCCGAGGAACTTGGGGTTCTGGAAACTCTAAAGGGCGATATCCGACTTGGTGAACATCTTGATGCGACAATTTTTGACAACATATGCCGGGAGTTCGATGCCGTGTTCATCGATCGGGGCGCAGCGGGTGATTGTGACCTGCCGCTCAAGCAGAACGCTACCGGTGAAATCTGCGCCGATACAGCCACCGGTGCAACGGAGCGGGAGGGAGTATTCGCCGGCGGCGGAACCTGCAGCAGCGGCCCCTATTCCCCGATCAACGAGACCATCCAGGGACGCAAGGGTGCCCTCTCCATCGAACGTTTTATCCAGAAGGCGAATATGGGTGCCGGCAGGGAGAAAGACGGATCATTCCAGACGAGGCTTTTCACGAGTCTGGCCGGCATCGCTCCCTTCCCCAGGGTCCGGCCGGAGGCTGTCGATGCGGGATACAGCGATGAAGAGGCGCGACGAGAGGCGGGACGCTGCATTCAGTGCGAGTGCCTGGAGTGCGTCAAGAACTGCCTCTACCTGGAGCGCTATCAGGGATACCCGAAGAAGTACGCCCGCCAGATCTTCAACAACGAGCGGGTCATCTACGGCGCGGCTCACACGAAGAACCAGTTTGTAAACTCCTGCAGTACCTGCGGTCTCTGCGAGACCGTCTGCCCCAAAGATTTCAACATGGGAGACCTTTGTCTGCAGGCCCGCCGCACCATGGTTGAACAGAAGGTTATGCCGGCCTCGTTTCACGAATTTGCCCTTCAGGATATGGCGCATAGTAACGGTGAGCGCTTCGCCCTCAGCCGCCACGAAAACGGGAAGGTGAGAAGCGGGTGGCTGTACTTTCCGAGCTGTCAGCTTTGCGCCACTTCGCCCGGCGAGGTGATCTCATCGTACCGTTACCTTCGGGAACATCTGGCCGGCGGAGTCGGGATCATGCTCGGCTGCTGCGGCGCTCCCGCCTTCTGGGCCGGTCGTGATGACCTGTTCGGGGATGTCATGGGGATGCTTCGAAGCGAGTGGGAACGGCTGGGTAAACCAGTGGTTATCACCGCATGTTCCTCCTGCCAGAGCCTTTTCAAGGAGCATCTCCCCGGGATGGAGACCGTGTCTATCTGGAAGGTGCTGGAAGAAACAGGGCTCCCGCACGAAGCATGTACAGCGTCGGGAACGACGCTCTGCGTCGCCGACCCCTGCATCACTCGGCACGACCGTGATGTCCAGGGGAGCGTCCGGAATATCGTGCGGTCACTCGGAGTCGCTATCGCAGAGCTCCCTTTAAGCGGCGATAAGCCGGAGTGTTGCGGATACGGCGGGCTCATGTATAACGCAAACCCGAAGCTTGCCCTTGATGTAATTGCCCGGAGGGTCACGGATGAAACCGGACGGTCTCTCAAGCATGACTACGTCGCTTATTGTGCAATGTGTCGCGATAATCTGGCAGCCACCGGCAAAAGGGTCAGCCACCTGATAGAACTCATTTTCCCTCATGTGGATGGAAGTGACCCGGCTGCCCGAGGCTGGATCTCCTGGTCCCAACGGCGCACGAACCGCGCCCGGGTGAAGCGGATGATACTTCGGGAGTGTGGCGAGAAAGGGGAATCTGTGGAGGAAGCATACGCTAACGGTGCCCTGGTGATGACTCCGGAGGTGAGCCGAAAGATTGATGAACGGCGGATACTCGAAGATGACATCAGCAGGGTAATCGCCCATGCCGAGCGAAGCGGCAAACGGCTGAAGAACAATCAGACCGGACAATGCCGGGCTTACCATCAAACGGAGAACGTTACCTTCTGGGTAGACTATACCCCTGAAAACGGCCGGTTTACGATCCATAACGCCTACTGCCATCGCATGAACATCGTGGGGGTCAAGAAATGAGCCTTCAAGAGGATGTTACAGAGTGGAGTTGCGGCGCCTGCGGGGGTACGCTGGAAATAGTCAAGGTCGGATTTACCTACATGAAGGGTAATTTCGAGGTAGACCTCCCCGCCTGCAACGGCTGTGGCCTGGTGCTGGTCTCCGAGGAATTGGCAACCGGCAAGATGGCGGATGCGGAGCGGATTCTTGAGGACAAGTGACGATCAGGGGCGCGCCGTTTCGGCCTGCAGCAGCATATATGAAGAAGGGGCGTTACGGGAGGTCACCGGGGTAGCGATTCGGCCGGGTGGCCTGACTCTGACCGATCGGGCGATCGGCGCATGTGGATTCATCCCCGCAGCAGAGCTTCTCGACGTGGGGTGCGGCGCCGGTGCAACCGTCGAGCACCTCTGCAGCAGCTATGGCTTTATTGCCAGGGGGGTGGACATCTCCCTGAAGCTCATTGCCGAGGGGCTTGGCCGCACTCCTTCCCTGTCGCTGACGGAGGCGGCAGCCGAGTCGCTACCGTTTGCAGCGGAGAGCATGGACGGTATTCTTTGTGAGTGTGTGCTTTCCCTGCTGGAGGAGCCTCTCGCGGGGGTGCTGGAGTTTCAGCGGGTGCTGCGCGGCGGCGGCTATCTGATCCTGAGCGATATGTACAACAGGGAACCGGCCGATGATTCCCGCAATGGGGCAGTGCCTCGTCGGCAGCTGGAAGCGTGGCTCTTCGAATGCGGCTTTACGCCGCTCTTCTGGGAGGATCACTCTCGCCTTCTGAGAGAGCTGGCAGCCCGTTTGATCCTGGCCCATGGCACGCTGGACGGATGGTGCTGCGTCACGGACAAGGCCGGGATACGGCCGGGATATTATCTGCTTGTAGCCCGCAAAAATGACACGGAGAATCACTAATGGGAAATTACTAAGAAAACCCGAAATACAATATTATCTCCATACGGGTAACCGACAAAGAGAAGGCCACTTTGGACAAGATGATACGTGCAACCCAAAAAAATGTTTCCATGATCATACGAGAAGCGATGAGTCATTATACGGCGCTTGTGAACGGTACCTGCGAAAGGGAAATATAAATCGCGCGTACGGGTGCGGGGAGGTTAAGACATGGATCAAACCATGCTGCGGATGATGGAGCTGTCCTACAACGGTTATTACTGCAGTCAGATCCTGCTCATGCTTGGGCTGGAGTGCCAGGGGAAGAGTAATCCCGATCTGGTCCGGGCCATGGGTGGACTGGCCAACGGCTGCGGCTTTGCAGGAGGACCGTGCGGCGCACTGACCGGCGGCGCCTGCCTCCTCACTCTTTACGCGGGCAAAGGGAGTGACGATGAATGTCAGGACGAGAATCTCGTCCATATGCTCCTGGACCTTGGCGCGTGGTTTACCCGGACCTATGGGAGCAGGTACGGCGACACCTCCTGCGAAACGATTGTCGGAGACCGGAGCGAGATGCGCCAGCGTTGCGGCGCCATCGTTGCCGAGACCTATGCCAAGGTGATAGAACTTTTGATTGCCGGTGGTTATGACATTGCGGCCGGGAAGGGGACAGAATGACTGACGCCGGAAGCAGCGACATCAGTGCAACCGTGAGCCTCTGTCCCCACTGTCTGACGCGAATTCCGGCCGAGCGGCGTTTGGAAGGTGATGACGTGTTCCTCGTCAAGAGCTGTCCTGAACATGGTGAATTCCGGACTCCGGTCTGGCGGGGGAAACCTGCACTCTCCGAATGGTCGCGCCCGAAGAAGCCGGTCCACAGCGGCACGCACCACCCGGAGAAGGCAGTAGGCTGCCCGTTCGACTGCGGCATCTGCCCCGAACACCGGCAGCAGTCCTGTACGGTCCTGATCGAAGTAACCGGACGCTGCAACCTGGCCTGCCCGTTCTGTTTTGCTGCCGCTGGAGCCCAGGCCGGGGCCGACCCATCGCTTTCAACCATAGAAAAATGGTACCGGACGGCGCTGAAGAAAAGCGGCCCGCGAAACATTGTCCAGCTTTCCGGCGGTGAGGCGACGCTCCGTGACGACCTGCCGGCCATTATTGCTCTCGGCCGCGGCCTGGGGTTTCCTCATATCCAGTTGAACAGCAACGGCGTGCGGCTTGGCGCCGATCCGGCCTACGCAGGAGAGTTGAAACGGGCCGGACTCTTCTCCGTGTTCCTCCAGTTTGACGGCACCGAAGAGAGCATCTACCGGGCAATCCGGGGGCGCGATCTGCTCGGGGAGAAACTCGCAGCCATCGAGAACTGTGCCGCAGCAGGCCTTGGCGTGGTCCTGGTCCCGACCCTCACGCCGGGAGTCAACACGGAAAATATCGGCGCAATCCTGAAACTGGCACTGGAACTGGCGCCGGGAGTGCGGGGGGTCCATTTTCAACCCGCCAGCTATTTCGGCCGCCATCCGGGGGCTCCGGAAGCGTCTGACCGGTTTACCCTTCCCGAGCTGATGCGGGCTATTGAGCTGCAGACGCACGGTTTGATGCGGGTGGAACATTTTTCTCCACCGGGATGCGAACATCCGTACTGCTCGTTTCACGGCAACTTCCTGCGTCTCCCGTCCGGGGGAGTCAAGCCGCTGACCAGGCAGTCGGCGGAATGCACGATTGAAACTATCGGGACCGGCCGGGCGGTCTCCTACGTGGCACAGCAATGGTCCGCTCCTGCTCCTGCAACCTGCTGCTGCGACACGAACAGCCTGGACGCTTTTCTGGAAAACCATCGCACCAATACCTTTGCCGTATCGGCCATGGCATTTCAGGACGCCTGGAATCTGGATCTGGAGCGGGTACAGGAGTGCTGCATTCATGTGGTTGCCCCGGACGGCAACATGATCCCGTTCTGCCTCTACAACCTGACCTCCGCCGAGGGGATTCCACTCTACCGGAGGAAGTCATGCTGACGCCACTCGAACCATGGATTTGCGCAAAAATAGCCATGGAGCCACACGTACCACTGACCAGGGAAGCTCTTCGCACGTATCAGCTGGACCGGCTGAAGGCAACCGTTGACCATGCGTGCAGTCACAGCCAGTTTTACCGTCACCATTTGGCGGGTATACGTGGCGAGGATCTCTGCAGTCTGGATGACATCTCCACGCTTCCTTTCACCACTCCTGCCGATATCCTGGAGAATGATCTCCGTTTTCTCTGCGTTTCCCAGGGAGAGATAGAGCGGGTGGTGACTCTGCGCAGCTCCGGAACGACCAGCGAGGCCAAGCGACTGCACTTTACCGCGCACGATTTGGAGCTGACGGTCGATTTTTTCCGGCATGGCATGTCCGCTCTGGTCCGGCCTGGAGAGCGGGTGCTGATCCTGATGCCTGGTGAACTTCCCGGCAGCGTCGGTGATCTACTTGTACAGGGGCTCGCGCGGATGGGTGCCAAGGGGTTCGTACACGGCATCGTCATGGATGAAAGTACCGCTATTGCCGAAATCGTCTCACGGGAGATCGATTGCCTGGTCGGCCTGCCGGTGCAGCTTCTCGGTCTGGCACGTCATGCAGAAGCGGCAAGCATCCCGCACGGGAGGATCAAAAGTGTTCTCCTGAGCGCCGATTATGTCCCCGCAGCCATTGTCAGCGAAATAGAGAAGCTCTGGGGTTGCCCCGTCTTCAACCATTACGGCATGACCGAGATGGGACTGGGAGGAGCGGTAGATTGCGGAGCACGCAGTGGCGGGCATATCCGTGAGGCGGATCTCTATGTCGAGATAATTGATCCTGTCACCGGCCACCCCGTGCCCGACGGGGAACGGGGGGAGGTAGTCATGACCACCCTCACCCGGATCGGCATGCCGCTCATCCGCTATCGGACCGGTGACCTGTCCAGGTTTATTCCGGAGCCATGCAGCTGCGGGACCGTTCTGAAACGGCTCGAGGGGGTCAAGGGACGGTTGGCAGGGCAGGTGAAGCTGGATGGTGCTGGCCTAGTGGGTATGGAAGATCTGGATGATGCACTTTTCCCACTCCCCGGTCTCATCAATTTCCATGCAACAGTGTCAAAGCTAAACGGCATTGACACTCTTCAAGTGACTCTTTTAACTCAAGGTGCGCCAGCAGAAAAGCTATGTTATTTGGCTCGTCAAGCGCTGAATAATATACCTAAATTGCAGAGATCTATTGCCGGGGGCAGCCTCAAAATTGCTCCGTTTACCATTGACATTGAAAATAATTGGTTGAGCAGTGGCAGTATTAAGCGGAAAATACACGACCATAGGGAGGAAATAATATGCTGATAAACTGGTTGGCACAGACCGTATGCGGACTGCAGGAGGCGGGAGAAGATCTGGTTTTGGCGACGGTGCTCAGTAAATCAGGATCGGCACCCAGTGGAGCCGGTGCCAAGATGGTGGTTCGCGCCAATGGTATTTCCATCGGCACCGTTGGAGGTGGCGTTCTTGAAGCTACCACGCAGGAGAAAAGTACCCGGATTTTTAAGTCTGGTGTCGCAGAAGTGCTGTCATACGATCTGTCTGGTGAAGATGCTGCGAGCATGCAGATGATCTGTGGAGGCAATGTTAAACTAATGGTAGATTTTATCCCGGCATCAGAACTGAATATCAAAATATTTCGCAAGCTGAATGACGCAGTGCGGGCAGGTGAAAAATGCTATTTAGTTGCCGCACTCGGCAAGGCTGGAGTGAAGAAGCAAACTATCCGCTGTGTGGTAATGGAGGATGGATCTTTGACAGGTGAATTCCCATATCGGCAAGAGTGGCTTGAAATGCTGATTGAAAAGGCGAACCGATCAATCCATCCGGTTATGGAGACAATCACCGACGAGCAGTTTGTTATCGAGCGCTACTTTCCTCCTTCCACACTATTTGTCTATGGGGCTGGGCACGTTTCACAGCAGGTGGCACAGTTGGCCGGGATGGTAGATTTCCGGACGGTAGTGCTGGACGACCGAAGCGAATATGCAAACCGGGATAGATTTCCCAAAGCCGACTCAATAATGGTGCTGGAATCTTTTGACGAATGCTTTGCCGGACTAGATATAAATAGTGACAGTTATGTGGTGATCGTCACGCGCGGGCACAACCATGACAAGGCGGTAGTGACTCAGGCTCTGCGGACAAATGCGGGATACATCGGCATGATGGGAAGCAAGCGCAAGCGGGATGAATTGTTTGCGGCTCTTAAACAGAACGGCTTCAGTTCCGAAGAGCTTCTCAAGGTGCACTGTCCGATAGGTATTGGTATCAAGGCTACTACGCCCGGTGAAATTGCTGTCAGTATTATTGCAGAACTGATCTCTGCCCGGGCGCAGGGCACAAAATAACATGAAGGGTGCCATCACCGCCTTCATTCTTGCTGCCGGCTATTCGTCCCGTATGGGGGCGTTCAAACCGCTCCTGCCGTTCGGCGAAACGACGGTTCTGGAACGGGCCATCGCGCTTTTTCGCGGTGCCGGAGTCCCCGATATCCGGGTTGTGGTCGGTCACTGCTCAAGTGAACTGCTGCCACTGCTGGAGCAACTGAATGTTCAACCTTTACCGAACAGACAATTTCAGGAGGGGATGTTCTCCTCGGTTGTTACGGCTGTCGAGAGTCTCAAAGCCGTGAGCGGAGCCTTCTTCCTGCTGCCGGTGGACATTCCGCTGGTCCGGCGGGAGAGTGTCGAACTGCTGGTACGTTCATACGGTAGTGCCGGAAAGGGTATACTCTATCCGGCTTTTCGCGGCATGCGCGGTCACCCGCCGCTGGTATCGAATTCATATCGCGACAGCATTCTTTCCTGGCAGGGCGCTGGCGGACTGAAGGGTCTGTTGATGCAGTACGAGGCGGATGCGGTGACGGTTGAGACCGGGGATGAGGGTGTCCTGCTGGATATGGATACACCGGAAGATTACGAGCGATTGCAGAAGTCGATGCAGAGACCACTGGTTCCGTCCCGGCAGATCTGCGAACAGCTTCTGGCAGAACGCTTTGTTGCCGGCAGCCCGGTGATCGGGCATTGTCGGGCGGTGGCGCATGTGGCGCTTCTCATGGCCGAAAGAATGAACAACAGTGGATGCCGGTTGGATCTTGAGCTGATCGAAGCGGCAGCACTGCTCCACGACCTGGCCAAGGGAGAGCCGCGCCACGCTGCCGCCGGTGCCGATATGCTGAGGGGGCTTGGGTACAGCGCCGTTGCCGATCTGGTGGCTGTCCACATGGAACTGCAACCGCGCGACGATGATGCCATCACTGCCGCTGACCTGCTCTTTCTGGCTGACAAGCTGCTGGAGGGAGACCGGTTGGTGCCGCTCGAAACCCGCTTTCGGCACCAGTTGAAGCGGTATGCCGACAATGTACAGATCACGGCTGCCATAACCGGGCGTCTGGAGAGCGCTCGTACGATTCAGCGCCGCGTCGAGACACGTCTAAGCCTCTCCGTTGCCGACCTGATATCCGGAACTCCGCCATGATCCGGAACGAAAAACTCAGGAACGGATGCACTGTGTATCTCCTGCGCCATGGCGATTCACGGCCGGATATGGTCCGTAGATTTATCGGCCGGACCGACCACCCGCTCAACGAAACCGGCCGGGCTCAGGCGGAGTGGTGGCGTCGATCACTTTCCGACATTCCCTTCAGCCAAATCTGCAGCAGCGACCGGCAGCGCGCTGTCGAGACTGCCCGGATCATCAGCAGCCAACACCCACAACCGCTCACGATCCTGCCGGGACTGGAGGAAATCGATCTCGGTCGCTGGGACGGCATGCCGATCAGCGAAGTACGCCGACTGTTCCCCCGGGAGTACGAACGAAGGGGAGCAGATCTGGTCGGGTACCGCCCGCCTGACGGGGAGAGCTTTGCCGACCTCTCTGCCCGTGTACTCCCTGTTTTTGAAGACGCCGTTTCGAAAGCCGGTAAAAACCTTCTGATTGTCGGTCATGCCGGTGTGAATCGGGTAATCCTTTGCCACCTGCTCGGCATGCCACCGGCTAATCTCTTTCTCTTGGGGCAGGAATATGGCTGCCTGAATATTCTGGAGTACACCGCAGGTGCCTGGGTGGTGCGTCGGATCAGCTGTGTGCCGACGTATCGATAACAATATTCACATACAATAAAGAGGAGAAAATCAATGAAGTGTCCACGTTGTAAGTCGAAACAATTTGAAGTAGGCATGTGTGAGGGAATGACCCGCCATCCCATTAAGGAATGTGATAATTGCGGAACGGTCTGGTTTAACGATGGTACGGCCAATCATACCGTTGTGGAGTCGTCACGTTTGCAAAAGTCAAAATATAAACAAGTCAAAACACAATTACTTTAGAAAACGAGGTGCTTGATGGTCGGCACGTTCGAGTGCCGACCATCAGTTGTACATGGCGCTATTTATGGCGAGACTCTTCTTGTCTCACCCGCAGATATTCTTATAGTTTTTCACTTCCTGCACGCTCAACTGCCCACTTGACAGAAGTAATGTCAGTTGTAAATTTAAGGGGTTGGTAGCAGTCCGCCAGGTGTCTTCATTTTGTCGAACAGATGGTAGCCACGCGAAGGAGGATACTGTCAGCCTTTGAAGGTCTCGTTCAACATTCAAAGGGCAATCGGTTGGTAGTCGGCCATGCAGGGGTGAACCGGGTTCTCCTCTGCCACCTGCTCGGAATGCCGCTGGCCAATCTCTTTCGCCTGGATCAGGGCTATGGCTGCCTGAATACCCTAGACTTTGCAGCAGGATTCTGGGTCGTGTCCCGAATGAATGTCCCTGCGAGAGTATAATAACTCCACCGATATAATGTTGTCCCTTTTTTACAGCCTATCGTTGCATATGTATAACTATAACGAATCATCAGAATGCTGACGGAGTTGATTGTTACCCGAAATTGATTCTCCGTGCGAACCAATGCAGAGAATATCTACACTTTTGTTTTTGTTGTAGATATTTTACCCAGCAGGATTGTTTGTCTAGCCGATGGGTTTCCCCTTGCTGGTAATAAAATCCGATATATCGGCATATTATGAATGTGGCTCAGTTATTGCTAGGATATAGAAACGTTGTTCTGCGATAAAAAACAGTGCCATGTCATGAAAATATCCATGGATGAAGCGTGCAGATCAATTTCATCTGACAGAGGAGAGCTTCACATGCACATTCTGGTCAGTATTGACGATACCGACAACCTTGAAAGTCGGGTATTTGTGAGGTTTGGTCAAACAATATAGATGTAGAGGAGGAGTAAACCATGGTTCTTGTCACCCACGACCCCATTGATCCTGCAATGGTCTATAATTCAATCAACTCGGCATTCTCCGGTTCCGTTGTATTTCATTATGCGGTCGTCAAACAAAAGACCGGTTCGGACATTCTCACAACATCTGTTGAATACAAAGCCAAAGGGAATACAACGGAGGAGATGGAGGGTATCGTCAGCGAGCTTAAAACCCGCTGGGAACTGGAGGATGTACTGATGATCCGGCGGACCGGCTGTCTTGCTGTTGGAGAGATCATCTCTTTGGTAGCAGCCAGTTCTCCAAACAGTGAAGATGCTTTTGAAGCCTGTAAATGTGGGATCAGCCGCCTGAAAAAGATGGTAACAATCGGTAAAATTGAGAACTACCTTACAGAAAACAATTAAGAGGAGGGATGTCTATGAAGTGGCTATCCGCGTATTCTGTTTCGTTTTTGTTGTTCGTGACACTGTCGTCAACAGCAGTCCACGCTGAAGAGGGATTTATACTTCTTGCAAGCACTATTGGGCCGATTGATGCTGGAATTGTGGCAACGCTGGAAGATGCTTTCGAGAAGGATACCGGCATCCGTGTGCGACATGTGGGAAGCGGCACCGGTGCCGCCCTTAAAATTTCCGAAAAGGGGAACTTCGACCTGGTGATGGTACATGCCCGTTCTCTGGAAGAAAAGTTTGTTGCCGCCGGGTACGGAACGGAACGCATCCCTTTAATGTACAATGATTTTGTCATAGTAGGTCCGCCCAGCGATCCGGCTGGAGTTCGCGGGATGAAGTCTGGGTTGGCAGCATTCAAAAAAATTGCCGAAAAAGCTGCTCCTTTTGTCAGTCGCGGAGATAAATCAGGCACTAATATTGCTGAATTGGCGTTTTGGGCAAAAACCGGTGTGAAACCGACTGGCGCGTGGTACACCGTGTACGAAAAAGGGAACGAAGGGAATGTTGCCACGCTCCGCTTTACCGACCGTTCAGGCGCATATACATTTATTGACCGTGCAACCTATCTGTCAATTAAAAAAGAAATCAAACTACAGATACTCGTAGAAGGTGATGAGGCGTTACTGAACCGGATATCTCTTATACCGGTCAACAGTAAAAAATTCCCGGCTGTCAACAGCAAGGACACAGATACTTTTGTTCGCTGGCTCACTGCGCCAGCCAAGGGACAGAAGATTATTACTGAATTTGGTGTTGAGCGTTTCGGCACGCCGCTTTTTTTCCCGGATTCAAAGGAATGGCACGTCGAAAACGCAAAATAATAGCTGACCTATTTTGAAAGGAGCCTACAAATGAACAGAATCAGATTGATGAAGCGTTTCGTAGCAGGTATCGCAGCAGTTGCCGCACTGGCAGT
>CAINRC010000044.1 GCA_903852495.1 uncultured Geobacteraceae bacterium | reverse complement strand
CGGCATACGCGATACGAATTCGTGACTGGAGTTCAGACGTGTGCTCTTCCGATCTCGGTGGTCATAACAGTCTCCTCGTTAACGGATTACGTGGGGCGGAGTGCCGGAGCTTTAACCAACCGACCATGGTGGCGCAGTATCAATATTAAGAAAATAGTTGTTAAGCGCGATAAATTTTTTTCTTGACTGGAATGGTGTATATAGAAAATCGCTTCAACAATCAATATAAATTTTCATATACACATTATGACATACTATTATTGGTTGAAAAGGGCGGGAGAAAAACTGTTATTTTTCGGTATCAGGTGGTTATTGGCGGGATTGGAACGGTTCTATTGGTAATCGGATAGCATGAGCATTCCGGTCTGGACGTCTTTGCCGGTATTATCGAATCATTGACTTGATAAGAATTGTGATCTCACGATCCTTTTCAGGATCAAGGTAGATGCCGGGTTGTACGACTGCACTCTTTGCACTCTTCTTTGCAGCTGGGGCTGCAGAGGTTGCCAATTCGGCGTCCTTGCCGTTACAGCTGCTCGTCCGTGCCGGCAAGATACCGTCATTAAAATATCTGGCAACCGCAAGATCGACACACTCGGTATCATAGGGAAACAGGCCGTGGCTGTACTCATTTTCAACCATAATCATACTGGCGTTGGTCAACCGGCTGAAGGCCTGCAACGCCCCCTCGGGCGGGGTACGGGTATCATAGCGACTCTGCAGCAGCAGCAAGCCCTCCGCTGTTTTGTTGGCATTACCGAGCGGCGGTTTGCTGACTCTTGGGCCGCCCCAGTAGATGCAGGGGTTTTCAGTAATCACGCCGCCACTGAAGGGATAGGTCTGACTCTGGAGGTTCCCCTGGTCAATCCAGAACCATTCGTCGGTCGTACTTGCGGCATCATTACACGCGACGGAGTTAAAAACGGAATCTTCGTTACTTAGCCGAAGATTTACAGCGGGTTTGTACAGTTCGCGGCCCAGTTCCGCAGACTGTTTCTGCGCCCAGGTATTCATATCGGTCGCTGTCAGAAAAGTGGTTTGCATGACCAGGCTCACCAGTTGATCTTCCGTTACACCGGAATTATCGAGCAGCAATTTATTCATTACTTGACCGATTCTGAAATAATAAAGGACATTATCTTTGTAGTCACTGCTACCCAATACTGAATCAATTTTTGAATATATCGGCCCGAACAAACGGGTATTAAGCCCGGCTGGCAATGTTCTGCTGATGAAGTTGGCGTCCGTTCCAAGGCTGAATTTCTGATCATTTCTGGCAGCATAGGGAGCAAGCAGCTGGTCAAGGGCACGCTGACGCCCCATAGCATTCATAAGTTTGGCAGCGTCAAAGTTAGCGGAAAAATCCATATTGCTGTCCAGCAGCATACGGCCGGTACGTTCCGGGAAGCGGCTTGCGTACCAGCTGCCGAGCCAGGTACCGTAGGAGTAGCCGATATAGTTTATTTTTTCATCGCCAAGCAGGTGACGGATCAGATCCAAGTCCCGCACGGTCTGCTCAGTGGTTATGTAAGGGGTTATGGGATTTTTAAGACAAGCATCGGCGATGAGTTTCGAATTATAGAGTTGGTTGAGGATAGTCTGGTTGCTGCGGTCGTTGGGAGTCGACTTCAACGGTTCGTTGTCGGCACAGATCAGTTGTGTCGACGCCCCCACGCCGCGCGGTGAGAAACCGATCAGGTCATACTGGTCACTGACCCGCTTCAGTTCTGCGGCAATGGTGTTGGCCGGATTGAGATTGTTCCATTTACGCCCGAAATGAGCGGCAAACACCAGCCCGTCGACCCCCGGTCCACCAGGATTGAAGAAGATGGCACCCCGTCGCAGGGCCGGTCTGGCAGCGGCGGTACGCATCACGGCTATCTTCAGGTCTCCCTTGCCGGGGGTGTCATAATCAAGGGGAACGGAAACCGTGGCACATTTCAATCGCTCCCCAAGCTCGGTCTGGGCATTCTGCATCAACTCAGTGCTGGAAACTCCCAGTATGGCGGGGTCGCAGTCCTGCCAGTTGAGAACCTGTGCTTTATAAGAAGTCAATGGATCCTGGGCCGGGGAGTCCCCCCCAGAACACCCCCCCAGCACCATCAGGGTCATGACAGCCAAAGCAGCTAACGCTGTCAGTGCTGACTGGTGACCTCCACTTTGAACCATGAACGTATAGTGATCAGATGTGCCGGTGCAGGGCTCAACTGGAGTGGTTGTCATGGCTTTTCCTCCTCTGTGCGAGATTATCTCAGGGATAATAATCTGGTTTTTGGAATCCGCTTTCCGGTCCATCGGCAGCCTATGGTGTTTTCTCTTTCAGATACTTGATGGCATAGGCAAGCTCCACATCGGTTCCGGCCGCATAGGCGAGCACGTTTTCTGCCGTTTTCGGTACCCGCAGTGTCGGCGCAACACCGCCGACCCCGTTCCTGCTGTCCAGCTGGACGACTCCGAACTGATCTTCGGAACGGCCGTACGGGTATTTTATCTTGTAGCCACCCGGCATCATGATCTCTCCCCCCGCCATCCCGAACGAGCCGTTGGTGCCGTGGAAACCGACCACCGCACCATTGGGAAGTCTTTTAAGGAACGCTGCCGGTCCTTCTCCGGAACTTATCGTGCCGGGGTTGACCAGTACCACCACTGAACCGCCGTAATGAGGTGATGGGGGTGGGTAAGGGGTAATAATGAGCTCATCATACCCCGCGAACGAACCATCCCGTTTGTCGTAAATATACTGACGTTCATATATTTGTTGAGAAGAGTAGAAGAAGCCGCACAGGTCGGCGGCAAGCTTGTCGGAGCCCCCGTAGTTGCCGCGCAAATCGAGAATGACACCAGGTACGCCGGCCGCAACAAAGGAGTCCATCGCTTCACGAAATTTCTGAAAAAGCGCGACAGGGTAACGTGAATAGTCCGTCAGGTCGATCTCTGCCCTGAGACGGATATAGCCGTACCCTTCCGGCGTGATCCGGTAGTTGATCTGGTCCGAAAAAAGCGGCCGTGCTGCAAAGTTCAGCAGGGAGAGTGTCCGTCCATCATCGAAACCTGCCGTGAGCGTGACGGTCTGCAGATCCGCCGAACCGGGATTTCTGAACTCCACCGAGATTTTGGAATCCAGTGCCCCCCGCGTTAGCAGCCTGGCCTGCTCAAGACGGGAAAGCACACTTGTAGCCCTGGAGCTTTCGCTGTTCGGCGAGTACTCATATGTAAGTGTCCGGTAGGGAATGGTGCCGATTTCGATACGGTCAATGGCCGTCAGCACAGGCAGACCACCCCAGGATACGATTTCAGCGCCTGCTTCTATCCCTGCCTGAGCAGCCGTGTCCCCGGTGATAACGGCCGCAGCGATGACCCGGCGGTCGTCAAGTTCGGCCACAGCCAGACCGAAGCCGCCGCCGGCACGTTCCAGGGTTACGGAGGTGAGAGTCGTCGTGTCGCTGGCAGTCAGGCTGACATGGCCATCCGGGATTGAGAAGATGTATTCGTGCAGGGCGAGATAGTAGGCTTTTTCGTCCCCGGCATCCTGGGCCTGCTGTATGCGCGGCAGAAAACGGCTGTAGAGACCGGGCCAGTCCACCCCCTTCCATGTGGTGAAGGCATACTCGCGTGTGAGTTTGCCATGGGCGGATGTGAAGCCGTCAGTCCAGGACTGCGAACTGTAATCAGCACTGTCCGGAGGTGTAAAGGCTGGCGCCATGCTGTTCCCGCCGCTGCACCCTGCGAGCATGGCGACGGTCACACAGATAATCAGATCGCGTACGATGCTTTTCATGCTCCTCTCTCCCCTTTACTTCTCAATACCACATTCACTGTGTCGGCCACACTGCGGTATACCCGGCGGTCTTTCTTGCTTCTTTGGCGAGATCCATAATCAGGTCTGCCTGCTCGTTCATGCTGTCGTAGTCAATGAATGGAACAACCACGACAACGGTGACATCATCGGCCGGGTGGTAGACAACATAGTTCATGTAGCCCAGATGCGCACCGGTGTGGCCAATCCCCAGATCACCCACATCGAGGCCGAGTGCGTATGACGTGTTGCCGGCCGGCTTTGTGGTCATGCGCGTAATCTGTCCCTTATTCACCGGTCCCATGCCGGTAAGCAGCATGCGCATCCAGCGCGCGGCATCTGCCGGGGTGGAGATGATGTTGCCTTCGGCGACATTCGCCGACATATTGTCCTCTGATGACTCCACAAGCTGAGTGGTGGCATCCGGTCGGATATAGCCCTTCACATACGGTGCGGGGAGCGTCCTGTCATTGGAGTTCCAGGGAGCGGAACTGTGTGTCAGCCCCATGGGGATGAAAAAATTGTCCGTTATGAAACGGTCATAGCTTTTGCCGGAAACCCGTTCGATGATTTTTGCCAGGAGGGAATAGCCGGTGTTGCTGTAGTGATAACCACCATCAGGTGCCCAATAGGAAAGCTCGTTCAGGGAGTTGACCCCGACGAGCTCGTCAAAGGTGAACTGGTGGCGCGGATCGTTCAAGTCATAAATTATGTACTGGAGATAGTTTTTACCCGCATACGGCACACTTTTGCCTTCCGGCACCGGGTCATTGCAGACGTCAAAAACACCACTCCGATGGGACAGAAGATGCTCAATAGTGATTTCGCTTTTGTGGGGGATCTGATAGCCGGGCGTATCCGGCAGATACGGTATATCGGTACCCGGAATAAGATCGGTTACCTTTTTCGTGATGTCCAGTTTCCCCTGCTGGTCAAGCAGCATGATCGCCGCAGAGGTGAATGTCTTCGTAACACTGGCTATCCGGTAATGTGAGCCGGCGCCCGCACCGGCCGCCGAGCCGGCTGACACCGTCCATGTGCCGCGCGGCGACACGAGATGCACCAGTACACCGGCATCGTTGGACAGATTGTTTGCCGTTTTATAGGCGGCAAGTTTGCTCTCCACCATCGCCTGGAGCTGTGGCTGCACGGAGTCCGGCGCGTCGCTTCCGCATGAGCAGAGCAGGGTGGTCAAGGCGAGAGCACATACCGATCTGAATATCAATTTCATAGTAGTTCCTTTCTGTACGTGCGGTTACCCGGCCAGGTCGCTACATTTTAAAAGTTCCCCCGGCCCTTCATGAGCCACCAGCAGAAGAACACCGGGTGCATCAGCTCCCGCAATCCGGCACCAGACCTCTCCTCCCGGTGCGGTGATGGTCCCTTCGGTGTCATGCGGCATTGGTCTTTTTTCCCTTTTAAAAAGCGCCATGCGGCTGCCGTTACGGAACGGTCACACTGACGCTGCCGCCTGTGGTTCCATACAGCTGAAGATAGCCGAGTCCGGTTCCTGCCGGGAGCGTGGCGTTATTGCCGGTTCCCCCGATTCCGAGCAGCGTGAAGTCCGGTCCGTATATGCTCCAGGCGCGTGCCCCGGTCATGGCAATCGTCTTCGACCCGCTTCCGGATGCGATACTCCGCCACTCGGCGTATCCTTCCGTCCCGATGAGGACGGTGGTCGTCGTGCCGGACGAAAGCAGCGGTACCGTGGAAAGTGGCCGATGGAGGTAACTGCCGTGGCGCAGCCATTCCTCGCCACTTCTCATCATTGTGTCAAGAGCGTCGATATCGCGGCCGGTTGGGAGCATCATTTCCGCCAGCAGATCACTTCCCGATGGGTCGAGGATCATCGGGGTGGCACCGCGCGGCAGGAGTGCGATCCTCCCGGCGATTCCCGGAATCTCCGCAATTCGTAACCGTGGCTCGCTCCGGGGCCAGTAAACCGATTCGGGAATATCGTTTACCACGAGCCACTGGTTTTTCACTCGCTCCTGCCACACAGCGGAAAGTGTACCGCCCGTGCCGGAGACGCGCTGGCCGAACTCGGACTCGTCCAGGTAGTGACCGTATCCTTCCGGTTTGCGCCGGACGAGAAATTGTGTGCCGCCCGCAGAAACGACCCGCAGGGAGTCGAGGGGATTGGAGTCGGCTGTGAAGGTGCCGTCAGCCCGGTAGCTGCTGGCCAAGCCGAGCTGTGACCAGGTGAGCGGCGAGCCGGTGGCGGCCCCCGCGTTGGCAACCGCCCACATCAGGACGAGTGACCCGTCGGATTGAGGATCGAGCCGAAAGAGGTACGCGTCAGTGGCATACACGCCGGCAATGCTGGCAAGCAGGCCATCAGGAACCGGAGCGGGGGTTGGGCGGATTTTGGCGAGCGGCTTCGGAAAGCGGGAGATCCGGCCATTTTCAGCCAGAGCCCGAAGCATAACCCGCTCGGCGACTGCGGTTGCCAAGTGGGAACGGAATCCGGAGGCCCCCATGACGACCACGGCGAGACCCTCATCGGGAGCAACAAGGAATGCAACACCGTAGTGGCCCATCTCCGTATCCCCGCCCTTGTCCCACCCCGTAACCCCCGCAGCCTGCAGCCCGGGCTGCGCGACCGTATCCCAACCGAGGCCAAAGGTCATCGTTCCCGAGCGGGCCGGATGAAGGCGGTTTATGGTCTGGTCCTCCGCCATTGCTGTCAGCGACTCCGGCGTAAGGACGCGCTGGGTGCCAACGGTTCCTCTGCCAAGAAATATCCGGGCAAACTGGGCCATGTCCGACGCTGTGGAGTAGGCGCCACCGGATGCCAGGGCATTCAAAAAATCCTGCGGCTGTGGAATGCCATTGGTGTAGACCCTGGCAAATGTCCCGTCAGCGAACGGTTCAAGAGCGAATCGGCTCTGGCTCATGCCAAGTGGTGTGAAGATTTCATCCTGAACAAACTGGGCATAGGATTTGCCGGTAACGGCAGGGATCAGCGCTTCGATAAGGGTGAAGCCGTCGTTGCAGTACACGTTTGTGTAGCCGGGGACGGCCTTCAACTGCGCATGCGCCAGCGATTCCAGAACCTGGTCCAGGTAGTCTGTCCGGGGCGAGGTGGTTTGGACATTGCGGTAGTCGGTTCCCGGAAAGCCGGAGGAATGGTTGAGCAGCATCCTGACCGTGATGTCCCTGTAGCGGGGATCGGCCATGCTGAAGGTCTTCACGTAATTGACGAACGGCGTGTCAAGGGCAACGAGCCCTTTTTCAACCAGCTTCATCACGGCGACTGTGGCGAACATCTTTGAGGCCGATGCCATGGAGAACATGGTGGTGGCCGTCGGAGCAACCCCCTTGTCCTGGTCGGCAAAGCCGAAGGTTTCGGACCAGATGACCCGGTCGCGGTTCACAAGGGCGATGGCGATGGCACTGGCGTTGTTCTGCGACAGCATTTCCTGTGCGGCGGTCTGCCCCTCCTGAATCGCTGCGGAGTAGGTCGGTACGGAGGAACTGCTGCATGAGGTGAGGAACGCTGAAAGGACAGCGGCAACGGCGAGATGGAGCAAATGACGGTATAAGGGGAGAGGCATAGCTAACTCCTGTGAATTTCATGTGAAATCAAGGAACGAAAGCAGGTTACTGGTAGAAAAAACATACATCCGCAGGATGTGCCGGCGCAACTGAAATATGCTGCATACGGCAACAAATACCGGTATCGGTCGGGGCAGTATACCGCTTAAAAGTCGGCAATGGCGGTGGTGCCGCTCCGCTGACGGCAGACAGGTGCCGGGTGTGGGGGCTATCTAGCCGAAATACTGGGTGAAATTGGCAGATATGGTGTCGTACCGATGAGCCACCACATGGCTCAACTGAAGGGCAGTACATTTAATTGACCCCATGTTTCCATTGGTATAAAGTCATCCCGGTAACACAACGGGCAACCGTCCCGGGAACCCGGAATTCGTGCCGCTGCACATCAGTGCAGGTAACCTGTGGGAGGTCGTATGCGACATCTGAGTAGAGTGGTGGTCTGTTTTTTGGCTGCGGTCACACTGACCGCCTGTTCCGGTATCCAGCAAGTCGTCCACGATAAGAATGGTCCCCAGACAGGTACTGCCTATTCCGGGGACAGCACCCGGTCAAGCCGCACGAAGTATACCCTGGATGCCGCCGCTTCCGGGGTGATGGAAACCATCAACAATATTGCCAATATCACGGTGGTCTCCAGGGATGCCAATGACCTGAAGGCGGAATACCGGGCGGGGTTCGTGCAGGGCAAACTGCAGGGACGCACCATAGTCTCGGCACGGGACAACTCCTGGGACCATGCCTATCTGCTCGACCCGGGCCACAGCTTTCCCAAACAGCATGGCCCGACTCAGGCGGAACTTGGCACCGCTGCCGGCGTTTTGAACAGTAATTACGCCGCCTTTCTCACCTATCTGAATAAGCCTTCAACCGACCCTGTTACGGCGGCCCGCTTCAAGCGGCTGCTGTTCAGAATGGTCGGCATCTACCACGGCGCCACGCTCAGCCAACCGGCTTCCCTTGATTTTTCCGGAGCCTGGCTGCCGGACAGCAGTTATTTCAGCGCTGCCGAACGTGCTCTCGGCTATGAGACCGCCGGCCTCACCTTCATGGATGTCTATTATCTCAACGCGTACAATGATCTTATGGATATCATTTCTTCTTCCGGTGAAAATGATGGGGCAGCGGTGAAGCTTGAGGATCAGCCGGACAAATGTTCCGCGTTTCTAAAACGGAGCGGTTCCGAGGTCATCCTGACCCATAACACCTGGCAGGGTTTTCTGTCCCAGACCATTACACAGACGGTGGCGATAAATAACGATCTGCTGACCGTAAATGCCTCGACTCCCGGCCTGATCGGCTCGGGCACGGATTTTGGCTACAACAACAAAGGGATCATGTTCAACGAGACCACCCACCGGATGTCATATACCAAGGTCAAGCCGAACGGTCTCTGGATTTTCTGGCGGGCGGCGCTGGCGGAACAGTTTTCCGCGTCCATCGATGATTTCTTTGCCGCCATCTCTCTGGACAACACCGGCACCTATCTGAACGGCTACATGCTGGTTGATGCCAACAATAACCATACCGGCCTGGTGGAGATGTCCTACCGCTGCTTTGTCTACTACCGCTCAAGCGGAGGTGACTACACGGTAACCGCCAAATCCCTTGACGGCGGCACCTGCACCACCGGCTATGACCACGAAATGATCACCTCTGCTTACCTGATGGGGATCAATTTCCCCGCTTCAACTCAGGTTGCGGCCGATCTTAAATCCAACGACAACCGCCCTGCCAGACGGCGGCAGTTCAAGGCGCTACTCCCCGGAGTGACCGATGTGGAGGGGGCCAAGGCGGTTATCACCCACACCGACCCGGCTAATCCGCTCTCCGTGTTCGGCCGTTGGGATCTGGGCTATGGCGAAACCTCCTATCCCAAAATTATTCCGGACGGTGCCATCGATTCCAAGGTTGCTTCCACCAGCATGGTCCGCTCGTTCATGGGGCTGACCGGTGTTCTGGATGCCTCGTCCACAAACAGCGGTTTCTGGATGCTGTACGGCACCCCGAAGGTGCACGGCGAGCCGTTTATCTGGAGCCTCTCCTCATGGAAGTGGCAGAAACTGCGTGATGTGCCTGACCGGGTGGACGGCAGTTTCACCCTGATGCCGCTGTATCTGCGCTGAACGGGTGAAGCATACCGCCCGACGGCAGGAAAGTGAGACACAATGACGAAGAAGAGAGTGGCAGATTTGATGGAGTGGTTCAGGCCGGCCGGTATCGGGATTGTTATCTTTTGCAGCTATTATTACGGCCACGATGCGGTCTCACACTTTCATATCATGGGGCCGTTCGTGGTGATGCTCATGTCCGGTACGGTGGCATTTGAATCGCTGGTGCTGGGAGCGGCGGCGTCGGAAAAAATCGGCTATGGTTCTCATCGGCCATCTCAGATCCAGTCCGGTCTGGCCAATGCGGCCACCGCTGTCACCGCCCTGCTTGTGTATCTGCTGAATTGGGGCCGCCATGCGGATGCCACGGTTGTGGCCGTGATGCTGCTGTTCTTTACGTTTTCTGCGGCAAACCATGTCGGTTCAGCCATCGTAGAACGGAACATGAAAACGGTTAACCTGCTGCGCCCGGTTATGACGCTGCTGTTATTGGGGCTCCTGGTACCGCCTCTGATCAAAGCTCTGAATCAATAAACCGAGGAGTGAACCATGAGATTGCCACGCATATCCCGCCGGAAATTTTTGCAGGGCGCTGTTCTGGCTGGGACCGCAGCCACCTGCCCGGGGCTGCTGTCCGGCTGTTCCATCGCCCGCTCCTGCCGTACGCCGCTCCCCGATGTTTCGGAGGTATCCCTCCAGCAGAAGATCGCCCAGATGCTGATAGTCGGCTTCAGGGCCATGGAGCTGAAGGGGGATGAACCGATTGTCAGGGACATTCGCGATCTGGGGATTGGCGGGGTGATCCTCTTCGACTGGGACGATATCCTGAAAACCTATGATCGTGACATCGCCTCACCGCAGCAGGTGGTACGGCTCACGACAACGCTCAATTCCTACGCCCGGCTGCCGCTGCTGATCTCCATCGATCAGGAGGGGGGGAAGGTCTGCCGGCTGAAGGAACGGTACGGATTTCCCTCGACGGTATCAGCCCAGACGCTGGGGAGTTCCAGCGATCTTTCCCGGACCCGTATCTTTGCTGAAAGCACGGCCTCAACGCTCCGTCTGGAAGGGATCAATCTCAATTTTGCCCCGGTGGTGGATCTGAACGTCAATCCGGCCAATCCGGTCATCGGCAGGCTGGAACGGAGCTTTTCGGCAGACCCGGCGGTTGTGACCGCCCATGCCCGGGAGGTAATCCTGGCCCACAGAAGGCATGGAGTGCTGACCTGCGTCAAACATTTCCCGGGGCATGGCAGCTCCACCGCCGATTCCCACAAAGGGTTCACCGACGTGACCGATACCTGGAGCGAACAGGAGCTGGAGCCGTATCGCACCCTCATCAGCGAGGGGAACTGTCCCATGGTTATGACGGCACACATCTATAACCGGAAGCTGGATCCGGAATACCCGGCGACGCTTTCCTATCCAACCATTACCGGCCTTTTGCGCAACAAGCTTGGCTATGACGGCGTGGTGGTGAGCGACGATATGCAGATGGGGGCCATTGCGCAGCACTACTCCTTTGATACCGCCATTGAAAAGGCGATCCTGGCCGGGGTCGATATTCTCGATATCTGTAACGAGGCGTTCTACGATCCGGACACCGCCCCCAAAACAATCGAACTGGTGACTACTCTGGTGCGCAAGGGGGTTATCCCGGAGGGGCGGATTGATGAATCATACCGGCGGATCAGCCGGTTAAAACGGCAGATGCAGGAGGGATGAGATGAAACTATGGTCACGGTTGCTGCCGCTGCTGCTGGTGCTGGCTCTGCCAGCCGCCGGTGCGGCCCTTGAATTGAACGACGCTGAAAGCGGCCGGAGTGTGTCCGTTCCGGTCGGAGAAACGGTTACCGTTACCCTGGCCGGAAATCCGACCACCGGGTATCTGTGGGAACTGACCGGCATTGAGCGTACCGTGCTGACGCCAGACGCCGAACCGGGGTTCAGCGCCGGTTCACCACTGGCCGGGGCCGGTGGCCGCTTCACCTTCCGCTTTGCTGCGGCCGCCGCCGGAACGTCCCCTGTCCGCCTGGTGTACCGTCGCCCCTGGGAAAAGGATGTACCGCCGCTCCGCAGTTTTGACCTGACGGTGACGGTGCTGCCCGCCCCGCCGGCTCTTCCCGAAGGAAGCTCGAAGCGGGGGGCTGAATAATGCCGGGCGGTCAGGTATTACAGCGGCCGGATGGCGCCTCCCTTTATTTTGAGATCCACGGCACCGGAGCTCCGCTTCTTCTGGTCGCCGGAATGGCCAGCGACTCGCAAAGCTGGGGACCGCTCGTGCAGGATCTTGCAGAGGATTTTCTGGTCATTACCCCGGACAATCGCGGGGTGGGGCGGTCAACCCAGGCCGGGGTCGAGATCAGTATCCGGACGATGGCCGATGACTGCATGGCGCTTCTTGATGCCCTCGGGATCGCTTCCGCAACAATCGTCGGGCATTCCATGGGGGGATTTATCGCCCTTGAATGTGCCCTGCGCTATCCAGGGCGGGTGTCAGGTCTGGTGCTCGAAGGTTCTGCACCCGGCAGCCCCCCGGAAACCATCCGGATGCTCCTGAACTGGGCTGATGAACTGGTGGCCGGGGCGGAGCCGGCGGCATGGTTCCGGGATCTTCTTCCCTGGTTGTTCACCGGCGCTTTTCTGGCAGATCCCCAGGTCATGGACGAGGCGGTCAGGGGTGCTGTGGAGTATCCTTACCCCCAGTCCCCGGCGGCGTTCCGGAAGCAGGTTCAGGCCATCGCCGCATTTGACTGCAGCGGGCAGCTCGGCACAGTTAACCTGCCGACCCTGATCCTCCACGGCAGCGATGACCGGCTGTTCCCGGCAGCGGCCAGTATCGCCGCTCTGTCAGCGATCCGGGGCGCCCGCTCCACTCTCATTGACCGGGCCGCCCACGCCGTTCACGTTGAACAGCCGGAGGCGTTTGTGTCAGCGATCCGGGCGTTTCGTTCTGAACTGCTATTTTAAACACAGAGGCACGGAGACACGGAGAAAAACGCTTTGAAAAATTGAGAAAATCTTTTGGGTTTCTCCTGATTCTTTAATCTGATTAGCACTGAACGTCCGCTGTTCAAGTTCCTCCCCCTTCAAGGGGGAGGTCAGGAGGGGGATGG
>CAINRC010000043.1 GCA_903852495.1 uncultured Geobacteraceae bacterium | reverse complement strand
GGCCAATGGCTCTTATGCCCTTTGCGGAATCGGAGAAACCGTGCCTGAGTTGGTTTTTGGCCATGCCGCTACAAACAGGCTTGAAGAGGTATGGAAAACCTCTGCAGTGCTCAACGAACTGCGGGAAGGGTTCCCTGCAAATCTCAAAGGAATTTGTGGCGAATGCCTTATGAAGGGAATATGTCTGGGCAGTTGTGTTGCACAAAACTATTACCGTTCGAAAGATTTATGGGCTCCATACTGGTACTGTGAAGAAGCCAGAAAAGCCGGACTTTTCCCTGAAACCCGACTGAAACCTGTCTGAAACTATAAGAAGCTCTATAAAAAGAGAAACATGAACACTCTGCTCAACACAGGATACCAGTTACGGCTGACCAACCAGAATTCCTGGCTCATCACCTCGCTTTCCGAGGAGCTTGATCCATGGCTTAAGAACGCAGGCACCATCATGGAGCTTGAGGCGGCACCGGCCAACAGTAGTCATCATCAGATTATTTGTGCAACTGATGACCATTCGTCTGACCTCCGCCCGCAACTTAAGATCCTTGGCAAGGGTAGCGAAGAGTGGGCATGCCATGATATGAGAACGGTCAAGGCTTGGCATTGCAACGGCAGCGATGACACTATCTGTACGCTTGATCCACCAGAGAATGACGAAATCGAGATCATCGCAATGTGGTATCTCCTCTACCCCGTTTACCATGCAGGTATAGAGGGCGGGGGACTGCCCTTCCATGCCGCACTGATTGAGGATAACGGGAAGGGGATACTTCTGGCGGCAAGTGGCGGTACCGGCAAATCGACCTGCAGTAGGCGAGTCCCCAGACACTGGAATGCCCTCTGCGATGACGAGGTGTTAGTTATTTTCGATCAGAAGGGGAATTATTATGCCCATCCCTTTCCAACCTGGAGCGATTACCTTTGGAAACGATCGAAGAAGACTTGGAACGTTCAGCACTCCGTACCACTGCATGCCGTGTTTTTCATCTACCAGTCTGAAGAGGACATTGCTGAACCTTTGGGGCAAGGACAGGCTGCGGTGATGATGAATGAAGCTTCGGTGCAGACATGGCGGAAGTATCTCCGCAAGGTCGATGATGAGTTCAAAAGGGCATCCCATGCCAAGGTGTTCAATAACTCTTGCACCATGGCTACAACCATACCGGCATACAAACTCGGCGTCAGCCTTAATGGCAGGTTTTGGGAGGAAATCGAAAGGGTACTCGGATGGTAAGCGATCCAGAGGAATACAACTACAACGGTCCGAGCATGAACCCGACCTTCAAGGCGGGAGACCGGCTTCGGGTTGTTCCTTACGCGTCACGGCAGATCACGGTGGGCGATGTCATCGTCTTCAGACCAGAAGGAAATGAAGGCAATGAGCGCACCATAACGCACCGGGTGATTGCAATCGATGCCCGGGGTGTTGTGACCAGAGGAGACAACAATAACCAGATCGACCCCTGGTATCTGCAACCTCACGAGATTATGGGCTGCGTTACGGAGGCAAGCAGGGGCGCAGCAACCATTGAAGTCAGAGGCGGAAGGAGAGGCATTCTCTATGCTCGAATTCGATGGGTAATAAACCATGCCGACAGGACAATTTCCCGCCTTCTCCACCCGCTCTATCACCGGCTTGCTGATACAGGAATATTGAGCAGGCTTCTTCCATTGTGGGCAAGGCCAAGGGTTCTTCACTTCACCAGACCATCCGGTCAGGAAACGCAATTGATGCTGGGCAAACATGTCATTGGACGCCGACGTGCCGGGGCGACCCAGTGGCAGATACGCCGCCCATTCAGGCTCTTCATTGACCAGTCACTGCTTCAGGAATGAAACAGAGCGTGCCG
>CAINRC010000042.1 GCA_903852495.1 uncultured Geobacteraceae bacterium | reverse complement strand
GTGGCAGAACCTTCTTCCTGATCACTCTGTATTATTGATAGCTATCGGCGATTTTAAACTCCTTCTTCTTGCGCTTTTTTAATAATCTTTCGACATTGATTTTCTGCATCCATGCCATCTTGAGCCACAATAGTGCGAACCGAAAGACCATCTTTTTGTATCAATTCATACTTACCATCGTCGATATAATCAAGAAGCCAATCTCTCCATTGATGAACATTTCTTCTCTTCATTTGCTATCCTCCTCAGGGGTGAAAAATCTCTAACTCAACATAACCTGAAAGTCAGATGCAAATGACAACCGAAAATTGACCACCCGTGCTAACCGAATTTTGACCACCCCCGGCGGTGGACGTACGAGGGCGAAGGTGATCTCACCCAGTAAAAAAATAAAAACTCAGGTTGTTCCAGAGCAGCAAGTTGAGAGTGTATTCTTCCTCTCAATCTCACATAATCCTCACTCGCACATATGTTTCTGAGTTAGAGCCCCGCCGGAGGCGAGGGGCGGCTGAAAGCCGTTCCTTCGTCATCGCCACTCACCGGTCAGCATGAGGATGTGAGGCTGTCAAGGTTGCGAGCGCTTTTGCGAGCACCCGAAGGGTTTACCTTGACGGCCTCACATCCTCATGCTACGTAGAGCCCCATTCCATCCCCCCTGAGTCAGCGATTCAGCAAGGGGTTCCGGTCATTTCCACAGATCATGTTTTACTCCCCATGCCCTTCAGGCTCTGCTTCAGGCGATAACTCTCCCATTGGCAATTGACGATGTGGGCCTTATGGGTGAGTCGGTCAAGCAACGCGGCGGTCATCACCGGATCACCAAAAACCTGTGTCCAGTCGGCAAAGCCAAGATTAGTGGTGATGATCACCGACCCTTTTTCCTGGCGTTCGGCAAGCACCTGGAAGAGCAGTTCCGATCCTTCCCGAGAAAAGGGGATATAGCCGAGTTCATCAAGGATCAGCAGGTCGTAGCGGGAATACCGCTGGATAAGCCGCTGCAGGTCTTTGTCCTGGCGGGCCTCAATCAACTCATTGACCAGGGCGTAGCAACTGACAAACCGGGTGCGGTGGTTGTTCTTGCAGGCCTCAATCCCCAGGGCGGTCGCCAGATGGGTTTTGCCTGCGCCGCTGCGGCCAAGGAAGATAATGTTGCGTCGCTCCTTGATATAGTCACCTCCCGACAGCTCGCGAATCAGCCGGATATCAAGTTCAGGAGTGACTGTGAAATCAAATCCCTCCATGGTCTTGACCAGCGGAAACCTGGCCTCGCGAACCCGGCGGGAGAGCCGGTTCTCGGTTCTTGCCATAATCTCCGCTACCGTCAAATCCAGCAGAAATTCATCATATCCGGGGCCATGCTCTTTGGCCTGACGGAGATGGGATTCCAGGCCGCGCGCCATAGTGGACAACAGCAAGGACTTGAGATTCTCGCGCAATTCAACAAAGGTTGCCTTCTCGTTCATTGCACACCTCCCAGTTGCCCGTACAGGCTCACATCAGGAGGCGGCAGACTCGGCCAGCCTGCAAGCGGCGGGGGTGTATCACCGGCTTCATTGGCAAAGATCAGAAGGTGACGCACACCATCACTGGTGCTGAGATTTTTTTCCACAGCGAGTTCAACCGCAACCTCGACATCGCCTGGCTCGTGATCTTTATACAGCATCAGAACCGAGATAAAGTCCTTGATCCCTTTGGTCTCGCCTTGAGAGGCACAGAAGCTTGACAATAACCGGTGCAGCGATTCCGGCCACTGCTTCCGCCACTCACGAATAGGTCTGGCACTGTTGAAGGCCATCGGGCGCTGTTGGATCAGTTCCAGATAATGGTGGGGATCCAGGCACCATTTGTTGTTGCCGAATTGTCGCTCATGCTCGGCAAGGAGCTTGCCGCCCGCACGGATCTCAACCCGATCAACGAGCAGCTCGATCGTAAGCTTTTGTCCCACATATCGCCAGGGGATGGAATAGCGATTCTTGTCTGCGATCACTGTGCCGTACTTGTCGGCACGGCCTTCACGAACATGGCTGTTGCTGAAGGGTACCATCGGCAGAGAAAGCAGGGAGCACTTCTCCTGTTCATAAAGGGAGTCAACGCTCTGATCCCGGCCCGCCATCTTGTGCGAGCCATAGGCAAAGCATTGCTTCAGGATGGCATCGTTTAGCGCCTCGATACTTTCGGCCTCGGGCACCGGCACCATATAGTTGTGACGGGCAAATCCCACCAACCCTTCAACCCCGCCTTTCTCATGGCCACTGGCGGGATTGCAGAACCGGGACTCAAAACTGTGGTAGGCCTTGAACTTACGAAAATTCTCCTGCTCTATCCGCTCTCTTCCCAGCAGTACCTTCCGAACGGCAGTGGTCAGATTGTCGTAAATCAATACGGGGAAAATCCCGCCAAAAAACTCAAAGGCCCGGATGTGCGCGTCAAAAAAAGCCTGCTGTCGTTCACAGGGGTAGAACCGGACAAAGTGCTTCCCGGAAAACTTGCTGCGCATACAGAAAAACTTCAACTGAACCGCTTCCCCGCTAATAATCGCCATAGCCGTGCCCCAGTCAACCTCGACCTCACGACCGGCATCCGCTTCGCAGGGGATAAAAACCTGATTGCAAAGATCAAGACCAAGCGCTATACGCCTCTGCCGGACATAACGCCGAACGGTGGATTCACAACCGGCAAAGTCATGCTCCGTCACCAGCCTGTTAAAAACACGACGGCTGGTATGCCGCTGCTTCCTCGGTTGATCCCGATCCTTCTTCAGCCATTCATCAATGATTGCCTGATACCCGCCAAGCACCGGCAAACCCTGAAACTCCCGTTCTTTGTACCCCCACGGCTCGCCCCGGAGGGCCTTCTTTATCGTGTTCCGTGAATGACCCGTCTGACGGGCCAACTCCGTAATGTTCTTCCCGTAAACCCTGTGGGCTGTCCTGATAAACTCATACTGATCCATCTCCAGCATCTCCTTACCTCCAGTTAGAATTTGAAATCCTATTCTAACTGGAAAATGATGTGCAGGGGTGGTCAAAATTCGGTTAGCACTACACCCGTTTGCTGGTCAATTTTAGGTTAGCATAACCAACTTTTTGTCGGAGCGGGAAGACGCATTGAATGAGTTTTTACTTCTATTGGAATTGTCGGGAAAATGCTTAAGCCGGTAATTTCCTCAAGTTCAGCGATAGACACCTGTTTCGGTTCAACTCCTGCCGCATTGTCCACCAAATACGCCCCGGCTTCTTGCCTTGCCGGGTCATAAATAGCTTTAAATATTCTGGTCGGCACCATGAC
>CAINRC010000041.1 GCA_903852495.1 uncultured Geobacteraceae bacterium | reverse complement strand
TTGACCGAAGGTTGACCACCAACAGTGGTCAGATAATCATTTGAACAAACCGCTTTGAGCGGATCACGATTTTAAAATGCCCCCACCTTTGGTGGGGGATACGTTACTTCTATATCCACAATACCCCGAAGTGCGTTTTTCCGGCTTTCTACGGGGATGCCCCGAAGCACCGTCCGACTTGATGGACGAACGGTTGCGAATGCCCGGTCGTGTGCTTTTTATGGGAATGTGTCCAGATGGTAGAATTATCGGATACCTTTGCCACCCGGAAACCGACCTTGCCAAAGAAGTAGCGGGACGAACAGATTTCCAGAAAACCGGGGTATTCCTTGAAGTCGGTCTGGGCGGGCTTCGTGAAATTGATATTGAACAGTTTCAGCAAGCCAGCCTTGACCTGTTTGAAGAAACGGCTCTTGATTTACCAAGTGATGTCAAAGCCGAAATTATCCGTGAAATCAAGTCAGGTATCCGTCCGACCAATGAAAGGGAAATGCTGTTAGCCAAGCTTCGGCAGATACACATGATGGGACGGATACGTTCACGCCGTCTGGATAAAACCGGTGCAACCGTGCCGTGTGAAGCTCCGCATTGTGGCGGGTTCACCCTTGAAGCAGAACTGGGGATAAGACCGAATAGCTTGTCAGAACCGGACTATCTTGGTTATGAAGTCAAGCAGTATAAAGTTGCGAATTTCACCAGGATAACATCCGGTGTCCTGACGCTTATGACACCAGAACCGACCGGTGGATATTATAAAACGGATGGCGTAGAAGCCTTTATCCGTCGTTTTGGCTATCCTGATATGTCGGGTAATGATGGAAGAGATGACCGGCTGAATTTCGGTGGAATCCATAGAGTCGGGGAATTCCACGAACGAACAACCCTTGCTATTGTGCTGAATGGATTTAACGCAGAATCAGGAAAGATAGTGGACGCAACCGGCGGAATCACCTTGATAAACCGCGAAGGTGTTGAAGCAGCGGTATGGGGATTCGCCGAGATAATGACGCATTGGAACAGGAAACACGCAAAGGCTGTTTATGTTCCGAGTATCTCCACAAAAGACCCGTTGTCATACAGCTACGGGAACCTTGTTCGGATAGGTGATGGAACCGACTTCGTAAAGTATTTGCAAGCAATGGCGTCGGGTCAGGTCTACTACGACCCAGGTATCAAGCTTGAAAATGCGTCTACTGCACCAAAAACAAAGCGACGGAGCCAGTTCCGCATTAAGTCAGTAGACCTGCCGGGTCTTTATAACACAATGGATACTATCGACCTGACTGCTTGATAAAATCTTCTGCTTCGGATTGACTACGGTGCGTTGATTTATGGACATACTTACCCATATCAGTATTCCATTCTTCAACCGCTACCCAACCGATTCCGGTACTGGACGCAAAAGCTGTAATCAAGGTGGCCAGTGGTCTTTTACCAGAACGAGTCGAAACGAAGGCGGGCCGGCCTGAGCACCTACTCCCCCCCAGAGTGCCCCAGCCCCATCTCTGGGATTACTTGTCGGGGGTAGGCAGCCAAGGCATAGTCAAGTAGAGGCCCGGGATGATGTTATTAGAGAGTAAGTTTGTTGTTATTAATTGGCTAACCGTGGAGAGTGCAGAAAATAGCCACAAGTAAAGCTTTCACTATTCTTTCACTAATCCGGTTATATTGAGGTAGATTTGAATGGATTTTACTGGACTTTAGAAAGTGGGTAATAGTAGCTAAGTATTCGATAGTATTACGAATTATTGCATTATCTGGCCGCTTTCGAATCTCGTTTCCCGCTACAGCCGATAAAAAGTATATACGGTGCTTTTTACGGTTCCAATAAAAAGACGATAATTGAGACTGAGTAAATCTATATGGTTATGTAAGCGTTAAAAGTCGGTAGGGGTATGAACTTTTCGAATAGTTTTGTTAATAATGACATTATGTATGCCCGACTACTTCTGTATTTTCTGCTAAGCTGCCCGTGTAAATGGAATCACCTTAGCCCCTTTCTTTAATCCGTCCAAATAATCAGCCCATAGTTGCATCATTTTCTTACGCTCAACAAGGTGCGCTGTCCGATTGTATGCTCTGCCATTGGGGTCTTTGACCGCGTGAGCAAGTTGGTGTTCAATGAAATCAGGTCGGACTTGCAGCACCTCGTCAAGGATCGTCCGCGCCATTGCCCTAAAACCGTGGCCGGTCTGATCTTCAGAAGTGTACCCCATCCGGCGCAAAGCTGCATTGATGGCATTGTTGGTCATTGGTCGTAATGGTGAGCGGTGACAGGGGAAAACATACTTGCCGAATCCTGTCAATGGCTGTAACTCTTTCAGAATCGTTATGGCCTGTTTACAAAGAGGCACAATATGAGGAATCTTCATCTTCATCTTTTCTGCCGGGATATTCCATCGTTCTTCTTCAAAATCAATTTCTGCCCATTCCATCTGCCGCAACTCCCCAGGACGAACAAAAAGCATTGGTGATAGCTTAAGAGCACATTTGACGTGAAATGTACCTTTGAAACCGTCAATAGCCCGAAGAAGTTCGGCAACCTCTTTCGGGTCTGTAATAGCGGCGTGGTGTCTTTCCTGTGTAGGTGGTAATGCTCCCCGTAGGTCTGCTGCTGCATCTCGCTCAGCGCGTCCGGTGGCGACGGCATAGCGTAATACTTGCCCTGCTATCGTCCGTACTCTGTGAGCCGTTTCCAGTGCGCCACGTCCTTCTATTCTACGAAGAACCGCCAAAAGATCAACAGGCCTGACCTCTGAAACCGGCTTTGTTCCTAGCCATGGGAAAACGTCACGCTCAAGTCTACTCATGATCGTAACGGCGTGACCTTCAGTCCATTGTCCTGAAAATTTGGTGTGCCATTCACGTGCCACAATTTCGAAACTGTTTTCCTCAAGCGCAATTTTGGCCTGTTTAATTGACTTCTTCATCTCGCCTGGGTCAACACCATTTGCCAGCAGCTTTTTTGCTTCCTCGCGTCGCTGTCGGGCATCGGCAAGGGATAGGGTAGGGTAAGCACCGAAGGAAAGTAATCTCTCTTTTCCATCATACCTGTATTTCATTCGCCATAGTTTTGAGGTTGGTAGTGACTTGCCGGTTGCATCAAGCTTTTGTTTACCGATTAACAAGTAAAGCCCCCCCCCGTCAAACAGGGTATTGTCCTTATCCCGTGGTTTTGCATTCTTCACCTGGATATCAGTAAGTGGTGCAATCTGTTTAGGCATGAACTTCCCTCCTTTTGGTATATGACCTTTTGGTTTTGGTATATCAGATTCTGGTAAAAGTATATTTACCCCTAAAGATATACCCAAAAACTACGGATCTCTGCATACCATAAAGAACGTAGATGGACAACACAAAAGAAAAAACCCCTGATTTCTCAAGGGTTTTTGAACTTGTCCGGATGGTGCCGGACTGCTGATTGGTGGAGGCGGTGGGAGTCGAACCCACGTCCGAAAAACCTAGCATCTGAGACTCTACACCGTTATTCCGTTGCTCGATTTAACCATCTGCCTGCGCAACGAACAAGGCAGTCAAATGGCGATCCCGTGAGTTTCGGGTTGCGCTACGGGCGTTGCGCTTCCCTATCCGATAGTGAGTGACGCCCCCTTCCTACCATCGGCATCTCAGTCGGGGACGCCTATTAAGCAGCTAGTGCAATAGGAGTGTTATAATTGTCGGCAATTAATGCCGTGCAGGTTTATTAAGGTCGGCCACCTGCCCCGACCCGGTGCTCCCCAGATTTTCAATTCCCCGTCGAAACCTTTACGCCCCCAATGTGTAATGCAATTTTGAATTTTGGATTTTGAATCAATAATGACGCCGCTTAATCACGGTTCCTGCTTTTCAGTGCCTGGGCAACCTCACGATTGCTGTCCTTGGTCTTCATGTCCTCACGTTTATCGTATAGCTTCTTCCCTTTAGCAAGCCCTATCTCGACCTTGACCAGACCATCCTTGAAATAGAGGCGGAGCGGTATGACCGAAAGCCCTTTTTCGCGAATCCTGCCGTACAGGCGGTCGATCTCCCGGCGATGGAGCAGCAGTTTGCGATTTCGATCCGGTTGATGATTCTGGCGGTTGCCGAATTCATACTGGGAAATGTTGAGGTTGTGCAGATACGCTTCGCCATCACGCACCAGCATGAACGAATCATTCAGGCTGGCTTTCCCCCCCCTCAGTGACTTTACCTCTGTCCCCTGAAGTACCAGGCCCGCTTCAAGCTTCTCCTCGATAAAATAATCGTGATAGGCTTTTTTATTGCTGCAAATAAGTTTCTCTCCCATGACTTTACAATAGCAGACATTCTGTTAAAAGGAAATGGTCATCCTTGCATTGGTGCAGCGGAATCTATATAGTCCCAGAGCGTTATTCCACCGATTGAATGGATACCATGGCCAGAGCAGAAACAACTCATCCCGGCGCTGAAAAACCGACTGTAGCAGACCTGTGCCGTAGTCAGGGGGTGGCATGAATACGCCTGATCTGTGGGAACAGAATCCCGGGACCGATAGGGTCGCAGAGAAATCCCCCTACGCGCCGCTGGCCGAACGGATGCGTCCGCGCACGGTTGCCGAGTTTTCCGGGCAGGAGCATCTGGTCGGCGAAGGGCGCATTCTGCGGCGCATGATTGAGAATGATTCTCTCGCCTCGCTGATCCTCTGGGGGCCACCCGGATGCGGTAAAACGACGCTGGCACACATCATTGCCGCCGAGACAAAATCCCATTTCATCTTTTTTTCGGCGATCCTTTCAGCCGTCAAGGAAATCCGCGAAACGTTCCGCGAAGCTGAGCGCTATGCGGCACGCGGCGTGCGCACCATCCTGTTCATCGATGAGATCCACCGGTTTAACAAAGCACAGCAGGATGCTTTTCTCCCCTATATAGAAAAGGGGGTGGTCACGATCATCGGGGCCACTACCGAGAATCCCTCCTTTGAAGTGATTGCGCCGCTGCTGTCGCGCTGCCGGGTTTTGACACTGCAGCAGCTGGAGCCGGATGCCGTGCGCGGTCTGCTGGTTCAGGCGCTGGGGGATAGTGAACGGGGTCTTGGCAGTCGGTACCTCTCTGCATCCGATGAGGCACTGGAATTTCTTGCCGGCCATGCTTCGGGTGACGCCCGCACCGCCCTGAATACGCTGGAAATTGCCGCTGACCTTGCTTCGACTCCGCCCGGTAACCGGGAAAAGGCGGGGGAGATAACGCTTGAAATCGTTCAGGAAGCGCTGCAGAAAAAGGCGCTGCTGTACGATAAAGGGGGGGAGGAACATTACAACGTCATCTCCGCCTATATCAAATCTTTGCGCGGCAGTTCCCCGGATGGGTCACTTTACTGGCTGGCCCGTATGCTGGAGGCGGGTGAAGACCCGATTTTTATCCTGCGCCGCATGATTATTCTGGCCTCGGAGGATATCGGCAACGCCGACCCGCGTGCACTTCAGGTGGCGGTGTCTGCTCTGCAGGCGTTTCAAGTCATCGGTATGCCGGAGGGGCGCATCATACTGGGGCAGGCGGTTACCTATCTGGCGACGGCTCCGAAATCCAACGCATCCTATGTCGGCATCGATGCCGCCCTGGCGGAAGTCCGGAAAAGCGGAGCCCTTCCCGTGCCGCTGCATATACGCAACGCTCCGACGAAACTGATGAAGGAGCTGGGCTACGGCAAGGGGTACCAGTATGCCCATGATTATGAGGATGGTTTTTCCGGGCAGGAATGTCTGCCGGAGAAACTGGCCGGCCGGACCTTTTATGAGCCGAAGGGACACGGTTATGAAAAGAATATTGTGGAGCGGATGGAATGGATGAAAAACAGGAAGGATAAGCCATCATGAAACCTTTTACCCTTGAGCGGACCCAGATTCTGCCGATTACCCTCGAAGCGGCATGGGACTTTTTTTCGAACCCGGCCAACCTTACAAAAATCACGCCGCCGGAAATGGACTTCCGTATCACATCACCCAGGCAGAGCGAAACCTACGCCGGCCAGATCATTACCTACACCGTACGGCCGCTGCTCCGGCTTACTGTTAACTGGACCACGGAGATTACCCATGTGGACCGCCCGAATTTCTTTGTTGACGAGCAGCGTTTTGGCCCGTATCGTTTCTGGCACCATCAGCACCGGTTCCGTGAAGTGGAGGGAGGGGTCGAAGTATACGACCTCGTTCATTATTTACTTCTCCACGACCAGCTTGCTCCTTTGATCAACCGCCTGTTTATAGCACCCCGACTCAAGCGGATTTTTAATTATCGCACTGAGGCACTGAGCAAGCTTTTCCCGAGCAGATAACGTTATTTATTTTTTTTGATTTAGTACTGATCTCCCGCCACATCATATCTCCCTCCCCCTTGAAGGGGGAGAACTTGAACAGCGGAAGATCAGTGCTAATCAGATTATTTTTTTATCCGGAGGTTTTACCCGTGAGACGACTTGCAATTTTGACCAGCGGCGGTGACTGTTCCGGCATGAATGCCACCATTCGTGCTGCAGCCCGAACCGCGCTTGCCAATGATATAGAAATGATCGGCTACCGAAAGGGGTTTGCCGGTCTCCTCAAGAACGATTTTATCATCCTCAATTCCCAGGCTGTCTCCGGCACATTGCAGCGAGGCGGGACGTTTCTTCAGTCGGCCCGTTCGGCGGAGTTCCGCACCGAGGAGGGGCAGAAAAAAGCGCTGGCAAACCTGCTCAAAGAAGGAGTTGAGGGGTTGATCGTGATCGGCGGGGATGGTTCGCTGAATGGCGCTCTGGCACTGGAAAAGATGGGCTTCCCGGTGATCGGTATCCCGGCCAGTATTGATAACGATATTGCCTATACCGATATGGCCCTGGGGGTCGATACCGCTCTCAACAATATTATCTACGCCGTTGACTGTATCAAGGACACCGCCAGCTCTCACGATCGGGCGTTTATTGTTGAAGTCATGGGGCGCAATTCCGGTTATCTGGCCTCCACAACCGCAATAGCCACCGGAGCTGAGTTTGCCATCGTGCCGGAGGTGGAGCTTGATCTGAACGAAATGTGTCATCATCTGCGCCAGCGCTATGACGAAGGGCGGACCAACGCTCTGATCATAATGGCGGAAGGCGCGGGGCACGCCCAGGAGGTTGCCGACGGCATCAAGAATGCCATCGGCTTTGAAACCCGCGTAACCGTTCTGGGCCACTATCAGCGAGGGGGAGCGCCATCGGTGTTTGACCGTCTGCTGGGGAGCCGTTTCGGCATGAAGTCCGTGGAACTTCTGCTGACCGGTACCAAAGGGGTCATGGTCGGGCTATCCGCCAACTCGCTTACCACAACGCTGCTGGAGATGGTCGTCAATGGCGGGCAGAAAAAACTGAATGAGGATCTGCTGCATATGTCGGATATCCTCGGCATCTGATGCGGGCCTCCTCACGCATTCATAAGAAACGATCGGTCAAGAGCGGTCTCCCCCCCGGCACCCTGGTGCATATCGGGGCCGAGCCCGACAGATCGGTTCTGATCTCCCGCATCGGGTATGGGCCGGAGGGGATCGACGACCACCAGTTCCACAACATTGATCAGTACCTGCAGACCCCCTGCGACAGTGACGTTGTGTGGGTTAATGTGGAGGGGGTACATGATGTGGAACTGATCCGCGCTCTGGGTGAAAATCATTCCTTTCACCCGCTGGTGCTGGAAGATATCGTCAACACCGTGCAGCGCCCCAAAATCGAGGATTACGGCGATTACCTCTTCATTGTGCTGAAAATGCTCTGTCCGTCGGAAGAGGGGGATTTCAGCTCTGAGCAGGTCAGCATTATTCTCGGTCCGGATTACCTGTTTACCTTCCAGGAAGGGATCAGCGGGGACGTGTTTGACCCGGTCCGCAACCGCATCCGGGCTGGTAAAGGCAAAATTCGCGGCATGGGGGCCGATTATCTGGCCTACTCCCTGATTGATGCAATTGTGGACGGCTATTTCACTGTTCTTGAAGGGTTCGGCGAGCGGATCGTTGATGTGGAGGAGGAGTTGACGCGTACCCCCGACCAGAAGTCCCTGCACCGGATCATCGGTATGAAGAAGGAGATTATCTACCTGCGCAAGACCGTTTGGCCGCTGCGGGAAGCGATCTCTTTTCTGGAGCGGGGCGACAGTCATCTGCTGCAGGACGGTACCCGGCTGTATTTCCGTGATGTCTATGATCACACCGTTCAGGTCATCGACACGGTTGAAACTTATCGTGACCTTCTCTCCGGCATGCTTGACCTGTACCTCTCCAGCATCAGCAACCGCACCAATGAGGTAATGAAGTTTCTGACCGTCATCGGTACGATCTTTATGCCGCTCACCTTTCTGGTGGGGGTCTACGGTATGAATTTTAAATATCTTCCAGAGCTGGAATGGAGGAGCGGCTATTTCGTCCTTTGGGGCCTGATGATCGCCATGTCACTGCTGATGGTGGCTTTTTTCAGAAAAAAACGCTGGCTGTAAGTCGGAGTTACCATGACCAAACTTGTTCTCAAGTGGGCGCTAAATTCGTTATCCCTTTTTTTCGTCATGAGGCTGCTCCCCGGCATCCATTTCGATCATATTCATGACCTGCTGCTGGCGACGCTGGTTATCGCTCTGCTGAACGCGGTTCTGCGCCCGATTATCATTCTCCTGACCCTGCCGGTCACTTTGATTACACTGGGTCTTTTTACACTGGTAATCAACGGGCTGATGTTCTACACCGCTGCGCAGATGGTCCCCGGTTTCCATGTCACCGGTTTTGGTGCTGCATTTTTCGCCGCACTGCTTTTCAGTCTGTTCAGCTTTATCCTGAACCTGGTGTTCGGCTCAAAGCAGTGACCCCCATCGACCACCACCATATCCCGTACTTCACCTCCCGGCAGCCGATCCATGATCTCCCCTGAAAGCGCACTCCATTCCCGAATAGAACAAAGCATCCGTCAACTGGGGCTTTTCCGGCCTGGTGACACGCTGGTGGTGGCGCTCTCCGGCGGGGCGGACTCCTCGGCACTACTGGATCTCCTCTCCCGACTTCCCGACTACAACCTTCACCTGGTAGTTGCCCACTTGAATCACACCCTGCGCGGAGCTGAATCCGACGCTGACCAGGAATTCTGCCGGGAACTGGCATCCCGCTACGGTGCTCCGTTCGAGGTTAGGCGCGTTGATGTGAGAGGGATGGCGACGGACCTTCGTCTGAATCTTGAGGATGCCGGGCGGCAAGCCCGCATAGAATTTCTGGATGAATTGCGCACCCGGTACGGGGCGGCTGCCGTGGTGCTTGGCCATCATGCCGACGATCAGGCGGAAACGCTCCTGATGCGTCTTCTGCGCGGAGCGGGTATGACCGGTCTGTCCGGCATGGCGTATCGGAATACCCGGGGCTACGTCCGTCCGCTGCTGGAGATCTCCCGCGCTGAACTGGAGCAGTACCTCCTCAATCGCGGTCTGACGTGGCGTGAAGATGCCAGTAACGGCGACACGCTGTACCTGCGTAACCGCATCCGCCATAACCTGCTGCCGCTTCTGGAGCAGTACAATCCGGAAATCCGGGCCTCTCTTGCGGCAACGGCGTCCATTATCAAAGAGGATGAAGCTCTGCTTGAAGAGCTTACGGAACAGGCGTTTGCTGAATCCTGGCACATGGAGGAGGGGAGGTGGAGTTGCAGCATTCCACAGTTTCGTGCCCTGTCTCGATCCATTCGGCGCAGAGTTCTGCGGCATGCGTTCAAGCAGGTGACCGGGAGCCTGGCCGGGGTCGGCCTGACCCATATTGAGGCCCTGTGCGGTCTGCTTGATTCCGATCGCCCCAATGCCCGTCTGTCTCTGCCGCAGCAGGTTACGGCAGTACGGGAATATGATCGCCTGCTGCTGATGAAATCTGACAAAACTGTTTGCGGGCAGGGCTTCGAAATCCTCATCACCGGGCCGGGCAGTTACCATCTCCCCGATAGCAGCACTCTCACAGTTGCCGTCTCGGATGCCGGGGTCTGTGCCGTCGATTCCCGCACGGTACAGATCAACCCCGTATCATTCCCTTTCCCCTGGCTAATCCGCACGTTCCGTCCCGGCGATCGCATTGCTCCCCTCGGTATGAGCGGCCGAAAAAAAGTAAAGGACGTGTTTATCGACCGGAAGATTCCGGCCTCCGAGCGCGCAAGAATCCCGCTTCTTTTTTGCGGGGAGGATCTGCTCTGGATCGTCGGCGTGTCTGTTTCCGAATTGTGCCGGACTGACGCCACGGTGAACCGTGCGGTTCGGGTTACCTGGGCTTGAGTTTCGGCTGCAAGCCCTGTTTTCTTCTGTTTGCGCTTGTCAACCACCAGCCAATATGCTAGTTTTACGAAATTTTTAACGTCACCAGATATACCATTTTCACTCGGGGGTTTACTTTGAACCAGTTTTACAAGAATCTCTCTCTCTGGCTGGTTATCAGCCTGATGATGATCCTGCTTTTCAACATGTTCAACAAGCCGCGCACTACTGCTGAAAAGCTGAATTTCAGTGATTTCATGACGCAGATTGAATCGGGAAAAATCACCTCGGTGGTAATCCAGGGGAACGATATTTCCGGGAAATTCGACGGTAAGGACGGCAAGGAGTTTCATACCTATAAGCCGTATTCCGACGCTGATCTGACGAAAAAGCTGCTGGAAAAGAAGGTTGCGATAAACGCCAAACCGGAGGAGGAAAAGTTCTCCTGGTTTTCCATATTCATTTCCTGGTTTCCGCTGATTCTACTTGTCGGAGTCTGGATTTTCTTTATGCGGCAGATGCAGATGGGGGGCGGGAAGGCCATGTCGTTCGGCAAGAGCCGCGCCAAGCTGCTGACCGAGGCACAGGGGAAGATCACCTTTGAGGATGTTGCCGGTATTGAAGAAGCCAAGGAAGAGCTGGAAGAGATTATTGCCTTTCTGAAAGAGCCGAAAAAATTCACCGCGCTGGGGGGAAAAATCCCCAAAGGGGTGCTGCTGGTGGGGCCTCCGGGCACCGGAAAAACTCTTCTTGCCCGTGCTGTTGCCGGTGAAGCAGGTGTGCCGTTCTTTTCCATCTCCGGTTCAGATTTTGTGGAGATGTTTGTCGGTGTTGGTGCCAGCCGGGTGCGTGACCTGTTTCTACAGGGGAAAAAGAGCGCGCCATGTATCATTTTCATTGATGAAATTGATGCCGTCGGCCGTCACCGTGGTGCCGGTATGGGGGGCGGGCATGATGAGCGTGAACAGACCCTGAACCAGTTGCTGGTGGAGATGGATGGTTTTGAATCCAATGAAGGGGTTATCCTGATCGCCGCCACAAACCGTCCTGACGTTCTTGACCCGGCGCTGCTCCGTCCGGGTCGTTTTGACCGTCAGGTTGTCGTACCCCGTCCTGATGTCAAAGGACGCGAAATGATTCTGAAAGTACACTCCAAAAAAGTGCCGCTTTCACCTGAGGTAGATCTGGCGGTGATCGCCCGTGGTACCCCCGGTTTTTCCGGTGCTGATCTGGCCAACCTGGTTAATGAAGCGGCCCTGCTGGCAGCGCGGCTGAATAAAACTGTCGCCGATCCGAGTGACTTTGACAGCGCCAAGGACAAGGTGCTGATGGGTGTTGAGCGCCGCAGCATGGTGATCTCCGATGAGGAGAAGAAGAGCACCGCCTACCATGAAGCGGGACATACCCTGGTGGCCAAGATGATTCCCGGCACCGACCCGATTCACAAGGTTTCCATCATTCCCCGTGGCAGAGCGCTTGGTGTGACCATGCAGCTCCCGATCGAAGACAAGCACAGCTATTCGCGCGAATCACTGCTGGCACGCATCGCCGTCCTGATGGGGGGACGGGCTGCAGAGAACCTGATTTTTGACACATTTACCACCGGTGCCGGCAACGATATCGAACGCGCCACAGATATGGCCCGCAAGATGGTCTGCGAATGGGGTATGAGCGACAAAATGGGGCCGCTCTCCTTCGGTAAAAAAGACGAATCCATTTTCCTCGGCCGCGAGATGGCCATGCACAAAAACTTCAGTGAGAAGACCGCCGAGCATATCGATGACGAAATCAAGCGGATTGTTGATGAATCCTATGAGAGAGCCCTTGGTCTGCTGCGTGAAAATGTCGCAACACTCCACAATCTTTCCGAATGCCTGATCGAGAAAGAAAACCTGACCGGCGACCAGGTAGACGAAATTATCGCTTCGGGCACGCTGGTCACTCCGGAACCGGCTCCGTCGGTACCGGCTGAACCGGTGCAGCCGGTAGAACCGGCAGCGGCATCCACCGATACACAAGCGTAACCATGGCGCGTTTTGCCCCCCGATTGCTGGCAGTTTCCACTCCCGGTCACGCTGAGCGCGAGTTGCAGCGTATCGGGGTAGACCGCTGCGGCATCGTTGAAATATCCTCCAAAATGGGAACGCTCTGCGTTGCACTATCTCGATTGGAGTGTCGCCAGGCCAACATTCTCAAACAGGAGATGCTTTCCCTGGGGGGTGATGCCGCCGTTGCCAGGGGGACAGTCGCCTGCAGCATCGACCGGACCGATTGTATTTTGATCGGCACGGCAAAACAGCTGGCACGGCTCTGCCGGAAACTCAAAGCCCAGCCTTTCGGACTGCCGGAACTGGCAGGCGAACTGCACCAGTTGCTGGCACGGGTTGACGCTGCACCTTCCGGGTGGAAAACATCTCGGCGCACCCTGTTTCTTCAACGCCCGCTGATTATGGGCATCTTGAACCTTACTCCTGACTCGTTTTCTGATGGCGGGCTGTGCAGCGACCCGGACCGGGCGGTTGAAAGAGCGCTGCAGATGGCGTCAGAAGGGGCGGATATCATTGACATCGGCGGTGAAAGCACCCGCCCTGGTGCCGCCGCAGTGCCGGCCGACGAGGAGCTGGCGCGTATCATGCCGGTTATTGAACGCCTTGCCGGTACTCTGACCTGTGCCATCTCTGTTGATACCTGGAAAAGCGCTGTCGCCGCGAGGGCTGTTGCGGCGGGGGCGGAAATTATAAATGATATCAGCGGGTTTAATTTTGATCCGCAGATGGCAGGATTGGCTGCAGAGAGCGGCGCCGGTGTTGTGCTGATGCACACCAGGGGCAGGCCGGAGGATATGCAGCAGGATACGGAATATGATGACTTGATGGCTGACGTAGTAGCCGGTCTGGGCAGATCACTGGAGCGGGCACGGGAAACCGGTGTCTCTGACCCCTGTATCGCCCTTGATCCGGGCATCGGCTTTGGCAAGAGCGTGTCGGGCAATCTGGAACTGATACGGCGTCTGGGGGAATTATCCGGTTTCGGTCTGCCGATCCTGTGCGGGCCGTCCCGTAAGTCATTCATCGGTACGGTCCTGGGTCGGCAACAGACCGATGACCGTCTCTTCGGAACCGCTGCTGCAGTTGCTCTGTCCGTGTCCCACGGTGCCTCCATCCTGCGAGTGCATGATGTCCGGGCCATGCGCGACGTTGCCGACATGGCGTATGCTGTTATGCATAGCTGAATGCTGCTGAGCATCCATTTCAAAGGGGAAGTATGGCTCCAGTTTTTGACAGCGTTACCCTTCTTGCCCTGTTCGACAAGCTTCTAGTTGTTGCTCTCGTCTACGGCTGTTCGCTGATTCTCAAAAAAGAGGCCGCTTTTCGTATCCTGGCTCTTGTTACCGCGTTGTACCTGGCAGAATTCTGCGCGATTGCAGCCGGCCTTTCCTCCACCGCCTCCTTTTTCCACCTGCTTCTTTTCTCTGTGCCGGTTATTGCGACAATCATCTTTCAAAGCGATATAAAACGGGCTCTGTTTTCTCTCTGGAAGCGTAACAGTCAGGGTGACAGTGTCGGCCTTGATCTCACTACGACCGTTGATGAGCTGACCAAGGGGCTGTATGAACTGGCTGAACGAAGGATCGGCGCCCTCATTGTTATCATCCGGCAGATGTCCATTGATCACCTGGTGCAGGTCGGTACTGAAATTGATGCCAAAGTCACCAGCGAACTGCTCAACTCTATTTTTCTCCCCTATTCACCGATCCATGACGGTGCGGTGATAATCCAGCGGGACAAGATTACCTCCGCCGGTTGTATTCTCCCCCTTTCCCAGAATCCGGATATCGCCAAGAGCTTTGGCACCCGCCACCGTGCTGCGCTTGGCATATCCGAACAGACCGATGTGCTGGTGCTGGTCGTGTCGGAGGAGACCGGGAAAATTTCAATCGTCCACGAGGGGAAGATCCATTATGATGCCGACCCTGCCGAAATCCGTCGTCTTTCCCGCAAGGCGATCGAGGGGCGACGCGCCCCCAGGGGTGTTGCTACGCCGGAACACTGACCACCTATCCAGAGGAGACCACCAACAATGAAAAAACTATTCGGAACTGACGGCGTTCGCGGCGTCGCCAATGTCCATCCCATGACGGCGGAAATGGCGATGCAATTGGGACGGGCGGCTGCTTATATCTTCAAGGGAGGGAGAAAACGCCGCCACCGTATTGTGATCGGAAAAGATACCCGCCTTTCCGGGTATATGCTGGAAAATGCCCTGGTTGCCGGTATCTGCTCCATGGGGGTTGATGTGCTGCAGGTCGGCCCGCTGCCGACTCCCGGTATTGCCAATATTACGTCATCCATGCGCGCCGACGCCGGGGTTGTTATCTCCGCCTCGCATAACGCCTTCCAGGACAACGGCATAAAATTTTTCTCGGCCGATGGCTTCAAGCTGCCGGATGAGCTGGAACTGAAGATCGAAAAACTCATCGAATCAAAAAAAATCGATGCCCTGCGGCCGACGGCGACGGAAGTCGGCAAAGCGTACCGCATAGAAGATGCGGCCGGCCGCTATATTGTTTTCCTCAAAAACACCTTTCCCCAGGAGATGGATCTTTCCGGTCTGAAAATCGTCCTGGACTGTGCCAATGGCGCCGCCTACAAGGTCGCGCCTGCCGTATTTGAGGAGTTGGGGGCAGAAGTCATTCCCTACGGGGTCAAGCCGAACGGCACCAATATCAATGCCGGGTGCGGTTCGACCTATCCATCTGTCATCAGTGAGGCGGTCAAGCTGCATCGCGCCGATATCGGCATTGCGCTGGACGGAGATGCCGATCGGGTCCTCGTCTGCGATGAATTCGGCAACGAAGTTGATGGTGATCACATCATGGCCATCTGCGCCAGTGATATGCTGAAGCGCAAACTGCTAAAAAAGAAGACACTTGTGGCGACAGTCATGAGTAATATGGGGCTTGATATTGCGCTGCGTAAGTGCGGCGGTAAAATAATCAAGACCGATGTGGGTGACCGGTACGTTGTCGAGGCGATGCGAGCGGGGGGGTACAATCTGGGGGGCGAACAGTCTGGCCACATGATATTCCTGGACTACAATACGACCGGGGACGGGATTCTTTCGGCGCTCCAACTCTTGGCCGTTATGCGGCGTACAGAAAAGCCGCTCTCTGAACTGGCCGAGATCATGATTCCCCTGCCGCAGGTTCTCGTCAATGCCCGTGTCAGGGAGAAACGTGATATCCGCACTGTGCCGGAGATCGCCGCCAAGATTCAGGACGTTGAAGCAAAGCTGGCCAATGAGGGGCGGGTGCTGATCCGGTATTCCGGCACTGAGCCGCTTTTACGGGTTATGATCGAGGGACAGGATAAGTACGAGATCACCACCTGGGCCAACGAAATCTGCGATCTGGTAAAAAAACATATTGGAGAGAAGTGATGGCAAAGCTGGGACTTAATGTCGATCATATTGCAACTGTCCGCCAGGCGCGTGGCGGTGCGGAGCCTGATCCGGTGACCGCCGCCGCCATTGGCGAGATGGCCGGTGCCGAAGGAATAACGATCCACCTGCGTGAGGACCGGCGGCACATTCAGGATCGTGATCTGGAAATATTGCGGCGCACCGTAAAAACCAAGCTCAACCTTGAGATGGCGGCTACCCAGGAAATGGTGAGGATAGCGCTTACCGTCAAGCCGGAGCAGGTAACGCTGGTGCCGGAAAAAAGGAAGGAACTTACCACCGAGGGGGGGCTTGACGTCATTGTCAATACCAAGCAGCTGGCTGATACGGTGAAGCGCCTTCAGGATGGCGGTATCATTGTCAGCCTTTTTGTTGATCCCAACCAGGAGCAGATCAAGGCGGCGAAAAAGACCGGCACCGATTATATCGAGATTCACACCGGTGCCTATGCCGATGCGGCAGGCTGGGGTGAGCAGCAGCACGAGCTGGAAAATATCGATACGGCGATCAAGCTGGCACGCAAGGTAGGGATTGGGGTGAACGCCGGCCATGGCCTCAATTACACCAATATCAAAGCAATAACCTCTCTGGGGGGGATCGAGGAGTATAATATCGGTCACTCCATCATTGCCCGCGCCATGTTGGTCGGTTTGGACCGGGCTGTGCGCGACATGGTTGAACTGCTTAAGTACGCATGATCTTCGGCATCGGCACTGACATAGTTGCCACCACACGATTTCAGCGTTTTCTGGATGATGGCAACAGCGCCCTTCTTGAACGCCTGTTTACGCCGGACGAACGTTCCCGCTGCGGGAACCGGAAAGATGCGGCATCCTGTCTGGCCGCACGTTTTGCCGCCAAGGAGTCCTTCTTGAAGGCGCTCGGCAGCGGTTTGCGGGACGGCATTTCGTGGCAGGAGATGGAAGTGTCAAATAACGATCTGGGAAAACCGGAGCTGCTGCTTTCCGGCAAGGCCGCTGAACAGTTTCAGATACTTGAGTTGTCCCGTATTCATCTGTCGTTATCCCACGATGGTGGCAACGCTGTTGCGATGGTGGTTCTGGAGTCGAAATGAAGATCATTACCGCTGAAACCATGCAGGAACTTGACCGGCAAACTATTAAAGAGTGCGGCATCCCCGGTCTGCAGCTGATGGAAAATGCCGGGCGAAGCTGTGCTGAAGTTGTTATCGCCGAATTCGGAACACCCGGCCGCTGTACGGTCATGGCCGGAAAGGGCAATAACGGCGGAGACGGTTATGTCATAGCCCGCCTGCTGGCGGTGAAGGGGTGGCGTGTCACTGTTATTCTTCTGGCGGAGCGTGCACAGGTCGCCGGTGATGCTGCGCTGAACCTTGCGATGCTTTCCGGGGTGGAGGTGCACTGCTGCACGGTCGGAGGGCGATTGGCCGCGCTGCACAGTGATGAAATCTTTCAGTCGGATGTGATTGTGGACGCCCTGTTCGGCACCGGCTTGAACAGCGATGTCAGCGGTGTGTACCTTGAAGCGGTCACTCTGATGAATGCCTCCGGTCGTCCGATTGTGGCAGTTGATATTCCGTCCGGAGTTCATGGCACAACCGGGCGGGTCTTGGGAGAAGCTGTCCGGGCAGAGATCACCGTTACCTTTGCCCTGGCCAAGTCGGGGCAGATTCTCTACCCGGGGGCCGAATATACCGGTCGTCTGGTGGTGGCTGACATCGGGATTCCGCCGGAGCTTATGGCAGCGGCACCGGGGTATGACTTTCTGGATGAGGAAACGATGCGCCCCCTGCTGCGCCAACGTGACCGTCAAGCCCATAAGGGGGCATTCGGCCATTGTCTGGTTGTGGCCGGCTCTACCGGGAAAACCGGTGCAGCAGCACTGGCGGCAAATAGTGCTGTCCGGGCCGGTTCCGGCCTGGTGACCGTGGCGGTGCCGGAACGTGTCCATAGCATTCTGGAACTCAAAACAACCGAAGCCATGACCTCGGCGTTGCCCGACTCAGGCAAGGGGCACCTGACCGACTGTTCACTTTCGGCGGTGCTGCAGCTGCTGGCCGGCAAGGATGCGGTTGCGCTCGGCCCCGGACTCGGCAACTGTCCCGGTACCTATGCCTTTGTGCAGGGTGTGCTGGAAGCTGTCACCGTGCCGTTGGTGCTGGATGCAGATGCCCTGAACGCCCTGGCAGGTGATGTGACGGTGTTGCAGCGGAAAAAATCCGGCCAGGTGATTCTCACGCCGCATCCGGGTGAGATGGCGCGTCTGCAGGGCACTTGCGTTGCCGATGTGGAAGCATCGCGCATTTCATGCGCTCGGGAATTTGCCCGCAGCCACGGAGTGTTCCTGATTCTCAAGGGGGCCCGCACTGTTATTGCGTCTCCTGCCGGTGTCGTGGCTATCAACGGCAGCGGCAATCCGGGCATGGCTTCCGGGGGGATGGGCGATGTGCTGACCGGCATCATCGTTTCACTGGCGGGACAGGGGTATTCAGCATGGGATGCCTGCTGTCTGGGTGTGTTCATCCACGGCTTTGCCGCAAATTTGGTTGCGGATGAAAAGGGGGAAATCGGCATAACTGCCACGGATGTTCTTGAAATGCTCCCCTATGCGTACAAAAAATTAAAAGGAGATGTGCCATGCTGACCGTTGCCGATATTATGACCCGTACCGTCGTTTCAATAAAAGGGACCACCACCGTACGCGAACTTGCCGGAATTTTTGAAAAGAGCGGTTTCGGCTCGCTGCCGATTGTTGACGATGCCGGCAACGTGACCGGAATTGTGACCGCATCGGATTTGATCGAACAGGACCGCCCGCTGCATATCCCGACGGTTATTTCGCTTTTTGACTGGGTTATTCCGCTCGGCGGCGAAGGCACCCTGCAGCGGGAGCTGGACAAGATCACCGCGCAAACAGCCTTCGAACTGGCATCCAGAGATCTGGTCACAATCACCCCCGCAGATGCTGTCAGCAGTGCCGCTGAAATAATGAGCAGCAAAAAGCTGCACGCTCTCCCGGTTGTTGAAGGTAAAAAACTGGTCGGCATGGTGTCGCGCATTGATATCATCCGCTCCATGAACCGGTAGTGCCGGGGCTGCGGATCACATCCGGCTCGGCAGGGGCGACGGAAAAACTGGGAGCCTGCATCGGTTCGCTGCTCCAGCCCGGTTCTTTTGTGGCGCTGCGCGGCACCCTCGGCGGCGGGAAGACCTGTTTTACCCGGGGAGTGGTGGCTGCACTGGCACCCCAGAGCAGTTGTCTGGTGGCAAGTCCGACATACGCCATCATGAACTGCTATCCGGGCAGCACGCCGGTGTACCATTTTGATTTTTACCGGCTGATCGGGGATGATGATATCGCCGAACTCGGCTTTGAGGAGTTTTTTTATGGTGACGGAGTCTGCGTGGTTGAATGGTCCGAGCGTCTTTCGGCGCTGCTGCCGTCAGATGTGCTGACACTTCTGTTCGAACACAGGGGAGATGACCTGCGCACCATCACCATAACCAGCTCCGGACAGCGGTCGGACAGCGTTCTTGAACAACTTGCCAAGAGGCTCAACAGCAAAAAAATCTTTGACCCGATAGCAGAATGTCTGGTATAGGACTGAGTCTTCGGATTCCGCCTTCAATATTTTTCCAACAAGGAGAGCAGTATGGCGCTAGTAGTACAGAAGTACGGCGGCACTTCGGTCGGCTCACCCGATCGTATAAAAAATGTTGCCAAACGCATCATCAAAACCTATGACGCCGGAAATGACGTGATTGTTGTTGTGTCCGCCATGTCGGGTGAAACCAACAAGCTGGTTGCGCTTGCCAATGAAATGTGTGAAATCCCGGATGGCCGTGAATATGACGTGCTGGTGGCGACCGGCGAGCAGGTGACCATCGGGCTTCTCTCCATGTATCTGAAGTCCCAGGGGTACAAGGCGAAATCCTATCAGGGGTGGCAGGTGCCAATTGTTACCGACTCAACCGCGTCGAAAGCCCGGATTGAAAGTATCGGTGACGCGAATATTCGCGCTGACCTCAAAGAGGGAACCATTATCGTTCTGGCCGGTTTCCAGGGTATTGATGGCGAGGGAAATGTCACGACGCTTGGTCGCGGCGGTTCCGACACTTCGGCAGTTGCGATTGCCGCAGCGCTTAAGGCTGATGTATGCGAGATCTACACTGACGTTGACGGGGTGTACACAACCGATCCGAACGTGTGCAAAGAGGCGCGTAAAATCGAAAAGATCTCCTATGACGAGATGCTCGAACTTGCCAGCCTGGGAGCCAAAGTGCTCCAGATTCGTTCGGTGGAATTTGCCAAGAAATATAACGTGGACGTGCACGTCCGCTCTAGCCTTAATGAAAATACCGGTACGATGGTTACCAGGGAGGATAAGGATATGGAAGGAATACTCGTTTCAGGGGTAGCATACGACAAGAATGAGGCCAAAATTGCTGTTAAGGGAGTACCCGACAAACCTGGTATTGCCGCAAAAATCCTTACACCGCTGTCAGATGCCGCTATCTCGGTGGATATGATTGTGCAGAACGTCAGCGATGGCGGTATGACCGACTTCACCTTTACTGTTACCAAGGCTGATCTGAAGCAGGCGCTTCTGATCACGAACGAAGTTGCCCGGGAAATTCAAGCCAAGCAGGTCCTTTCCGATGAAAATATCAGTAAAATATCAATCGTCGGCCTCGGGATGCGGAGCCACGCCGGTGTGGCAACACAGATGTTCAGTGCTCTCTCCCAGAACGGCATCAATATCCAGATGATTTCTACATCAGAGATCAAAATTTCGGTAGTTATTGACGAAAAATACACCGAACTGGCCGTACGCGTCATGCACGAATCGTTTGGCCTGGCCGACTGATTCATGCGGCGGGCGTAACTAGTTTCATTCGGGGGGAAACGCGCTGTTTCCCCCTTTTTTTGTTATCGGAGCCGGAACTATGGGAATGGAAGGCCGTAAACAAACATACTTCACCTGGCGCGACGATGCTCTGGAGGCAACCTCTGCGACTGTTGTCCACGAGTATCCGTTACTGCTGATTGTGAACGGGCGTGAGATTGCTACCCTGGTCTGCTCCCCTCACGATCTCCGCTTTATGGTAGCAGGATTCCTTCGCCTTCAGGGGTTTGTGTCGTCACTGGATGATTTTGAAATGTTCAGCGTGTGCGAGGAGTTCGGCACAGCAAACATCAAAATCAAGGGGGAACTGCCGGAGCGACTGAAGCCGGTCCTCACCTCGGGCTGCGGTACCGGCATCACGTTTACGCTCCCGGCTGTCAATGCCGGTAATCCCCCGCCAGTGCGCCGATCGCCGGACCGGATCGTCTCGCTGATGAACGAGTTAGCCAAAAAAGCGGAACACTACCGCTCCCATGGCGGTATTCATTCTGCCGCCATCGGGCGCGACGGCAGTATCATGCTGTATGCGGAAGATCTTGGCAGGCATAATACCTTCGACAGGATGGCCGGTGAAGCCCTTTTCAAGGGTATCGACATGGCCGGTGCGGAACTGGTTACCTCCGGGAGAGTTTCAACGGAAATGGTTGCCAAGGCGTCACTCATGGGGATTAGTGTTATTGCTTCACGGACATCTCCCACGGATATGGCCATCAAACTCTGCCAGCAGGCCGGAATATGCCTGATTGGGTATGTGCGGGGCGGATCATTCACTTTGTACAGTCATCCGGAGGCGATAGAGGAATATCCTGATCTGGCGAAGATAGAGGGAGTCACCGGGGTTATTCTGGCCGGGGGGGCATCACAACGCATGGGGAGGAACAAAGCGCTTCTCGACGTGGACGGTATCCCGATGATCACCCGTACCTACCGCACACTGGCACGGCTGTTTCACGAAGTTATCGTTGTGACCAACTCTCCCCATGACTATGATTTTCTCCCCTGTCGCAAGGTCCCGGACATCTATCCGGGGCACGGTTCGATTGCCGGGCTGCACTCGGCACTGGTCCACAGCAGTACGCCCCATTCATTCGTAACCGCCTGTGATATGCCGTTTCTTGACTCGACCATCATCCGGTATTTGTGTGACTGCGGTAAAGAGGGAGTGGATGCTGTGGTGCCGTTCAGCGAGGGGGGGCAGGAGCCGCTGCATGCCGTCTATGCCTCCTCCTGCACAGAGGTCTTTGAACGTGCCATACAACAGGGTGAACATAAGATTCTGGATGTCCTGGCCAGGGTGAACAGTCGTCTGGTTCCCTACGAAGAGGTGCAGAGTTTGGGTGGTCACCCGGCATCATTTCTGAATGTGAATACGCCGGAGGAGTTTGAACGGGTCCGAACGGTCAGGTGAGGCGTGCGCTTCGCTTGCGTTTGCGTAATTCGGCAAAGAAGTCACTCAGGAGTTTGGAACAGTCACTTTCAAGAACGTTAGGCAGTAACGTGACACGGTGATTGAGGCGGGAATCGCAGGAAAGGTCGAAGAGTGAGCCGGCTGCTCCCCCCTTGGGGTCATAACAGCCGAAAACCACCGTGGGAATGCGGGCAAGAATTATTGCCCCCATGCACATGGTGCAGGGTTCCAGAGTAACATAGAGGGTGGTATCAATGAGTCGCCAGGAACCAAGTTTCCGGGCGGCTTTTCTTATGGCAATCAGCTCGGCATGCCCGGCAGGATCCTGCTTTGTTTCACGCAGATTGTGGCCGCGTGCAATGATTTTGCCGTCACGTACTATGACACAGCCGATCGGCACTTCATTCCGAGCCTGTGCCTTGCCGGCTTCGGTGATCGCCCGTTGCATCCAGTAGTCATGATCCCGGAGTAATTCCGGTTTATGTGGTGGTCTGGTTGGTAAAATACGCGTTATTCCTTTTTGTGCCAGATCCTGTAGAAGCGGGCTGCAGACTTTGTCGGATTGCACCGCTAAAATAAGCCTCATTCCACCGCCGCTTGTCAAGTGCGAATGTCGTTGTCCCGCGCGACCGTCTCGAACCCTTTTCCCCTTTACTTTCCCGCCATCTTTATTTATCCTTCACAGTCCGATTTTCAGTAGACAAAGGATTCCATGAATATCAGCAGAATTCGAAATTTCTCCATTATTGCGCACATTGACCATGGAAAATCCACCCTGGCGGACCGCCTTCTTGAGTACACCGGTACGGTTTCAGACCGGGAGAAGCAAAATCAGTTCCTTGATAAAATGGATCTGGAGCGGGAGCGGGGCATTACCATTAAGGCTCAGACCGTTCGTCTCAATTACCGTTCCGATGCCGGTGACGACTATGTATTGAACCTTATTGATACTCCCGGCCATGTGGATTTTACCTATGAAGTGTCACGCTCTCTGGCCGCCTGCGAAGGTGGCCTGCTGGTAGTGGATGCCTCTCAGGGGGTTGAAGCACAGACCCTGGCAAATGTGTATCTTGCTCTGGACATCAATCTGGAGGTTTTTCCGGTACTGAACAAGATTGATCTTCCTGCGGCCGATCCTGAACGGGTCAAGCAGGAGATTGAGGACATCATTGGGATCGACGCTCATGATGCCGTGCTGGCAAGTGCCAAGGAGGGGATCGGTACCCACGAAATCCTTGAGGAGATTGTCAAGAAGATACCGGCTCCGAAAGGTGATTCCGGGGCCCCGCTTAAAGCGCTGCTGTTTGATTCCTGGTACGATCAGTATCAGGGGGTCATCATACTGGTGCGTATTTTTGACGGCACGCTCAGAAAGGGCGACAGGATTCAGCTGATGTCGACCAACAACTCCTTTGAGGCGCTCAAGATAGGCGTATTTGCCCCCTCAATGGTCGAGGTGACGGAGTTGGCTGCGGGAGAGGTCGGTTTTGTCATTGCCGGCATCAAGGATGTTGCGGATGCCAAGGTTGGTGATACGGTCACACTGCTGCACCGCCGCTGTGAGCGGGCGCTGGAAGGGTTTAAAGAGGTCAAGCCGATGGTCTTTTCCGGTTTGTATCCCATTGACACCGTCCAGTACGAACAGCTGCGGGATGCCCTGTCCAAGCTAAAATTAAACGATTCATCCTTCTCCTTCGATCCGGAAACCTCATTGGCGCTCGGATTTGGTTTCCGGTGCGGGTTCCTCGGCCTTCTGCATATGGAGATTATTCAGGAACGTCTGGAGCGGGAATTCGGGCTCGACCTGATCACCACCGCACCGACGGTTGTTTACCGGGTGCACAAGATGAATGGCGAAGTGTACTCTATCCAGAGTGCTAATCAGATGCCGGAGCTGCAAAGCACAGAGTACCTGGAAGAACCGTTTATTCTTGCCCATGTCCATGTCCCCAACGAATATGTCGGCGGCGTGCTGGCGCTTTGTGAGGACAAACGCGGTGTTCAGCGTGAGATCAAGTATCTGACCCCGACCCGTGTCATGATCATCTATGAACTGCCGTTGAACGAAATCGTTCTGGATTTTTATGACCGCCTCAAGTCAATCACCAAAGGGTACGCTTCTCTTGATTATGAACATCTTGAGTACAGGCGGAGCGACCTGGTGCGCATGAATGTCATGATAAACGGAGAAGTGGTTGACGCACTGTCACTTATCCTGCATCGGGAAAAAGCGTACTTCCGTGGTCGGGACCTGGTCGCCAAGATGAAGGAGCTGATTTCACGGCAGATGTTTGAGGTGGCCATTCAGGCTGCCATCGGCAACAAGATTATTGCCCGTGAGACGGTCAAGGCGATGCGCAAGGATGTTCTGGCAAAGTGCTACGGCGGGGACATCACCCGTAAGCGCAAGTTGCTGGAGAAACAGAAAGAGGGTAAAAAGCGCATGAAGAATGTCGGTAACGTGGAGTTGCCGCAGGAAGCGTTTCTGGCCATTCTGAAGGTTGACTGACCGACTACCAATATAAAGGAACCCGCATGGAAGAACAACAGACATCACCTCAAGCTGAACCAAATTCAGAGAACATAAAGCCGTTCAAGAAGAAGGGGCTGATTCGTGAGTATGCCGAGTCGATCGCAATTGCCATACTGCTCGCGCTGGTCATCCGCACGTTTCTGGTCCAGGCTTTCAAGATTCCGTCAGGTTCTATGGAAGATACGCTGGCAATCGGCGACCATTTACTGGTCAGCAAGTTTATGTACGGCACGAAAATCCCTTTTACCGATACGCGGATTCTGACGGTTCGTAACCCGCGTCAGGGAGATGTCATCGTTTTTGAATATCCGGAGGACCCGAGTAAGGATTTTATCAAACGGATCATCGGTGTTCCCGGGGACGTGGTTGAAGGGAAGGACAAAAAAGTCTACGTCAATGGGAAGCTGTATGAAAACCCCCATGAAATACATAAGGAAAAGGAACTCATCCCTAAAGAGATGAATCCGCGTGATACGTTCGGCCCGGTTACTGTGCCGCCGAATTCCTACTTTGTGATGGGCGACAACCGTGACCGTTCCTATGATAGTCGCTTCTGGAAATTTGTCCGGCGCGATCAGATCAAGGGATTGGCGTTTATCAAATACTGGTCGTGGGATCATGACAAGTTCAGACCGCGGATCGGAAATATCGGACGACTGATTAACTAACGCACTTAATGGAATTATATAGAATGGAGGATACTATGGATTTTCTCGAAAACTGGAAGCGGACGCATTACTGCGGTGACCTGCGGACAGAAGACATTGGCACAGAGGTTATTTTGATGGGATGGGCGCTGCGGCGCCGCGACCATGGCGGGCTCATCTTCATCGATTTGCGCGATCGCGAGGGGATTGCCCAGATTGTGTTCGATCCGGAAGTAAACCCTTCAGGTCATGCCGTGGCCGAGTCTGTGCGCAGTGAATTTGTGCTGGCGGTCAGAGGGAAGGTTATCCCGCGGCCGGAGGGGACCGTCAACCCGAACATGAAAACCGGGGGGGTGGAAATCCAGGTACTTGAATGCAAGCTGCTTAACCGCTCGAAGCCGCTTCCGTTCATGCTGGACGAGCATAGCGACATCAATGAAAACATCCGCCTGAAGTATCGATATCTTGACCTTCGCCGCCCTCAGCTGCAGTATAATCTTATCCTGCGTTCCAAGGTTGCCCAGTTGACCAGATCATATCTCACCGACAACGGGTTTATTGAGCTTGAAACTCCCTTTCTTACCAAATCAACTCCGGAAGGGGCACGAGACTTCCTGGTGCCGTCCCGTATCAATCAGGGGCATTTTTATGCACTGCCGCAGTCGCCCCAGATTTTCAAACAGATCCTTATGATTTCCGGTTTCGACCGGTACTTCCAGGTTGTGCGCTGTTTCCGCGATGAAGACCTTCGCGCCGACCGACAGCCCGAGTTCACCCAGATTGACTGCGAGATGTCTTTCATTGACCAGGAGGATATCATTACGGTCATGGAGGGGCTGATTGCCCGCATTTTTACCGAGGCGAAGGATGTTACGGTGCAATTGCCGGTGGAGCGTCTTACCTATGCTGAGGCGATCCGTCGCTTCGGAGTCGATAATCCCGATCTCCGCTTTGGCATGGAGCTATGCGACCTGACCGATATCGTCAAAGCCTCCGGCTTCAAGGTTTTTGCTGATGTAGCCTCAAAAGGGGGAATCATCAAAGGGATCAACGCCAAAGGATGCGCCAGATTCTCCCGCAAGGAGATCGATGACCTTACGGAATTCGTCAAGATTTACGGTGCCAAAGGGTTGGCCTACGTCAAAATTGAAAATGGTGAATGGCATTCTCCGATCGCCAAGTTTTTTACCGCTGAAGAAATTGCGGTCATGAACAGCGCTTTTGCTGCTGAAGAGGGCGACCTGCTGTTTTTCGTCGCTGACAAACCGAAAGTCGTCAACGATTCACTCGGCAAGCTGCGCAACCACCTGGCGAACCTGCTTAAGCTCACCAGTAAGGATGACTATCGTTTTGTCTGGATTACGGAATTCCCGCTGCTGGAGTGGGACGATGAAGAAAAGCGCTGGTGTGCGGTGCATCACCCCTTTACCGCTCCGATGGACGAGGATCTGGAGTTTATCGAATCAGACCCCGGGCGCTGTCGCGCCAAGGCCTACGACCTTGTGCTGAACGGCAATGAGATCGGTGGCGGTTCCATCAGAATCCATCAGGAGCACGTTCAGTCTTTGATGTTCAAGCTGCTTGGTATGTCCGTTGAGGACGCCCGCAGCAAGTTCGGCTTCCTGCTGGACGCGCTTGAATTCGGCACACCACCCCATGGCGGTATAGCGTTTGGTATGGATCGCTTGATAATGCTGCTGACCGGAAGTGATTCAATCCGGGATGTTATCGCATTTCCGAAAACCCAGAAGGGCACCTGTATGATGTCCGAGGCTCCTTCGCCGGTTGACACAAAACAGCTCCGAGAACTGGGTATCCGTTTGGCTGAAAAACAGGGCTGACCATGTTTGTCGCGTGCCGCCAGGCTGTTTGCATAGTACTGCTCGGCGCAGTTCTGGCGGCGTGTGCGACAGCGGTCCCTTCCTGGCGCAGCAAAGTGGCACCTCTGGTTGAAGATCTTGGCCTCCGTGAGGCCGCCAGGCTGTTTCCCCAGGAGTATCGGAGTCTGCTGGAGACATTTGAACATGGTGAAGCGCTGTATCATGTCCGTGAAGATGATACGGCTGCTGATGAGTATTACCAACTGGCATTCCAGAAGGCTGAAATGCTGCAGGCTGAAGTTCAGCTGACGGTAAAACGGCTTGAGGTGGAAAAACAGCGGCGTGCTGCTGAACGTGCCGCAAAAGCTGAAGAAGAGCGCTTGCTGCAAGCTGCAACTGAAGCAGAAATTCGGCTGAAAGCGCAGCAACCGGGTCGGTCAACAGAAGCCGAGCATTCAGTGCAGAAAAAAACCAAAGAGCTGACGCAGCCACTACCGACTTCCTATACTGTCCGTCGCGGCGAAACACTGCCCCAGATTTCCGCTCGGACTGAAATATACAACGATGCAACGCTCTGGCCACTTATCTACCGGGCAAATCGCGACCAGATACGTGATCCCAAGCGCCTTTGGCCCGGCCAGGTTTTTGTCATTCCGCGTAATTTCAGTCGAGATGAAGCTGTTGAGGCCCGCCGTTATTCCAGCAAGAAAAATCAGTAATCCAGTGTGTCTGTAACCGCCGTAAGCCAATGACTTGAGCCGATTTTCCCTTGACAGCCTATCGGCTTTTGTATACTGTATACAAGATTTTTATTAGGACTATAAAGTATCGTTATAACGAATTAAGAGTTTATGCGGTGTGTAGCGTCAGCGGAACCACCGCATAAACTGTTGTTGAACTAAACCGCGTCTGCTCTGCTACCATTTGGATTTT
>CAINRC010000040.1 GCA_903852495.1 uncultured Geobacteraceae bacterium | reverse complement strand
TGACCCTTTGCTTTCTTGGTTGGCCTGTGTTTTTTCTTTTTATGAACTACCTTGACGGGCTCAGGTGACTCTATAGGCTCTTCTGGTTCTACTGGAACGCTACCTGCGGGTGGGGGTCCTGTCCAATCGAACTCTTCACCAGGCCTCAATACACCATGTATGTGAGTGATGATATGTCTTGTTGCCTTATGTCTAGACATGGGAATTCCTTTCTTAAAAAAGGGGAGGTTGCCCTCCCCTCTCATCCTACCTGTTACTTCTTAGTTCGGATTGAACCCGGATGCGTAGTAGGACATCTGGGGGACATCGGTACAAATCCATGAGCTGAACTTGCCGGTATCCAGTGTGCCGCCAGCTAAAGTAAGGTATGTATCCAGATATTCAAGATACGCGCCCGGAGGAAGGACATTGATCTGCAAAGTCCCTGCTTTGGTAAGGGCCGGGAATGCCTGACCGGTGATGATGGTGGCCGGAGAGCCGGTAAGGGCAGATGCCGATTCAGTTGCGCTGGTCCTGAGCGACGGGGTAATGGTGCTGTTGCTGCCGGAGTCTGTCATATCTGCAGTGACGAGGACACACCAATAAAGTTTATTGGTTCCAACGCCAACGTCCCTTGCCGCAAGCCCCAGGTCGATAATGCCAGCAGCAGGCGGAGTGGTTGTGGTGTTTGCAGCGGAAGCCGCAGACGCCGAGGTAATGGCTTGTTCCCACGCCATTATAAGTTTGGTATCGAGTATCATTTGTATTCTCCTTTCGCCCTTAGGCTATTAGCTGACCTGATCTTCAGTTTCGAGAAGCGCGTCGCATGACCGGATAGGGACGCCACGGCATTCAGTCACCGGCCGGCCGAATACGTCATTGCCGCTCTTGAGGGTGAAGCCGCTCTTTATCTGCGCTTGGCGGTCAAGGATTGCTGCTATCTTCCTGGTGCAATAAAAAACGGGGTTGGGCATCATGAGGATGGGAGCCGCACCGTTTGCCCCTGCGCCGTAAGCATCCTGACCGGTTCTTGACCTGCCGACTTCGGGCGGGAGATGAAGTGCATCCATCATCAGGCCGAGAAGATCGGCAGCACCAGTTCCGGACTTGAGAGCGTCAACATCGACGTTTGCTATGCGGACGATATACCGCCAGTCTTCGACGGCAAGGCCGCAGTTGAGCTGAAGCAGGTCGCCTACTGCGCGGAAGCGATTACCTTTTGCGTCAAAGGCATCGAAGGTGCCAAGGTCTTCACGCTGCATTCCGCCTTTCTGACCCTTGGGGAATATGCCATAGGCACCAGATGAACCCCACCCGATGAACCATATGGAGGTCAAAGCCGCCCCGGTCTTGCCGCCTGCGTCGATGATATTACCACCATTACCGGCGGAGAGGTCAGAATAACGCGGGGTAAGCCCGTTAAACTGCTGCGGGTTCTTGGAGGAGTCGCCGTAGAATAGCGCGGTGGAAAGCCCCTGGTTGACACCTTCAATAGCACCAAGCATTTCCTTGAGCCGGAATGAAGCGGAGTTGCCGTTGAAGTCAGCGGCCCTCTTATCAATTTCACTTCTCTGCTCACCTATTGCACAGGCTTCCATTACCTTGGCATAAGTGGATTTGGTTGGAGGTGTGCCCTGATACCACGAAGTCCAGGTAAGTTCAGGTATCCCAGTCCTCTGATTGATCTGATGACCGAGTGGGGTATTACCCTCCGTCCAAGGCATATCCATAAGGATAGGGTTTTTCTGCTGAAGGAGCTCGACAACCGGCGCGGTATTGCCTTGCGGGTCGAGAGTGGACGTTACATCAAACATTGTTGGGAACATGCCCAAGGTATCTGGTCCAGCCATGATATATTCTCCTTTCTTACTTGGTTATTGAAGTGTGTACGATCCCGCAGTACAGCCCGACATATTGAGGAATGGTGACGCGTTGTTCTTTGCTCTGGTATAAAACGTGCCAGCGGTGCGGAGCAAAGTACGGGCATAAGACCCCTTCGCGGAGGTCGGCATAAGCCTTACATAGCAGGTAGTCCCGCTGCCGCTCTCAACTGTGTACATAATATAGTTGGAGAGATCAACGGTAGTGCTATAAACCGTAAGGGGCGTGGTTGTAGTTCCGTTCGGCGCAAAGGTCTGAATAGTGCCAGGGAAGCTGGGGCTTGACGCAATCGGATACGGTACAGTAGCAAGCCCGGTTGCATACGCGGATGCCGCCATCAGAAGCGCGACAATGATAAAGCAAATGGTCTTCATATTTTCTCCTTTCTACATCAAATGTAAGATACTGTTTTGGGGTGCGGTACCACTGTTGCACCCTGAATAGTTGAAAAACTTCACCTTGCTGTTGAACAGATACGAACTTGCCGAGCCGTTTGCTACAGGTTCAGCGGGCCATGTTGCTTTTGTGGTTGTCCCCATCAAGCGGATAATGCATGTTCCAGACCCTCTAAATGACAGGTCATACCATATCTGATTAGTCAGTGTTACCGTGTGACTGTAGTTATCACTAATCAATACGGTCTGGAAAGGATCAGGCGACGATCCTAACGCCCCATCAGCGTGTACGTTCTGGTTTATGTAGGGTACACCGGCAAAAGCAACAGCGCATAAAGTCATCAGCAAGGCTGTTATGATAAAGGTTTTCATCTCTTAACTCCTTTACGGGAGGTTGGGAAACATTCTGTGAGCGAGGTCTGGTTTAGCCTGTCCACCTTTCCCCTCTATGGTGTCTTCTCTGAGCAGCGGGGCTACACGAGCAAATAAGAGATTGAGCCCTGGTAGGTTCCCCATTCCATATTGCCAAGCAGGAGAATCATAAAGGGCTTTGCGTTCAGCCTCGTTGAGCAGGGTGTTGATGACTCTCACTCCGTCGCTGTTCTCGCCCTTGTCGTCAATCTTGATTTCCTTGTTTGCCATGACTTCTTTCTTCCATCCTTCAACGACTTCTCCCCATCTGTCGCTCTGCTGCTTGTATATGGCCGGGTGGATGGTTTCAGCGTACAGCTTGACGTATTCGTCCGCCTGAGCTTGAGTAAGGCCTTTCTCCTTGAAAAACGGAGTAACAGCGTTCATAAGGTTCTCATCGAGGACCATGCCTTCAGGCACTTTGAACTTGTACTCTTCGGGTACGGCGTTTGCCTTGGCGTCCTCTTCTTTCTGCTTATCTTCTGCCGTCCGCTCGTCATCGGTCAGTTTGCCCCGGCGCTCTTCTTCTGCTTTGGCTGTGTCAATGGCTTCCTGCTTGGCTGTTACCTCTTCAGGGGTGAAGAGAGTTGCTAAGTCAATGGTCGGCGGTGCTTCGGTTCCCGGTGGGTTGTCACCAACAGGAGGATTGCTTGCAGGAGGATTCCCATTATCCACAGGATCAGATACACCATTGCCTCCTTCACCAGTACCATCATTCGCGTCCCGCAGTAGCCATCTGTTCAGATTCAAGTTTTCGAGCATCTTCGTCCTCTCTTTCCATTTTCGCCATAATCGTTAGCACTTCGGGTTTGATTCTCTTTACTTCGTCCAGTAATGCGTTGCCTATCGATTGTTT
>CAINRC010000039.1 GCA_903852495.1 uncultured Geobacteraceae bacterium | reverse complement strand
CAGCAGAGGAGCTACAGAGGCAACGAAGTCGAAAGAAACACAATTCACGCAAATTCAAAGGGCCAAAACCGAAAATACGACATGCAAAGACCTAACCGGACAACGCTGAGTAAAGTTTGAAGAATCATAGTTGAATCTGCTCAGCGATCAACTCTTTTCTGACTTCTTGCTTTGACGCAGTGCGCATTGGTGTGTATAGTAAGTACATGACCAGCAAAGAGATCATCAAACGACTTGAGAACGAGGGTTGGTGTTGTGTCGGGGGGAAAGGCGACCACCAGAAGTACAAACACCCGTCAAAAGCCGGTCATGTGGTCGTGCCGCATCCACATAAAGATATGCCGATCGGAACTGTACGGAACATCTACCGGCAAGCCGGTTGGGAATGGAGATAAATATGTTATACCCCGCATACGTTCACATTGGAGATAAAGATCACGCCCACGGTGTAACCATCCCCGACTTTCCCGGCTGTTTCTCTGCCGCTGACAAGTGGGAGGATTTACCACACCTTATCCAAGAGGCCGCGGAAGTCTATTTTGAAGGCGAAGATGTACCCGTACCGGCACCAACATCATTGGAACAGCTGGCCGCTAACCCCGAATATCAAGGAGGGGTCTGGCTCTTGGTAGACATTGATCTTGCCAGGCTCAAAGTTAAAGCAAAGCGGGTTAATATCACCATGTCTGAAAATCTGTTGCAAGAGATTGATCGCTATGCCGAGCAGTACCACATGACTCGCTCCGGTCTCCTGGCCCAGGCTGCCGGACAGTATATTCACCGCAAACAGGCTGCGTAATCAATTTGTCCTGCTGGGGACACTGCTGGGGTCAGACACTGCTGGGGTCAGGCTTCCAAGATGGCAAGTTGGCGTAACTCTTTGAAAAATCATAGTTGAATCTGCTCAGCGTCCGACTTTTTTCCACCTCTCAGCTAGTTGATGCGGTTTTTTCGCCATCCTGTCAGTCCGGCGTGTCATCCCGGACAAGCGGGATCATGTGGAAGACCAGTTTGGTAAAATGCTCCCGCAATCTCTCTTCAAGTCTGCCACGAAGACATTCGATTTCTGCCACGGTGGTTGTCCCCTTGAAATAGATTTCCATTTGAACAAAACGCGTACTCCCGCTGAGCTGCGTGTACAGGTTGCCGATCCCTTCATAGGTGTCAAAATCCGCGACCAGAGCCTTCAAAATCTTATACTGATCAACCTCCGGCAGCGGGAGATCAATGAGCGACTTGAAGTTGCTGATCAGAACACCTATGGCGCAGTAAAACATATACAGCGCAGCCGAAACGCCGATAATCAGATCCAGCGACACAGCAGCCTGCACATACCCCGATGAGAACAGCCAGAGCCCGCACAGGAGACCGGCTAGAACCGATAGGTAGTTGATCAGTGTCAGTCTGAGATTGACTTGGTAGGAGTGGGTCATGGGCGAATGGTCGGGGTATCTGCTGCAAAGGCGCTTGGCCCAGGTAAGCAGGAAGAAGGAGCGGGCTACTCCCAATAGCACCGTTATCTGCGCCAGCCCGAGGTTGATTGTAGCGGGGGGATGCAGGAATCTATGCAGGGCAGAATTAACGATAATCATGGCCATGGGAATCACTATCATGGCATACAGAAAACCGGAAAAATTTTCTAGTTTTCCGGTTCCGTACGGAAAGTTGAAGGAGTTGCGCCGCTGAATAACGGTAACAGAAACCATGTTGAAGGAGTGCAGAATCAGGCTGGCGACGCAATCAAGGGCAATGGAGAATATTGCCAGTGAGGCGCTAAAAACCCCTATTGTAATGTTGATTACCGTGAGCGGTACCAACGTCGCCAGTACCCAAAAAATGTATTTTTTCAGATCACTGTATTCCTGGCTGGCGTCCGCTGTCATGCTGCCGTCAGTAGTCCGGTCTGTTCCGTTCATGTCCATCCTCGAGTAGTCATCAACGTACTTTTAAAGAATCCTGCGTAGCCCTCAGAGCCCTTGATATACTTCTGGGGTCATACTTCTGGGGTCAGGCTTCCAAGATGGCAAGTTGGCGTAACTCTACTTCTATCAACCGAACTCGTTCAGCCAGTTCAGGTACTTCCTGCATGCGATTCGAAAGGCGACGTACTGCAGAACTTATGCTCCCGATATCACGGTTAACAAACGCGCCCACCTCAGACAATGTGACACAGCCAAACTTCTGTGCAAACCATCCCACAACCGCCCGTGTTTCTGAGACTTTTCTACATTGTGACGGACTTTTTGACTCTGTTTCGCTTATCTCATAATTTCTGCATACCGTATCAACTATTATTTGTAGTGCCAATCGTATGGGGACTTTTTCTGAATCAGAAAGACATTTTTCCAGGAAGTTGACATCACCGAGAAGGCGTGAATCTACCCCCGCACCGTGAAACTCGGGACGACGCTCTTCTCCCAATCGGTCCAATACGAATCCCTGGTAATTCTGTCGAGCATCTTCAAGCTTATTCCCAAAATGAATGAGCAAACTGTCAATGGTCAGACATGGGAGAGTCTCCTTGCCGAGGTAGGCTCTGTGGCTGCTCCATGGATAATCCACCGGATCTTTCACAATACCGGCGCGAACAGGATTTAAGTGAATATAGCGTATCAATTCCAGCAGGTAGCTGTCACCGTCCACCAGCACGGCCTTGTAGCGCCCCTGGAAAAGGTGGCCGGTTCTCTTTTGCCGCCAGTTGATCCATCGCGTAAATCGGAAAGAGAGGTTCTGCATGCTACGAGATAACGGGATTTCAGAAACTTGCAAGGCCAAATGTATGTGATTGGTCATAAGACAAAAAGCGTGAACGTGATAACCGAATCGGCATGCCCCTTCCTGAAGGAGTAGCTGAAAACGATAGCGGTCTTCGTCATTCAGAAAAACGGCCTGCCCGCCATTACCTCGAAAGATAACGTGGTAAAGTCCGCCTGAAAGATGTATGCGAGGTTTCCGTGCCATGAAGCGATTGTACAGCAAATGTTAAACTTGTCAACTTGGAAGCCTGACCCCAGCACACAGCAAATGTTAAACTTGTCAACTTGGAAGCCTGACCCCAGCACACTTTTTTTTGTTGAAAATATGACTCATAGTGCTATAGTTACAGCGGGGGTGTCTGTGCGGGTATTCAAAACTAAGTGGCTTATGAGTATGCGCGGCAGGAAGGAATCGAAGATCATTCCTTAAATGAAGCTGTCAAACGAGCGGAACGTGGTCTCGTTGACGCCGATCTGGGCGGCGGAGTCATTAAACAACGGGTGGCACGAAAAGGCCAGGGACGGTCAGGAGGCTACCGAATGTTAATTGCCTACCGTCTGGGTGATCGGGCCGTCTTTATGTATGGTATCGCCAAAAGTGAAAGAGAAAATATTGATCCTGATGAATTGCTGACGCTGAGGGAAATCGGATCTGGCTGGCTTGAAGCAAATACGGAACAGTTAGAATTAGCCGTTAAGGAAGGACTTGTTAAGGAGATTGATTATGGCAACTAAAATTGAAAAAAATAGCGCTTTGACCCAGGCTCTGCTTGAAACGGCCTCTGATATGAATAGTATAGGATTACTGGATAATACGGCCTACGGGAAAATCACCATGCGACATTTGGGAACGATCAATAAACCTGATATTACACCTCTGACTGGTGAAGATATCCGAAAAATACGTGAACAAACGCATTTGAGCCAGTCGGTGTTTGCTAAATGTCTTAATCTGACTGTAGGGTATGTGTCTCAGCTGGAGCGTGGAGTAAAGAGACCGACAGGGGCGGCACTCATGTTGCTTAATGTTATACATCGTAAAGGTATTGAGGCAATTCTATAGCTGGAATAGAAAGGCCTTTTTTGAATAACTCTACTCCGTCAGTAAAAACTTTAAGGGGGAGGATAATAGGTCATAGCCTTTGGAGCCTTGAGCCTTTGGAGCCTTTTAGCCTTTGGGGTCATAGCCTTTGGGGTCAGGCTTCCAAGATGGCAAGTTGACGTAACTCTACTTCTATCAACCGAACTCGTTCAGCCAGTTCAGGTACTTCCTTCATGAAGTCGGCAAAGGTGATACGCCCCTGACGGGCGATTCGGGCGGGCAAGTATGTCCTTGCAGTCTCCTGGAATTATGTGTGATGAAACATGGCGCGCTCATTTTATCTGCTGTTTCAGCGGTGTGTCACCCTTTTTATCCTTGCCTCGATACAACTCACGCATCCCTTTTACCTGCCGCTTGACCTCCTTGCGCAGATCAGCCGGCTCCAGTACTTCCGCATGAATCCCGTAGGAAAGAATCCATGAAACCAGCTCCATCTGCCCGGCCGCTTCAAATTCCACGGTCACCTCCCCCTTCGGTTCGATGCTGATCTTCTGCCCCGGCATCCAGACCCGGTCCTTGACCGCATGGGCTATCTCGGCGGAGAAGCGGACCCGTACCTTCATGGGGGAGTCGCTGACCAGGCCGAAAGCGCTGCTGAAATGGCTTTCCGGCTGATAACTGTCCGGGATTTCGAAACGCTGGCGGGTGACCTCCACCCCCCTGATGCGTTCGAGAGCAAACAGGCGGATACCTGCGCGGTTGTGGGCATTGCCGAGCAGATAAATCCCCCCTTTGTGAAAAATAAGGGTGTAGGGATCAACCTCGTACAACTCTGCCTCCTTTTTCCCCTTCTTGGCATAGTTCAGGCGGATACGGTACTGCTGCAGCAGCGCTTTCTGCAGGTCGGCAACGTAGGGGGCGGACGGAGTGTAGTCCCGCGCACCGTGCAGCAGCGGCAGGGAAACCCGCGCAATCCGTTCAAGATGGGCGGCATGGCGGTCCGGAAGTACCGAATGGATGCTTTTGAACAGTTCGTCAATCTCACCCTGAAACGGGGTGCCGGCCAGGTGAGCGCCCAGCGAGCGGAGCAGGTAAAGCGACATCAGTTGCGGAAGGGTGAAGGTGATGGGTGGCAGGTTGCGCGACCTGGTCAGGAAGCTGTAGATCTTTTTCCCGTCGCTCCACTCCGTTGTCAGTGCGTACCCGGCCTGTTCCACCGCATTCAGATCACGGTGGATGGTGCGCCGGTCCACATCGCATTCTTCGGCCAGTTCGTCAAGGGTCAGGCCGCGTCTGGTTTCCAGCAGCCGGATAATGGAGTGCAGCCGCCCCGCCTGGGAATATTTTTTTGCCGGTTTTCCTTTCAGCATGCTTCCCCCTTGCCGAAATCGAATTAATCGCTACAATGGCTGCAAGAACGCCATGATAAAGCAACGGCCGGAGCCGGGGAGCATTGTACCGTTTTGAATCATTATGACAATCAATTTCTGACATATACTGTCATGCTGCATGACTGGCTCAACCAACCGGGCTACCTGTCACTGTTCCTGTTGAGCTTTCTGGCGTCGACGCTGCTGCCGCTCGGGTCCGAGTGGCTGCTGGTGATGATGCTGGTGGGAGGCTACGACCCGCTGCTGTCGGTGGGCACCGCCACCGTCGGCAATTATCTGGGGGCGGTTGTGAGCTATCTGATCGGCATAGGCGGCGGGAGCTGGCTGATCGAAAAGGTCATGCGGGTCTCCCCGCAGCAGCAGGAACGGGCCCGGCAGTATTACGGCCGCTACGGCTCCTATTCGCTGCTGTTTTCCTGGCTGCCGATCGTCGGTGATCCGCTCTGCCTGGTGGGGGGGATGCTGAAAGTCAATTTCGGGCTGTTCACACTGCTGGTCGCGTCCGGCAAACTGGCGCGCTATATAGTCACGGCCCTCATAACCATCGCCGCAACCGGGTAGCCGGTTCCATTCAAAAGCCACTGCCGCCCCGGAGAACTGTGCAATGGATGCTAACTCCCAAGAGAATATCGGTACGCAGCACTCGCTGAAGGTGATTCCCCATGACTGAAACCCTCAGGCTGTCTCCTCTGGATATTCACTTTGCCGACTTTATAGTGCGCATTGACCGGCACCCCTGTGACGAACTCTGGTGGGGGGCGGCTCTTGCCAGTCATGCCACCGGGCGCGGCCACAGCTGTTTCCTGTTGAGCGATCTCCCGGAACCGGCGGCGCTCGCCCCGCAGAGCCTGCGGAATCCGCCCCCTTCCGATGTTGATCAGTGGTGCGGCTCACTGGAACAGTGCGACACCGTTGGTGCTCCGGGGGAGTACACGCCATTGATTCTGGACCGGGTCGGCCGGCTGTACCTGCAGCGCTGCTGGGGGTACGAACAGCAGGTTGCGTCCGGCATTCTGTCGCGCATCAAACCGGGGAGTAGTGATGAGCAGGGGCTTGACGCTGCCCTCGACCGCTATTTCCCACCACAGGGTGAAGGCGTAGATCTGCAGCGTTCGGCCGCCCGCATGGCACTGACTCATCGGTTTTCGGTCATTTCCGGTGGGCCCGGCAGCGGCAAAACCGCTACTGCGGCGCGCATCCTGGCACTATTGCTCGCCATGGGGGGGGATTCCCGCCCGAAGATCACGCTGGCCGCACCCACCGGTAAAGCCGCTCTGCGGCTCCAACAGTCGATCATCCAGGCGGCCGGTCGCCTTGCACTGCCGGATGATCTTCGTGATGCTCTGCCGACAGAGGTACGTACGATCCATCGGCTGCTGGGTGTGCGGAGCCGTGGCGGCGGTTTCCGTCACAATCGCGACAACCGGCTGCCGTGCGACATTCTGCTCGTTGATGAGGCCTCCATGGTTGATCTCCAGCTGATGTCCAGTACTCTGGAGGCGCTCCGAGATGATGCGCGGGTCATTCTGCTGGGGGACCGCAACCAGTTGGCCTCGGTTGAGGCGGGGGCGGTGCTGGCTGATATCTGCGACAGCGAGGAGCGGGCCTCCGTGCCGGTCACGCAGTTGACCAAAAGCTACCGCTTCGGTGACAACAGCGGCATTGCCGCACTGAGCCGCCTGATCAACAGCGGTGACAGCGCCGGGGCAACGGCACTGCTGAACTCCGGGGAGTGTCCGGATATCCTCTGGCGGCAGCTGCCGACCGGCAGGTCGTTCGACGGGGAGTTTGCTGCCGCTGTCCGGGACGGCTATGCCGACTATGTGCAGGCCGTCTCTCCCGAAGAAGCGCTTGCCCGGCTCAATTCATTCAAAGTGCTGTCGCCGCTTCGCGGAGGACCGGTCGGGGTGGAAAATCTAAACCGGCTCAGCCAGGCCGCTCTCAACGTGGAGCAGACGCACGATGCCCAAAGCACGTTTATGGCGCCGTTCATGATCACCGGAAATAACTACGAACTGGGGTTGTATAACGGTGATACCGGGGTGGTGACGGGGCGTGATGATGGCCGGACCGTCTGGTTTGAAAATCCGGACGGGGGGCTGCGCCACATTTCCCTGCTCCGTCTGCCTCCGGGGGACGCTGCGTTTGCCCTGACCGTCCATAAAAGCCAGGGGTCCGAGTTTGACCGGGTGCTGCTTATTCTTCCGGATCAGGTGTCGGACGTTCTCAGCCGGGAACTGCTGTACACGGCGGTTACCCGGGCCCGGAGCCGCATTGAAATATGGGGGACGGAAGAGGTTTTCCGTCAGGCGGTGGAACGGCGCACGGTCAGAAAATCGGGGTTGCAGGACGCGCTGTCGGGAGGAGTATCATGAAAGTTTTTGTTGCCGGGGGAACCGGTTTCGTCGGTGAACATCTGGTCAGGGAGTTGCTGAAAAACGGCCATTCCGTGCGTATGCTGCAGCATAGCCGCAGCCCGCTCCCGGGGGAGGTCGAGCAGGTTGCCGGAGATGTCACCCGGCTTGAAAGTTTCGAGGAACAGGTCAGAGGGTGTGATGCGGTGATCAATCTGATCGGCATCATCCGGGAGTTTCCCGCGCGGGGCGTTACCTTTGAGCGGCTGCACGTACAGGCCACGGCCAACCTGTTGGCAGCTGCCAACCGGGGCGGTGTTCGCCGCTATCTGCAGATGTCGGCTCTCGGCAGTCGTCCCTCTGCCGTATCAGGTTATCACCGCTCCAAGTGGCGGGGTGAGGAACTGGTGCGGGGGAGCGGTCTGGAGTGGACAATTTTTCGCCCGTCGCTGATCTTCGGGCCGCACGACGCCTTCATCAACATGCTGGCGGCGCAGCAGAGACTTGCCCCGGTTATGCCGGTTATCGGCAGCGGCAGCTACCGGCTGCAGCCGATCCACGCCGATGACGTGGCCCGCTGTTTTACTTTGGCGCTGTTACTGCCGGAAACGATCGGCCAGACCTATGAACTATGCGGCAGCGACCGGTTGAGCTATGAAGCGCTGCTGGATATGATCGCGGAAGCCATGGGACGACCGGCCCCCTGGAAGCCGCACCTGCCGCTCGGTCTGATGAAGGCGGTCATCCCGTTCATGCAGAAAATTCCGCAGTTTCCGATTACCATGGATCAGCTGCAGATGTTGCTGGAGGAGAGTATCGGCGGGGATGAATGGCAGGCAATCTTCGGCTTTAAACCGCGCGGTTTGCGTGATGGAATTGGCGAATATCTGGGCAAAACTTGACGGGAGCGTCAGGGTGTAGTATAAGATCTCCCCATGAATCAAACAGTTACCGTCATACTAACCATAGTGCTGACCTTCGGCACGCTGTTTTCGGCCCCCCGGGCCGCCCATGCCGACCCTCCCCTGACCGCTGACCCGGCCGCTCCGGCGACCACACTCCAGCTGGAAGAACTGCTGCTCAAAAGCAGCCCCTACGAGTCCGTGGAAGGTGTTGCAACATACTACGCCAGCAGTTTTGAGGGGCGCCGTACCACGTCCGGCATCCGCTACAACCCGGAGAAAATGACCGCCGCCCACGAAAGCCTGCCGCTCGGTACGGTGGTGCGGGTAGTCAACCCGGCCAGCAATCAGGAGGTCCACGTCACCATCACGGACCGCTGTGCCCCGAAATCATTTCATTTCATCGACCTTTCCCGCGCCGCCGCCAAGAAAATAGGGCTGTGGGGCAAAGGGAAAATGAAGGTCGTCATCATTCCGCTCCTCCACGACAAGGTGGAAGAACCGGCATAACCCCGGTTTCACCGCAATCATAGTAACCCTGTCCAGCTCTACCCCCCCAACACAATCGCCGCCCACCATGCCGCCAGTACCAAAGCTCCGCAGGCAATGGCAAGCAGTGCGTTGAGAAGCGCTCCCGGTCGGCCGAATCGTGTGATCAGAAACTCCCCCGCCATACCGCACAGCGCTCCGGCGCCAAAGCCGAATAGATGCGCGCCCAGGTCGGTATTCTTCCCCTCTGTCCCCAGAACCGCCAGCAGGGCCAGGCCGGCTGCAACCGGCACAAACCAGCGGCGCTGCAGGCCATGGCGGTGCTGCACCATGCTGATGGCCGCCAGGATGCCGACCGCGCCGAAAACTGCGGTGGAAGCCCCGAGCGAGCTGTGTGCCGCCGGCTGCACCACGGCGTTGATCAGGTTGCCGAGGATGCCGGAGGCAAGCAGCAGGCTCCAGGCCATGCCGGAGCCAAGCTCCCGGCAGAGCAGGAGAATGAAGATACCGCCGATGGTCAGGTTGCTGATCAGATGTACCGGCCCCGCATGGAGGGTCAGTGCGGTGACGAGACGCCACCACTGGCCATCCAGGATGCGTGCCGCATGGGCTGTGCCGAGGGCGTACAGGTCGACCATGCCCCGCTCCGGCAGGGAAAAACCGACCTGGGCAAGATTGTGAAAGGTTGCCAGAAGTATCAGAACCGACAGGGTCGGCAGGGTGTTTTCTATCAACTGCCGTGTGACCGGAAGCGTGGGGGGCCAGTTGCGGTTGGCCTCTTCATACAGCCCCAGCTCACGACGGGCACTGTCCAGCTGATGCTCCGGCACAAGCAGGTGCCAGCCGCTCCCCTCCGGTTCGATACAGCAGGGGATGGAGCGGGAGTCCAGCACAAGTGCCCAGGCGCGTGCCTGCCTCTTGGTCAGCGGGGTGTCGTTCCCTGCGGGGACCGGGCACCAGCGCTCTTCGCCCACGTCATGTTGGTGGTCTGAAAGTTCCATGGGACGACTATAACCATTACTTCGAGGAAATGCCATGGCGAGATGTAAAAAACTTAAGACCGGGAGTTAAACACAGAGACACGGAGACACAGAGAAAACCAAAACAATATTGAAACGGCAAAAAACTGAAAAATATATCTGAAGGTTTGTCCAGTTTTTTAATTGTTTTTCTCCGTGTCTCCGTGTCTCCGTGTTGAACAGCTTTTTTGAAAAGCGCCCGCTCGGCTAAAGTGGCACGCCTCATGCTACCTCTGCGGTACGGAGGTAAACGCCCATGAGTAGATCCATACTGATTTGTGATGACGAGCCGCTCATCAGAACGAACTTGAAGGACATGCTGATTGATCTCGGTTTTGACGAGATACTGGAGTGCGGCACCGGTGAAGAGGCCGTGGAGATGACGCTGGGGAGCTTTCCTGATATGGTGATTCTGGATGTGTCCATGCCCGGCATGGACGGCATAACCGCCGCCGGGGAGATCAGAAAAAAACTGAAGATTCCGATCCTGCTGCTGACAAGTGCGTGCGACAGTGCGACTGTTAAACGGGCATCGGCTACCGGGATTGCCGCTTTTTTAGCCAAGCCGCTCCGGAGGCAGGATTTGCTGCCGGCCATAGAAATCGCACTGCAGCATATTGAAGAGGTTGAAACCCTGAAGGAAAAAATAGAGGATCTGCGCGAACTTATCGAGCACCGCAAAATCATAGAAAAAGCCAAAGGGGTGCTGATGGAAAAGGAGCGTGTGCCCGAGGCCGAAGCCTATCGCCTCATGCAGAAAGCGGCGATGGATACGCGTAAAACGCTGCTGCAGGTGGCAAGCAAAATCCTGAAACCGGCGTAGAGCCGCCCCTACATCATTCTCCCCAACGGACTGGCGTCCACCAGTCGCTCCACCATGATTTCGATTTCGGCGATCACCCTGGCGTCCATCTTCTTCAGCCACCGCCGGGGTATCGCCTCCATCCCGAAATACGCCCCCGCCAGCATCCCGCAGATGGCGCCGGTGGTATCCGCGTCACCCCCCTGATTGACCGTGCCGACCAGGCACTCTTCAAAGTTCCTCCCGCGAAAAAACCAGTGAAACACCGTCTGCAGAGTATCCACAACGTACCCGGTCGCCAGGCCGCGATACGGATCAAAGGCAAAGGTGGGAAACCGTGCCACCAGCCCGTCGGCATGGCGCCGCAACCGGCTCTTTTCGGCACCGCAGATAATCATGTGCAGCAGTTGCCCCAGGCAGATGCAGGCAGCATCGGAAACCGGATTGTTGTGGGTGATGTGCGCCTGTTCGATAACATATTTTTTCAGCAGTTCGCCGTCCGGAAGCGAATACAAGGCGGCCGGAATGATGCGCATCGCCGCGCCGTTGCCGGCGTCCCACTCATTGGGCGGCGACTCCAGCTGCCCGTGCAGCATATAGGCGCGAATCCCCTTGCGGCAGGTGTCGCCGCAATCAACCGGCCGGGATTTGAGCCAGGCCGCGAAATTATCGGCGATCGCCTCCAGCGACCAGGTCTGGTTTTTGACAATGGCGCGGGCGATACAGAGGGCCATTTCGGTGTCATCTGTCACCTGCCCCGGTTTCAACCGGAGCCAGCCGCCGCCGATAATTTCCCGGAAGGTGCCGTATTTTGCAGAAATTTCCGATGCGGTCATGAACTCGACCGTGGCGCCAAGGGCATCACCGATGGCCATGCCGATAAATGCCGCACGGGCCCGGTCGCGGATGTCTTCAAGATCATACTGGGTGAACATGGAGCGCCTTTCTTTGCCACCGTTGCTACAGAATGACTCCGGGCGATGCAATTCATAATCCATCTTTGCTGTATAATTTAAATGCAGATTTGTGCCATAGGGGGACGAGTGTGGAACGCCCCTGACCGCATCGAAAACGTTATTTCCCTTTGTCTCTGCGCTTCCGTGCGTAGTTTCAGCCAAACTGGCATATTCTGTGCTGTATGGAGCTACAGTACCGGCAACGACGCCCGTGGGATTTCTCCTGTGGGCGTTTTTCATTTTTGGAGGTAACACACCATGGCAACTGCATGTGACATGAAGAACAGAATTCAGGGGCATCCCTGTTTTGGCGGCAATCATCACAAAAACGGACGGATGCATCTGGCGGTGGCACCGAAATGCAACATCAAGTGCGGGTACTGTTCCCGCAAACACGACTGCGCCAACGAATCCCGCCCCGGCGTCACCAGCCGACTGCTGACTCCCGATGAGGCGATCATCAAGGTGCGTGAGGTCATGGCCAGTCCGGTAGTCGGCCCGATCATCAAGGTTGTCGGAATCGCCGGCCCCGGTGACCCGCTGGCAAACGAAGAAACCTTTGAAACCTTCCGGATGGTGAAAGAAGAGTTTCCGCACCTGATGCTCTGCATGAGCACCAACGGCCTGCTGCTGCCGGAATCGATCGACCGCCTGTATGAACTCGGTCTGCACAGCCTGACAGTCACCATCAACGCCGTAGACCCGGAAATCGGTGCCCAGATTTATCGCCATGTCATCTATCACGGCAAGCATTACACCGGAGCGGAAGGGGCCGGAATCCTGATCGCCAACCAGTTTGCGGGGCTCAAGCGGGCCGGCGAGCTGGGGCTGACCATCAAGGTCAACACGGTGCTGGTGCCGGGGGTCAACGACAGCCAGATCCCGCTCATTGCCGCTCGGGTGAAAGAGCTGGGCGCCTTTGTCATGAATATCATGCCGATTATTCCGCAGGCCGAACTGGCTCACATCACCCCCCCCAGCGAGGAGATGGTGGCGGCGGTCCGCACGGCCAACGAAGGGATTATCGGCCAGTTTGCCCACTGCAAACAGTGCCGCGCCGATGCCGTCGGCCTGATCGGTAAAGACATCACCATGACGATTGCAGAAGCCGCCTGAGCAGCATGATTATCGAACCGTTCCGTACGGATGACATACCCCGCTTCATCGCGCTGGCAGCAACGGAAAACTGGGTGGCGGAACCGTGGGAATACGAGTTCCTTCTGGCGGCCTTCCCGGCGGGCTGTTTCACCGCCCGTGGGAAAAGCGGAGAAGCGGCTGGGTTTGTCACATCGCTCCGCCACGGGCGGAGCGGCTGGATCGGCAATCTTATCGTGGCGGAGTGCAGTCGCGGCAGAGGGATCGGCGAGGCACTGTTCCGAAAAGCCATGGCGGCGCTGGCTGCGGCGGGTGTGGCAACGATCTGGCTGACCGCCTCAAAGTCCGGTACGCCGCTGTATGAAAAGCACGGCTTTACCAGTGTGGATACCATAATCCGCTGGGTTGGCAGGGGACGCCAGCGGCACCCGGGCCATGCCAGAACCACCGGGGGAGTTGCGATGACCGGTTCATCATATGATATCGACAGGGTCGTCTGGGGTGACCGCCGGGGAGCGCTGCTTGATGTGACGACACAGCGTGGCGCTCTGCTGCAGAGTGAATCCGGTTTCATCGTGCGGCAGCCGTGCGGCGAGGTCGTGCAGTTCGGGCCGTTTGCGGCACTTGATGCCGGTGCTGCGGAAGAGCTGTTCAGGGAGGCAGCCGCTGCCGTGCCGTCAGGGACGAAGCTGCTGCTGGATGCCCCCGCCTCGAACCGGGCGGCGCAGCGGATTTACCGGCGCTGCGGCATGGTGGAGGCTGGCAGCAATCTGCTGATGTATGCGGGGAGAAAACCGGAGTACCGCCCGGATCTGCTGTACGCTCTGGCCACCATGGGGAGCTGCGGATAACAACAACAAACGTCAACAGGGGGCGATCATGACCATAAATCACGACATTATCATCGACGATACAACCCTGCGCGACGGCGAGCAGACCGCCGGAGTGGTGTTTTCCAAACGGGAAAAGATTGCCATTGCCCGCATGCTTGATGCCATCGGCGTGGGGGAGATCGAGTGCGGCATTCCGGCCATGGGTGAGGAGGAACGCTCCAGCATCCGCTCTCTGGTGGATCTTGGGCTCAATGCCCGGCTGATTACCTGGAACCGGGCACTGGTGCCTGAAATTGAGGCAAGTATCGCCTGCGGCGTGGGGGCGGTGGATATTTCTCTTTCGGTGTCCGACCAGATGATCACCCACAAGCTGCGTAAAAACCGGGACGCGGTCAAGGAACAGCTGAAGGTCGCTCTCGGTTTTGCCAAGCAGCACAACCTGTACGTCTCGGTCGGCGGTGAGGATGCCAGTCGGGCCGACATGGCCTTTCTGGTGGAGCTGATGGAGATTACCCGTGCCATGGGGGGTGACCGCTTCCGCTTCTGCGATACCCTGGGAATCATGGATCCCTTCACCATGTTCGATAAGGTGGCGTTCCTGCGGCGGGCGGTACCTGAAATTGATATCGAGGTGCATACCCATAACGATCTGGGGATGGCCACGGCCAATGCCATTGCCGGTATCCGTGCCGGGGCGAAGTATGTCAACACCACCATTAACGGTCTTGGCGAGCGGGCAGGGAATGCGGCGCTGGAGGAGGTTGTCATGGGGCTGAAACATGCCTGCGGAGTGGACACCGGCATTACCACCCACCGTTTCCGCGAGATGTCGCTTTTTGTCGCCACGGCGTCCCGCCGTCCGTTATCCGTTTCCAAGCCTGTCGTCGGCAAACGGGTCTTCGCCCACGAATCAGGGCTGCACGCCGACGGTGTTATCAAGGACCCCCACAACTACGAGGGGTTTGATCCGGCGGAAGTGGGGCTGACCCGCAGTATCGTGGTCGGCAAACATTCCGGTACCGGCGGCCTGATCGAACGGTACCGCGGCATGGGTATCAGTGTCGACCGGACACGGGCGGTGCCGCTGCTTGAACTGACGCGCGCCATGTCGTGCCGGCGCAAGCGGGATCTGACAAACGGTGAACTGATGGCCATCTATAGCGCTGAAGAAACACTGCCGAAGGCAGCTTGAGGAGGAAACACCATGTGTACAGCAGGAACGTCATTTGTATCGATAGCCGAAGCGGCGCAGCTTCTTGAAACAACGGAGATGCGGGTGCTGATGATGCTCAAGAAAAACGAGCTGCAGGGGAAAAACGAGGATGAGGCGTGGTACGTGGACCGTTCCTCCCTCCAGTTGTGTGCAAAGCCGAAGGCGGAGGACATTGTCAAGCCGGGCTGCGGCGGCGGGTGTGGTGGTGGCTGCGGCGGTCACTGAAAGGGCTGTTTCAGGATAAATTTATTGTGTGAGCAGTCTTGATCCACTGTTGATACCTTCTCCCTTGAGGGAGAAGGTGGCCGAAGGCCGGTTGAGGGGGCGGCGATGTTGTGTAATCGAGCACTTCCCCCTCACCCCGACCCTCTCCCTCAGGGAGAGGGAGTTTTAAGCGGGGGATTCGTTCTGATCAGGATTATTTACGTGAGGTACTCCCATGGCCATTATCATCAAAGCGTCCGATCTGAAATTCAAATACCCCCGCGACATCGCCCATCGCGGTGACGCAAAATTTTCCGGTCTGCCCGATCCCGCGCTCTTCAATCGCCATGATCTGTACGAGATCCTGCCGATGCTGGGCGGGGTCATGGATGAGCTTGACACTAAAGATGGAGAACTGCTGCACCTGCTGGAGGATCTGCTGAACCAGATGCCGTATTTTATAACCACCCGTGGGGAGGTGTTCGATTACCTCCGGGGATCGGCCCGGGAATGCTTGAGACCGTAGGGGATATATGGGAGTGCAGCACCACCGGGATCATCGTGATCACCACGAACGGTTCCCTGACCAAGGACGGCAGGGCGATTTTCGGGCGGGGGGTGGCAAAACAGGCGGCACAGCGCTATCCGAAACTTGCTGAAATTGTAGGCAGTCTCCTCGCTGAGCGGGGTAATTGTGTCTGTTCTCTGGGCAACGGCATCGCCACCTTCCCGGTGGAGGAGACCCCCTGGTCGCTTCCGGATCCGGGCATTATTGCCCGTTCAGCCCGTGAATTGAGGCTTTTGGCGGATCATTCCGGCTGGACGCAGATCGTTGTCCCCCGTCCCGGCTGTGGTGGCGGGGGTCTTGCATGGAAGGATGTGCGTCCGCTTCTCGTTCCCTGGTTCGATGAGCGATTTATTGTTATCAGCCAGCCACTGTAAACGAATGGTGGCATAAATTTGCAATATCAGTATACTTCCACGCATTCTTGAGTAAAGGAGCGGCCGATCATGTACAATGCCGGCATGCAGGGCAGCAAACCCCGTACCCCCTACCACGAGTTTTACGCCGACGATTTTACCCCGCGTGACCACTACAGACTGTTGTGGGATCATATCAGGGCCACGGGCAACAATGCGCTTGAGGCCAAGGCCCACGAGTCCCAGCTGGCGTTGCAGGCGGAGGGGGTTACCTTCACGGTCTACGGTGAAAGTGAGGAGGGAATCGAGCGCATCTGGCCGTTCGACCTGATTCCGCGCATCATTACCGCCCCGGAGTGGGTCAAGATTGAGTCCGGTCTCAAACAGCGGGTACGGGCACTTAACCTGTTTCTGGGTGACCTGTACGGAGACCAGAAAATTATCAAGGACGGCGTTATTCCGCCGGAACTGATTTACCAGGGGCGTGACTTCCGGCGGGAAATCGTCGGCATCGTACCGCCGCGCGGTATCTACACCCATGTCAGCGGCATCGACATCATCCGCGATGAAAAAGGGGAGTTCCTCATTCTGGAGGACAACCTGCGTACCCCGTCCGGCGTTTCCTACATGATCGAAAACCGGGTCATTGAGCGGCGCATCCTTCCTGAGTTTTTCAACAAATATCGCGTCCGTCGCGTTGAGCATTATCCGTCGCTTCTGCTGGCGGCGCTGCGCGCACTGTCACCACGCGGCGCGGCCAATGCTGAAATCGTGCTGCTCACCCCCGGCATCTATAACTCCGCCTATTTCGAACATACCTTCCTGGCAAAGGAGATGGGGGTTGAACTGGCCGAGGGGCGTGACATGGTGACGGTCAACGATATCGTCTACCTCAAAACCACCACCGGTCTGCAGCGGGTGGATGTCATTTATCGCCGTATCGACGACGACTTCCTTGATCCGCTGGTGTTCCGCTCCGATTCCTCCCTCGGTATTGCCGGGGTCATCAACGCCTGGCGGGCCGGGAATGTCGCCATCGTCAATGCACCGGGAAGCGGCATTGCTGACGATAAGGCGGTCTACCCGTATGTACCGGACATCATCCGCTACTACCTCGGCCAGGAACCGATCCTCAACAATGTTCCCACCTATCAGATGACCAACGTAAAAGACCGCGAGTATGTTTTTGATAATATGGAGCGGATGGTAATCAAGGCGGTCAGCGAGTCGGGAGGGTACGGTATGCTGATGGGGCCGTCATCCACCCCCGCCCTGCGCAAGGAATTTGTTGATCTGGTACAGGAAAATCCGCGCAATTATATTGCCCAGCCGGTGGTTTACCTGTCCCGCCACGTCTGTTACATGGACGGCGAGCTGGAAGCGCGCCATCTTGATTTGCGCCCCTACGTGATTTACGGTGATGATATCGAAGTTGTGCCGGGTGGACTCACCAGAGTGGCGCTGCGCAAGGGGTCGCTGGTGGTGAACTCGTCGCAGGGTGGTGGCAGCAAGGATACCTGGGTACTGGCTGAATAGATTTTTCTCCCCTTGTGAACAGGGGGATATCCGGAGAGAAAAGGAACTAACGCCATGCTAAGCCGCATTGCCGATTCGATGTACTGGATGGCCCGCTACCTGGAGAGGGCCGGAGAAACCGCCCGTCTGATGGAGATAAATCTGCTCTATCTGGTGGAGGCGGAAGAGGATATGGGGGAAGAGGACAAGTGGCGGCCGATCCTGCAGATAAACTCGTCAGAACCACTCTATATTGAGCAGTTCGGCAACGGCAGTATCAGTACGTCACGCGTACTGCAGTTTATCAGTGCCGGTCGTAACAACCCCAGTTCCATCAGGACCTGCCTGCGGCTGTTCCGCGAAAATGCCCGGGTGGCGCGTGACCGTATTTCCAAGGAGATGTGGGAAGCGGTTAACGAAATCTGGATGAGTTTCAACGAGCGGCTGAAAGGGCCGTTGAGCGCAGAGCGGGCCGGAAATCTATTTGTCGAGCTGCGCAATCAGGTGGCCCGATTCAACGGGCTGGTCGCTTCGACCATGATGCGCGGCGAGGCGTATGCCTTTTACCAGCTGGGGGGATGCTTCGAGCGGGCTGATATGACGGTGCGCACCCTGGATGTTAAATACCACATCATTCTGCCTGACCTTTCCATGGTCGGTTCCGCTCTTGATTACTACCAGTGGGCGGCACTGCTTAAATCCCTGTCCGGTTTTGAGGCGTTCCGCCGCAATTACCACTCCGCTTTCATGCCGGCCGATGTTGCCGAGTTTGTTGTACTTAACCGCGATTTTCCCCGGTCCATCGTCTTCTCCGTGAAGCATATGGGCAGTGCTCTACAGATCATCGGCCTGGAAAACAAGGATGCCACCGGAACAGCCTTCGCGAACCTCTCCGAAATGGTCGGTGGGACTTCACAGCAGATTTTTGATGCCGGGCTGCATGAGTACCTGGAGAGCTTGCTGGAAAAGATGTCTCTCGTTCATGGTGCTCTTGCGGAAGAGTTTTTCCAATAGGGGTTAGATGTAATGCGTTATATCATCGAGCACGAAACGATACTTGAATATCCCCAGGGTGTCCGCGAACATCACGTGGAGCTGCGGCTTGCGCCGCGCAGTGACGGGCATCAGCGGGTTATTTCATGTGTCATCGAGTCAGAACCGACGGCAGAACGGGCCTCCTATACGGACTATTTCGGCAATCGGGTAGATTACTTCTGCGTGATTCCACTCCATAACAGATTGGTGACACGCTTGAGGAGTGAGGTGGAAACGCTTAAAGAGAATCCCTTCAATTTTGAGGCGGTTACTCCGGCGCAAGAGGATCTCTGGCTTTGTGATGCGGTCCTCCGCTCTCCTCCGCTGAATGATTTTATACTCCATCGCAGCCTGCTGACCCTCCCGGTTATAAAACTGGCTGAGATCCTCCGCTGTGCGGTGCCAAAGCCGGACAGAAGCCGCCCGCTGCTGGAATCGCTGCTGGAGCTGCTTGCCTGGGTGCCGACGGTACTGGAATACCGCTCCGGTACTACGGAAGTCCACGGGGCTCTGACAACAGCGGTACAACAGGGGAGCGGCGTCTGCCAGGATTTTGCCCATCTGTTCATCACGGTTGCCCGCTCCTGGGGGATTCCGGCCCGCTATGTCATGGGGTACCTGGACCCGGGTATCAGCGCAGAGGATGAAAAGCTGGCCACCCATGCCTGGGCTGAAGCCCTGGTGCCGGGTGCCGGGTGGATCGGTTTTGACGCCACCCACAACCTGCTGGCCAACGATCATTACGTGGCGGTTGCCGTCGGCAGGGATTCCTACGATGCCGCTCCCCAGCGGGGCAGTTTCAAGGGGGATTTCTCCGGAGAACAGCCGACGGTGACCGTGACGATGCAGGAGCAGTGAGCCGGGACGTGACTGATACAGATGCAGAGAGAACGGTATAGAAACTACCAAGGCAGCACGCGATATACAGTACGATTACATTCCCTCCTCTCAAGTTCTGCTCGCATTTCACCGTGTCTCCGTGCCCCTTTTTTAGTAGCCGTACGACGTATTCAATTTTAGAAAGGGACGATGATGTCCGAAACAATAGCTGCAAAAACGGAAACGTTCTTCACCATAGAAATGCCATACCGTGAGCGGATGGAAACCCGCCGTGCTGTGTTTACCGGCGGGGACGGGCCTCGTGTCGCCGTCGTGGGCGGGATTCATGGCGACGAACTGGAAGGGCTCTATGTCTGCCATCTTCTGGCCGCCTGGCTGGAAAAACTGCTCCTCACCTCCCCCGGCAGCCTGCTCGGCACCGTTGAACTGTATCCGGCGGTAAACACCCTTGGGCTGGATACCCTGACCCGGGGACTGCCGGTTTTCGACACTGACCTGAACCGGGCGTTTCCCGGGTCAGCATCCGGCCCGCTTCCGGACCGTCTGGCTGCAGCGTTGATGACTGCACTTTCGGGTGCTGCGCTGGTGGTCGATATCCACGCCAGCAACATCTACCTGCGCGAAATTCCCCAGGTGCGTATTAATCAGGAATTTGACGATCTGCTGGTGCCGATCGCCCGCCGGATGAACCTTGACCTTATCTGGCTGCACAGTGCTGCCACGGTGCTGGAAACCACCGTGGCCCACAGTCTCAACAGCTGCGGCACCCCCTGCCTGGTGGCGGAGATGGGGGTCGGCATGCGCATCACTCCCGAATACTGCGAGCAGTTGATGGCCGGTATTCTGGCGGTCTGGCAGGATATGGGGGTGCTGGCCCCGGACGTCACCATCCCGAAAACGTCGCACACGGCGATGATCGCCGACGACAGCAATGTTCATTATCTAAACGCCCAGACCTCCGGGATGTTTATTCCTGCCGCATCCCACTGGACTGATGTTCGTCGCGGTGAACTCCTCGGCACGATCGTTTCCCCCTTCCGTGGCGAGACCCTTTCGGAAGTTCGCTCGCCGGTGGACGGTGTGCTCTTCACCCTGCGGGAATATCCGCTTGTCTACGAGGGTTCGCTGATGGCCCGGGTCATGGCGCGTAAAGGAGGTCGCTCATGATCCGCGACCTGCTCTGCATGACCGCTCCGGTGCGGGAGGGGTTCGATATTCCCTGCCACGAAATCGGCCCCAAGTCGTCCCAACCGGCAGTTGCCCTGGTTGCCGGACTGCACGGGGACGAAATCAACGGCATTTTCATCCTGTCCCGGCTGGCCGATTTTCTGAACAGTGTGGAGGCGGGCAAATACCCGGATCTGCGCCTGGTCAAACGGGTACTGATCATCCCGGCGGTCAACGTGCTGGGGGTCAATCTGCGTACCCGCACCTGGCCCTTTGACAAATCGGATATCAACCGTATGTTCCCCGGCAGCACCACCGGTGAAACCACCCAGCGCATCGCCTATGCCGTGCTGGAGGCGACAAAACGAGCCAAATACCGTATCGATATTCACACGGCCAGCGCCGATTTCGAGGAGATTCCTCAGGTGCGTCTGTACGGGCCGACCGAAGCGGAGCGGGAAACCGCACGGCAGCTTGGCCTGCAGGCTATTATGGAACGTTCGCTTTCTCCGGTCTTCACCACGACCATGATGTATTCCTGGAAGGTCTGGCCCGGCCAGAGTTTTGTCCTCCGCGTGGGGCAGGCCGGTACCGTGCAGCTTGACCATTGCCAGCGGGTTTTTCGAGCTATGGTCTCCTTTATGGGACGCATCGGAGTGCTGGAAGGGGTTCAGTTGGCGGTGGAGGATGAGGAACCCTGCTGCTTTGACAAGGAGAGCGCGTTCCGCGTTTTTGCCGAAAAAGCGGGCACGTTTGTTTCCGACAGCAAGGTAGGGCGCTGGGTTCGTGCCGGGCAGGAGCTGGGCTACATCTACGACAGTTTCGGCGGTACCGTGATTGAAAAGGTTGTGGCACCCGTGGCCGGTCTGCTGACCGGTATCCGGCGTCACCCGCTGCTGTTCGAAGGCGATCTGATCCTGCGGGTCAACCGGAAGGGCTGAAGATCGAGCGATGCTGCATATTATCCAGAATGACCCGGAAGTCCCCCCCGGCACCATAATAAACGTCCTTACCATCCCCCACGTTGTTCACCACCCGTACCGTGACGGTCACCTCCCTGCACCGGAAGAAATTTCGGCGCTGATCGTTATGGGGGGCGCCATGGGAGCCGGGGATATTCTCCTCCACCCGTTTCTGGCCGATCTGAAAAACCTCATCCGTTCCGTAGTGGCCGTACGAATCCCTTACCTGGGTGTCTGTCTGGGCGGGCAGCTGCTGGCGGCAGCCCTCGGTGCGGAGGTTGTGTCCAGTCGCTGGGAAGAGCTCGGCACATTGACGGTGACGCAGACCGAAGCGGGCAGAGCGGATCTTCTTTTCAGAGGGATTTCTGAAGAGTTCTGCACGTTCCAGTGGCATCACGACAGTTTTGATATCCCAGCCGGAGGGGTATTGCTGGCCTCTTCACCGCTCTGTTCTCATCAGGCGTTCCGGGTCGGGAACTCTGCCTGGGGGCTTCAGTTCCATCCCGAAGTTACGGAAACCATCATCCGTGACTGGTCTGCCTGGGACCGTACCACCCGTGAAAAAGCTGATGACCTGGTGGCCGCATACCAGGCTGAGGCCGAGAACTACCATGCCACGTCACGGCTGCTGGTTAATAATTTTCTGACCGCAGCACTCCTGCTCCCCTGACCCCACTCGTATTTTCCTCCACCGGCTGCATCCAGCCAACCCCCCGACGCACTTACCCCGATTACACAGCACCACGCCCGTTTTCTTCCAAAAATTACACCGCAAATCCACCCGAATGAATACGCCACTCCCGGTCACAATAAGAGAAATTGTGAGAAATTGTGAATGACGAAAAATAAACATTATCTGGTAAATCCATTACAGCTTGTGAAATCACCCTCTGTTTGAAGGGTCGTTCCCAAAATTTAGTGAGTGCACCGGGTGACACTTGTTCAAACGATCGGAGAGAGTATGGAATACAACAGTAGAACACCCATGAAGGTGTCAGGTCTGAACGTGATAACTGCAGTTGCAGCCGGTGACTATCACACGGTAGCTTTGAAGAGTGATGGGACACTCACCGCCTGGGGATATAACGGGTACGGTCAACTGGGGGACGGCAGTGTATCTCAAAGAATCACGCCGGTAGAGGTCATTGGTCTGCGCGGGGTGGCCGCCGTTGCGGCCGGCTACGGGCACTCGGTGGCGCTGAAGAAAGACGGGACGGTCTGGACCTGGGGATACAACGGCATCGGCCAATTGGGGGACGGCAGCACCTCCCAGAGAACCTCACCGGTGCAGGTCATCGGTCTGGACGGCATCACCGCCATCACAGCCGGAGATTATCATACGGTGGCCCTAAAGTATGATGGCACGGTCTGGGCCTGGGGGGATAACGATTTTGGCCAACTGGGTGATGGCAGTACAATCCGAAGGATCGCTCCGTCGCAGGTTTCCGGAATGACTGGCATAACCGCCATCGCCGCTGGAGATTATCATACAGTGGTACTGAAAAACGACGGGACTGTCTGGGCCTGGGGTGATAACGGCATCGGTCAACTGCTGGTAGGCAGCAAAAGCCAAAAGACCACGCCGACGCAGATTCCCGGTTTAAGCGGGATAATTGCTGTAGCGGCCGGCTATGGCCATACGGTGGCCCTTAAAAACGACGGAACACTCTGGTCATGGGGTGACAATGGCATCGGGCAGCTTGGTGACGGCACGTTCATCAACAGAACCACTCCGGTACAGGTCGTTGGCCTGAACAACATGATTGCCGTCACCGTGGGTGACTATCATACGGTTGCCATGCGTAGTGACGGGACCCTCTGGTCCTGGGGATACAATGGCTTCGGCCAGTTGGGTGACGGCCGCACCACCAACAGGCCTGCTCCTGTTCAGGTTCCAGGTGTGAGCGGTGTAACCACTTTCTCGGCCGGCAATTATCACACGGTGGCTCTTAAAAACGATGGAACTGTCTGGTGCTGGGGGTACAACGGCGTCGGTCAACTGGGAAACAGGGCGGTTTGGCAAGATACAGAAGAGCAACTCAATCCTGCCGTTCTGCAATGCGCAGATCTCACTGCGAGTCACTTTGATAATCACATGGCGGCATGACGTCACTACCGTTAACGGCGGAAGATATTACCATTACTCTGCAAGGGAGATTCCTGATGTCTGAATGTTATGCCCTGATTGTTGATGATCATCCGGTTCCCCGAATGTTGGCCAACACCTGGCTCACTAAAATCGGCTGGTCGGTTTTGGAAGCGGACAGCGGCGAAAAAGCGGTGCAACTGGCACGACAGACCAGCTTTGGTCTCGTGCTGCTTGACGTCAACCTGAGTGACCTATCGAGCAAAGAAGCCTGCTCCGCGCTGCGCAAAACAGTGGGAGATGGCGGTATGCGTATCATCGCGTACACGGCCCGTGCTTTTCCCGATCAACGCAGACAGTATCTCTCGCACGGCTTCGATGATGTTCTGGTGAGACCGTTCAGTCGTCAGCGTTTGGAAGAACTATCGACCGGCTGTAACCTGCCTAGCGTTGAAGCATAGCCCGGCGTAAGTCGAAGGCTGATCCTATTTTTACTGGAGAATGATCGTGGAGAGTGCTGCCAGCAACAATCCGATTCAAACCGAACTTATTGACGGCGTTTTGATCGTCAGGGTCAATCGCCGTGAAAATAGAAGTTCGCTCTGTATAGTCACCTGTGGTGATCTGGCACAGGAGTTGGTGCGAGCCGACGGTGATCCGGATGTCAAGGTCGTTCTGCTTCGCGGCTGCGACGACTTTTTCACCGCCGGCAGTGACGTTGTTGATTTTGTCAACTTTCCGTTGTTGAGTCTGCTGCCCCCAGCGCTCAGTTTTCTGGACGCTTTATCTCATTCAGTGAAACCGGTTTTTGCCGCAGTAAACGGTGGTGCGGCATTGGTCGGAACGATCATGATGCTGCGGTGTGATCTCGTATATACCGCAAATACGGTGATCCTCCAGATGCCGTTCGTAAGCCTGGGGGTCTGCTCCGAAGCGGGGGTAGCCATGTCGCTACCGACAGGGCAGCAAAATGCTTCGGAGTTATTGTTGTTATGGGAACCAAGTACTGCTGCTCGCACCGAGCGGCCTGGGTTTGTCACCGCCGTGGTGCCCTACGCCGGTCTCATCAAGTCGGTGCGCTCCAAAGTGCCAAACGATCTTCATCTGCCACCACCGACGTACCTGCCTGAATCATACACTGAAAGTAGTGGGGTAGACATTCAGAGTGCTGCCTGAGGGGATGTGCGGTGAATCCGCAGATAGTAAATTTTGGAATGAAGATAAGAACGTAGACAAATCTATTTTTAGTGGAGGAAGTATGAAAAGGACCTGGATTAATTTTACGTTTAATAGCATCAAAACCCTGATGCTACTGTGTTTTATCCTCTGTAGTGCAGGGTGCGCACAGGTTTTGACAACAGCAGGTAAATTGATGATAAAAAAATCATCAATTGAAAACAGATACGGAACAAATACCTCCGATGGCAAAAGTTTAATCGGTTCATTATACGACACTGTTACCAGTAGCCCCCAGTGATTTTGTCAAATAGATATGATGATCAACAGTGAGCTCATACGTGTACTCTCAGCGCTCATGCTGATTGCTGTTGCGCTGGCCTGGGGGGCTGATTTTCCGCTGATGAAGGAATCTCTAAACGGCGTTCCTTTCCTGCCCCTGCTTTTTCTGCGTTTTTCTATAGCTGCGGTATTGATAGCTCCGTTTGCCTGCCAAGGGGTGCGTGGTCTCGGCAAGCGCGGTATGTGTCGCGGGATTCTGCTGGGGATTACCCTTTTTTGTTCACTTTTGTTGCTAATCACGGGGCTAAAACTGACGACCGCTGCAAATCCCGGAACCCTGCCCGGCTTATCCTTTGTATGGGTGCCGCTTCTCGTCGGCCCTCTGCTCTGTAAACTCTCCGGAGTTGGAATCAGATTCGGAGCGGGGATGGGAGTTGTGGCACTCCTTTTTCTGACCGGTGACACTTCCTTGTCTATCCATCAAGGTGACCTTCTGATGATTTTTGGCACCGTGTTCACCGCAACCCATATTCTTGGCCTGGAAGCGTTCACAGAAAAACATGATGGGGCGGCCCTGGCTTTTGTGCAGTTTTCCACCATGGCCCTGCTGGCTTTTGCGGCAAGTACGCTGTTTGTCCCACTCTCCGGGTCTCAGCATTTTAATCCGTTAGTGCTTCGGACTACTGTGATCACCGCCGCTTTTGCGGCTGTATTCATATTTTGGGTTCAAACCTGGTTTCAGAGGTGGTCGTCATCAACACGAGCAACGATAGCCTACTATCTGGAACCGGTTTTTTCAGTAGTTTTGTCTTTTGCCCTATTTGGTGAAGCACTGAGTTCGGACGCCTGGTTTGGCGGGGCCATTATCCTTCTCGGCATGATTGTAATTGAATTCTGGCCATGGCTGAGTGGATACAACCGAAAGCGGGCTATGGTAATGGCTCCGTTAAAAACTGAATGGTCGTGCCGGAAATTCTAAGGTCTCCCGGCATCAGCAGCTTTCGGTTTCAATCCGCTCCAACAGCGTCAGCGCCGCCTGGTCGTCGTACTCTTCAAACAGTTCCGTAATGTTGTTGATGTAGGAGTGGATCAGAAACAACTCGTCAAGAGAGCGTCCCCCGTTCTCATCAGGTTTGCCGACCAACTCCAGCTTGCCCTTAAACATCTCCCAGAAACGGTTGCTTTTGAGTGGATCATCAATATGCCGGCGCAACATCACCATCAGTTCGCGTGAATTTCTGTCGCCATCAATGCCAATAAAAGATACATAGCGGTCAGTTTTTAATCCCTGCTCCATTACCCCTCCGGTTACATTGCCAATCATTGTACGCCGCCCGTTGCACAACCACAGGCACCGCAGGTGCAGAACCTCAGGCCACATCCACGGCAGGGCGGATTTTTCGGATCGCGACCATCAATCGTTTTACCGCAGGCAGGGCAGCGGTAGCGGTAGAAGCTAAAGCCGCAATCACGGCAGGTCAGCATCCGGTTGTTACCCTCCCGGGGAATGATGTGGACCGAGCCGCAGATCAGGCAGATCGAGGCCATTTCCGGTTTATTTCTGATGCCGTCACGGTGCTTGCGATACTGTTCGTACAGTTTTTTCGCTGTTTCCCTGTCGAGTGATTCCATGCCTACCTCCAAAATATACTCGAGTCTTCTTTGCAATTTTACTGCCGTACTCAGACAGTCCAAAATGCACTAATTTTCAGCTGGTGATTAATTGCACGGCAAACGTTGTATAGCTTGCAATATAACGAATAAAAAGGTACTCTCCAACTATATGTAATAATAAGGTATTCGATGTAAAGGCAACGTGGCATGCATTATGTAAGATGATGCGAAACACCTAGTGGAGGAGATATCCTGTGAGCAAACGCATATCCGCACCGGTTACCGGTTTATCCGGTTCACTTTGGTTACGCCGCCAGCAGAGTAATTTCCTTGGAGCTGACCGAATCAATCTGCTGGAAAAGATCGACCAGTTCGGGTCGATTACCAAAGCCGCCAAAGAAGTCGGCATCAGCTACAAAACTGCCTGGGATACGGTCAACCTGATCAACAATCTGGCAGAAAAACCACTGGTAAGCCGACTGACCGGCGGCAAGGGGGGGGGCGGTACGAGCCTTACCGCCGAAGGTAAAAAAATCATTACGCAGTTCAGAACCATCCAGGAAGAGCACCGCAAATTCCTGGACAACCTTGAAAACAGGCTGGGGGACACGGACAGCCTGTACCAATTTTTACGGAGGATTTCCATGAAAGTCAGCGCCCGCAATACATTTTCCGGCACCGTTACTGCCATCACCAAAGGTGCCGTTAACGCAGAAGTAATTTTGTCTCTCAAAGGGGGTGTCCCCCTGACAGCCGTTGTCACCAACGGTGCTGTTGACAACCTGGGGATTGCCATCGGCAGTGAAGCGTATGCCATCATCAAAGCAAGTTCCGTCATCATTGGCACTGACCTGCACGATGCCAAAATCAGCGCCCGCAACATCTTCTGCGGTACGATCACCACAATTATCGAAGGGGCGGTCAACACCGAGGTTGATGTGGAGATCGGCGGCGGCAATACCGTCAGTGCCGTCATCACCCACGACAGCGCAACACGGCTTGGTTTGAAAGTGGGTGGCCACGCCTGTGCTCTGTTCAAAGCCTCCAGCGTCATCATCGGCGTCAGCTGACACAAATCAAAGGGACATCACCGGCGCTGTCCCTTTCTTATGCTGTATCGTTGTATCCAGACAGCTATAACGATGTAGGGAAAGGTAAGTGATGATTACGTGTATTCCGGACCGCGATATCGAACGAATCATCGAAGAGGATGTGCCCTATGGCGATCTGACGACGCATCTGCTCGGCATCGGTAGCAGAAGTGGACAAATTGTGTTCTCTACCCGTGAGGAAACGACGGTCTGCTGCAGTGAAGAGGCCGCCAGGATATTCGAAAAATGCGGCGCAACGGTATCATCCTGCATCCCGAGCGGCACCAGACTGCAACCTGCGATCCCGTTTCTTGTCGCTTCCGGGTCGGTACAGGCGTTGCAAGCGGGATGGAAAGTGGCATTAAATCTGCTGGAATATGCCTCGGGGGTCGCATCACGGACGCAGCGCATAGTGGAAAAGTGCAGAAACGTAAACCCTGCGCTGTCAGTTGTTACCACACGTAAATCATTTCCCGGGACGAAAAAGATCGTCATCAAGGCTATCACTGCCGGAGGCGCACTGCCGCACCGGTTGGGACTGTCGGAGAGTGTGCTTGTATTTAAACAGCATACCGCTTTCTTTGGCGGCCTGGCTCCCTTCCTCGACACCGTAGCGGAGCTGAAATTAACGGCACGTGAGACAAAAATCATCATCGAAGCAGAAACCAAAGAGGAGGCTCTGCTCATCGCCCGCAGCGGTGCTGACATCGTTCAACTCGACAAAATTACGCCGGCCGAGCTGGCGGAGACGGTGGTCGCCCTGCGGGGTGTTAATCCGGACCTTCTGATTTCTGCCGCCGGTGGCATCAATGAGGCCAACGCTGCCGACTATGCGGGAACCGGTATAGACATCATCGTACTGTCGTCGGTCTATTTTGGTAAGCCATCTGATGTTGGTGTCGTAATCCGGCCAACATAAACTCAATAAACTCTACAAAACCAAGAGGTAACTCACATGAAACAGATCGCTAAAATGGCAGTTATCCTAACCTGCCTGTTCCATTTATCTGTCCCGGCAGTTGCCGCTGACGTCAATCTTTCCGTGGCCGCCAGCCTGAAAGAGGTTATTAACGAGTTGTCCGACCGTTTTGCCAAGCAGCATCCCGGGGTGAAGTTTGTCAATAATTACGGCGCATCCGGCGCCTTGTCCAAGCAGATCGAGAACGGCGCACCATCTGATATTTTCATTGCGGCCAACCTTGAATGGATGGACTACCTGAAGAACATAAAACTGATCGATTCCGCCAGCATCACTACATTTACGTATAACACCCTGGTATTTGCCGGGGCCCCCGGGAAGGCATCAGCGATGCAAGATCTGATCAAGCTTGACAGAATCGCCATCGGCAGCCCCAAGAGTGTTCCTGCCGGTGAATATGCCATGGAAGCCTTTAAGAAGGCCGGCCTTGACAAACAACTGGGAAAAAAGCTGGTCATGGCCAAGGATGTGCGGGAATGCCTGATGTATGCCGAGCGGGGCGAGGTGGATGGTGCCTTCGTCTATAGAACCGATGCCCTGCTGGGGAAACAGGCAAAAATTCTCTTCACTGTGCCACAGGAATTGTATTCACGGGTAACGTACCCAATGGCGCTGACCGCCACTGGGCGGAAGAACAGTTATGCTGCTACGTTCTTTACCTATCTGCATGGCGATGAGGCCGCCTCCGTACTTGCCAGATACGGATTTGCTGCGCGGTAAGAAAGGCAAAGAACATGATATTTTCCTCTACAGATTACGATGCCATCAGACTTTCGGTACAGGTCGCAATTACGGCGACGCTGGTATCGCTGCCGGTCGGCTTTGGCGTTGCCTATCTGATCACCTTTGTCCGGTTTCGCGGCAAGGTGCTGCTTGAGGTGCTTGTCAACCTGCCGTTAACCCTGCCGCCGGTGGTGGTGGGATATCTGCTGCTTCTCCTTCTGGGCAGAAACGGCTGGCTTGGTTCCCTGCTTAACACCGCCGGTATTCGTATAATCTTTACCCTCAAGGCGGCGGTCATCGCCTCGGCAATCGTCGGTTTCCCCTTGCTCGTCCGTTCCCTGCGTATCGGCATGGAAGGTATTGATCCACAGTTGATCAATGCTTCCCGGACTCTTGGCGCACGGTGGCACGATACCTTGCTGACCGTTATCCTGCCGCTCTCGGCACCCGGTCTGGTAGCCGGCTCGTCACTGATGTTTGCCCGCAGCCTGGGGGAATTTGGTGCCACCATTATCGTGGCCGGCAATATTCCGGGTGTAACCCAGACAATTCCCCTTGCCATCTATGAGTATGCCAGCTCACCCACCAGTGAAACAATGGCCCTCTCTCTCTGCATCGTTTCGGTTGCCATTTCGCTGGTCGTGCTGTTTCTGCATGAAGTGATGGCAAAAAAAATGGCCAGGAAGGAATGACATGCAGCTCGCCATGACGGTACAAAAAAACTTCGGCGCCTTTACTCTTTCTGCGGACATTGCCGTTTCAGGTGACCGGATCGGCATCTTCGGCACGTCGGGGAGTGGCAAATCGACCCTGGTGAGTATGCTGGCCGGGCTTCTGGAGCCGGACAGCGGCGAGATAATCCTGGACGGAGTCTGCCTCTTCAGCAGTGCCAGGGGGATACACCTCCGTCCTGAAAAGCGGCGCATCGCCATGGTGTTTCAGCAGCACTCTCTGTTTCCGCACCTGAATGTCAGGAACAACCTGCTGTATGGTTATAAACGCTGTCCTGCCGAATTTTGCACGGTGGATTTTGATACGCTGGTTGCCGTACTGGAACTAGAGCCGTTATTCCATCGCGGGGTGACAAATCTTTCAGGCGGTGAAAAACAGCGCGTTGCCCTGGGACGCGCCATACTGGCCAACCCCCGTTTGCTGCTCATGGACGAGCCGCTTTCGGCGCTGGACGATTCCCTCCGCTTCCAAATCATTCCCTACCTGAAAAGTGTCAGCGAACAGTTTGGCATTCCGTACCTGTTCATCTCCCATTCACTGGTGGAAATGCGCCTCATGACTGATACCGTGCTGGCCATGGAAAAGGGGCTCATGACCGGACAGTGTAGCAGCGAACAGCTGGCGCGGAACCGTATGGGGCAAAGCTCGGCCGGCTATATCAATCTGCTGGAACTGAGCAGTATGACCGAGCGCGACGGAATGTGTGCCTACCGCTGGCAGGGGGGGGAACTGCTGCTGTCGGCAGGGAACCGGGAAACCACCGCCGGACTGTTCGAACTTTCGTCGAAAGATATCATCCTCTTCAAAAAGCATCCCGAGGCGATCAGCGCCCGTAACCTGCTGCACTGCACCGTTGCCGGGCTTTTTGAAAGCGGCGCCAAGCTGGGTGTGGAGATGACGTGCGGAGCAGGAACACTGGTTGCGGAAATTGTCCCGGATGCTGCCCGGGAATTGGCAATAGAGAAGGGGAGTGTTGTGTATGCGGCAATCAAAGCCTCGGCATTCCGCAGACTGGCAGCAGCCACCAGCCAAACTAGGCCCTAACGACAACCCGTAAAAACGTTTATAACACGGAGCAACGGAGTGAGAATAAAGGAGAATCTTCTTGAAGAAGACTTCTTGATGCGCACCGTATCGGTACATGATGTTGCCTATGTAAAATCGTGATTTCTCCGTTGCTCCGTTGCTCCGTATATTCTAACTGCCGTTTTCAGGACTAATAGTGCCGATGTGACCAAAAAAAAGGCAACCATCTGCCCTGTAGAGCAATAAATCGTCTGAATCCGCCGGCACGCCCCCCACCTGTTTCGTCCCCGTTTCCCCCAACCTCCTTAATTTGCGCTTTATTTCAGCTTTGGCACGGCCAGTGCAAAAAGCCAAGTCATAGCAGGACCGCAACACCAACAATACTGAAACTCGGCAAAGGCGCCGCCATTCAACAGAATGGGGCGTCTTTTTTATTTGCCCCGACACACCACACATGCTCACGGATTGGTGAGCAAAAGGAGCTACACATGAGACAGATCGCAATTTACGGTAAAGGCGGCATCGGCAAATCAACCACAACCCAGAATACGGTGGCGGGCCTCGCCTATCTCGGCAAAAAAGTCATGATCGTCGGCTGTGACCCCAAAGCGGACTCAACCCGTTTGATCCTGCATGCAAAAGTTCAGAACACGGTCATGGACCTTGTCCGCGAAAAAGGAACGGTTGAAGATCTGGAACTGGAAGATGTCATGAAGATCGGCTACGGAGATACCAAATGCGTTGAGTCAGGAGGACCTGAGCCTGGTGTCGGCTGTGCCGGACGAGGCGTTATCACTGCAATTAACTTCCTGGAAGAGAACGGCGCCTATACTCCTGACCTTGATTTTGTTTTCTATGACGTTCTGGGCGACGTTGTGTGCGGCGGATTCGCCATGCCGATCCGTGAAGGAAAAGCGGAAGAGATCTATATCGTCTGCTCCGGTGAAATGATGGCCATGTACGCTGCCAACAACATCGCCAAAGGTATTCTCAAATATGCGTCTTCAGGCAAGGTACGACTGGCCGGCCTGATCTGCAACGCCCGTAAGACTGACATGGAATTCGAACTGGTCAGCGCCCTGGCCGCCAAGCTCGGCACCCAGATGATCCACTTTGTCCCCCGCGACAATCAGGTACAGCGCGCCGAAATGCGCCGCATGACCGTTATCGAGTACTCTCCGGAACATCCGCAGGCTCAGGAGTACCGCACACTGGCAGAGAAAATTCTCAACAACAAGATGCTGGTGGTGCCGACCCCGCTGGAAATGGAAGAACTGGAAGACCTGTTGATGGAGTACGGCATCATGGAAGCGGAAGACGAAAGCGTAGTTGGTGTGGCTGAAGCGGCGTAACTTAAATTACACAGAGAGGCACTGAGGCACGGAGTACAAGCCGACTAAAACAGATCAATACTGATTTTCTCTGTGTCTCGGTGTCTCAGTGTTGAAAGAGAGGGTAATAATGTCTGACAAAATACGAAAAATCGAAGGCATCACTAAAGAATCCACCGAGGCCATGATCGCCGATGCCCTTTCGGTATATCCCGAGAAGGCGAGAAAAAAGCGCGCCCCCCATCTTGGCGCCAATGACCAGGCCGCCGGTTCCGCCTGCGTCAAGTCAAACAAGAAAACCGTGCCGGGTGTCATGAGTGCCCGTGGCTGCGCCTACGCCGGAGCCAAAGGGGTTGTGTGGGGCCCGATCCGGGATATGGTTCACGTATCCCACGGTCCGGTCGGCTGCGGCTGGTACTCCTGGGGTACCCGGCGCAACCTGGTGACCGGCATCAACGGGGTCACCCAGTTTGCCATGCAGTTCACCTCCGATTTTCAGGAAAAAGATATCGTCTACGGCGGCGACAAAAAGCTGAAAACGCTGCTGGCGGAGGCGGTAGACCTGTTCCCGTTGGCCAAGGGGATCTCGGTTCTGTCCGAATGTCCGGTCGGTCTGATCGGCGACGATATCAACTCCGTAGCCAAACAGTCCGCCAAGGAACTGGATATTCCAATCATCCCCTGCAACTGTGAGGGATTCCGCGGTGTATCACAGTCACTGGGTCATCATATCTCTAATGACACTATCCGCGACTACATCATCGAGACCCGTGAATTTGCCGAACCGTCCAGCCCCTATGACATCGCGCTGATCGGCGACTACAACATCGGCGGCGACGTCTGGTCTGCAAAATCGCTGCTGGAAGAGATCGGCCTGAATGTTAAATCGGTCTGGACCGGCGACGGCGAACTGGAAAAAATTGCCGCCACTCACACGGTCAAGCTGAACCTGATCCACTGCTATCGCTCCATGAACTACATGTGCAAGGTTATGGAAGAAAAGTACGGCATCCCCTGGCTGGAGTTCAACTTCTTCGGCCCAACCAAAATCAGGGAAAGCCTGCGGGCGATCGGTGCGCGTTTCGACGACACAATCAAGGAAAAGGTTGAGCTGGCTATCGCCAAATATGAGCCGATCATGCAGGCCATCATTGACGAATACAAGCCGCGCCTGGACGGGAAAAAAGTCATGCTCCTGGTCGGTGGTCTCCGCCCGCGCCACACCATCGGCGCTTATGAAGACCTGGGGATGGACTGCGTCGGTTCCGGCTACGAATTTGCCCATACGGACGACTATGACCGTACCTCACCGGAAATGCCGGATGCCACGGTTGTCTATGATGACCCTTCCGAGTACGAGTTCGAGAAGTTCGCCCACGCCCTGAAACCGGACCTGATCGGTTCCGGCATCAAGGAAAAATACGTGTTCCAGAAAATGGGTATTCCCTTCCGTCAGATGCACAGCTGGGATTACTCCGGTCCCTACCATGGCTACAACGGCTTTGAAATCTTTGCCCGTGATGTGGATATGGCGGTGAACAGCCCGACCTGGAAGTTAGTAAAAGCGCCATTTTAAACCTTCTCAACACAGAGGCACAGAGACACAGAGAAGACCAGTACCTTAAATAGTCCTGGTTTAAAACCAGAATCATGTGCTTTTCTCAGTGTTAAAATAAAATCAGGCTGTGCCACAGATTGGTCGCCAGCCCCAAAGGAGTACATAATGTCAAACTTGCTAGGACTTGAAGTCAAGAAGGTTACCGAGACCCCGCCTGAAGAGGTGGAGCGGGTCAAAAACTGGATCAACAGCGAAGAGTATAAAGAAAAGAACTTTGCCCGTCAGGCGCTGGTGATCAACCCGGCCCACGCCTGTCAGCCGCTGGGAGCCCAGCTGGCGGCGCACGGTTTTGAAGGGACGCTGCCGTTCGTACATGGTTCCCAGGGGTGCGCATCCTACTACCGTTCGACCCTTAACCGTCATTTCCGTGAGCCGGCCCCGGCCGTATCCGATTCCATGACCGAGGACAGTGCGGTGTTCGGCGGCCAGAACAACCTGCACGAAGGGCTGGAAAACGCCGTTGCCCTGTACAAGCCGAAGATGATTGCCGTCTTCACCTCCTGTATGCCGGAGGTTATCGGCGACGACCTGACCGCCTTCATCAAGAACGCCCGTCAGAAAGCACATATCCCCAAGGATCTGCCGGTGCCGTTTGCCAACACCCCCAGCTTCAACGGCACCCATATCCATGGCTATGACTCCATGCTGGTGTCGATTCTACAGTACCTGACCGAGGGAAAGCAGATCGAGGGGCGCTGTACCGGCAAGTTGAACCTGATCCCCGGCTGCGACTTCAACACCGGCGATTACCGTGAATACAAAAGGATCCTGAAAGAGTTCGGCGTGCCGTACACCATCCTTGCCGATATCGGCGATACGTTCGATTCTCCCTGCGACGGCACCTATAACATCTATGCCGGCGGGACGAAGCTTGAGGATGCCGCCGACTCGATCAACGGCAAAGCCACCATCGCCATCGGCCCGTATGCAACGCCAAAAACGTTCACCTGGCTTAAGGATCATTATTCCGGCAAGCATGTGTCCCTACCGATGCCCATGGGTATTGAGAAAACCGATGCCCTGATCATGAAGATTGCCGAACTGTTCGGCAAGGAAGTGCCGGCATCACTGAAGAACGAACGTGGTCGCGCTGTTGACGCCATGACCGATTCACAGCAGTACATGCACGGCAAAAAGTTCGCTGTGTACGGCGATCCGGATTACCTAATGGGGTATGTGTCATTCCTGCTGGAGATGGGAGCCCGTCCTCACCACATCCTCTGCAGCCGTGGCAGCAAGAAAGCGGAAAAAGAGCTGCAGGCGCTGCTGGACGGTTCCATGTACGGGAACGGCTGTAAAATCTACATGAACAAGGATCTTTGGCACCTGCGCAGCCTCGTGGTTACTGATCCGGTGGATGCCATCATCGGTGACACCCACGGCAAATTCGCCGCCCGCGACGCCAAGGTTCCGCTGTTCCGCTTCGGTTTCCCGATCTTTGACCGGGTCAACAAGCACCGCTACCCGCTCATCGGTTACCAGGGTGTCATCAACATGGTGACGGAGATTTGTAACAAGTTTATCGATATCAAGGATGATACCTGTGAGGATAGGTTTTTTGAGATGATGCGCTGACGATTCGGGATATAACAGCAAAAGGGATACTGCCACGTCAGGCGGTATCCCTTTTGCTGTTTGGGGTAATTTGCAAGTACAACTTTCAAATTACCCCGAGTGGGCATGGATACAGCAATGAAAAATTAAAAACAGACAGAGATCCAGAAACACATCCGAGCTAATGCTGCGTATAAATTAAGCATCTCAATGCTAATTGTGGCTATGCGTAGAATAAATCAGTTTGTAATTCAGCTTGTTAAGATCAGTCGGCAACTTGGCATGACACCTGCTATATCAATACAACTAGATAATAAATTCAATGGCAACGGCGCCATCCACATTCATCAAGCATGAAATGGAGCGCCGTTTTTTCGTTACCGGCAGCAGAAAACGAAAAGCACTTCAAGGATACGAACATGGCAAAGCCCGACTGGTACGACACCGACAACTGCGAAACTCACGACAAGGGCGCGCCCAAATTCTGTAAAAAATCAGAACCGGGAGAGGGGACCGAACGCTCCTGTGCCTATGACGGCGCCCGGGTCGTGCTGATGCCTATCACCGACGTGATCCATCTGGTGCATGGCCCGATCGCCTGCGCCGGCAATTCCTGGGATAACCGGGGCGCCCGCTCTTCAGATGCACAGCTGTACCGGCGCGGCTTCACCACCGAGATGCTGGAAAATGATGTCATCTTCGGCGGGGAAAAGAAACTTTACCGGGCGATACTTGATCTGGCGGAGCGCTACAAGGAACCGGCACGGGCCATATTTGTCTATGCCACCTGCGTCACCGCCATGACCGGCGACGACGTGGAGGCGGTGTGCAAAGCGGCTTCAGAAAAAGTCGGTATTCCGGTCATCCCGGTCAATACGCCCGGATTCATCGGCGACAAGAATATCGGCAACCGTCTGGCCGGTGAGATCCTCTTCAAATATGTGATCGGCACGACCGAACCGCCGGTGCTGGGAGAGTACCCGATCAACCTTATTGGCGAGTACAACATTGCCGGCGATCTGTGGGGGATGCTGCCGCTCTTTGACCGGTTGGGAATCCAGGTGCTTTCCTGCTTCAGCGGCGATGCCAAATTTGAAGAGCTGCGCTATGCCCACCGGGCCAAGCTCAACATCATCATCTGTTCAAAGTCGCTGACCAATCTGGCCAAGAAGATGCAAAAAACTTACGGCATGCCCTATCTGGAGGAGTCGTTCTACGGTATGACCGATACGGCAAAAGCGCTGCGCGACATCGCCCGTGAGTTGGACAACATCGTCAACGGTCTGGAAAAACGGGTCATGCAGGACCGGGTGGAGCGGCTGATCAACGAAGAAGAAGCGAAATGCCGTGCCGCCATCGCCCCCTACCGGGCGCGGCTGGAAGGAAAACGGGCGGTATTGTTCACCGGCGGGGTTAAGACCTGGTCCATGGTCAATTCTCTGAATGAGCTGGGGGTGGAAATCCTGGCGGCCGGCACGCAGAATTCAACGCTGGATGACTTCTACCGCATGAAGGGATTGATGCATGCCGATGCCAAGATCATTGAGGATACTTCGACGGCCGGGCTGCTGGCGGTAATGCGGGAAAAAATGCCTGATCTGATTGTGGCCGGTGGCAAGACCAAGTTTCTGGCGCTCAAAACCAAGACCCCTTTTCTGGATATAAACCATGGCCGTGCTCACCCCTATGCCGGGTATGAGGGGATGGTGACCTTTTCACGGCAGCTGGACATGACGGTCAATAACCCGATCTGGCCGGTACTGAATGCTCCGGCGCCGTGGGAAAAGAGCGGGGCACAGGAAGCGGGAGACCTTGCAGCCGTTGCCTGCCACGCGGAAACGTTTCTGGCGGAGGATCTGGCACTGTCACGGGTGCTTGTGCCGAAAAAAGCGGCAACGGTGAACCCGCAGAAAAACTCCCCCGCTCTGGGTGCCACCATGGCCTACCTCGGCATCAACAATATGCTCGGTCTGCTCCATGGCGCCCAGGGATGCTCAACCTTTATCCGCCTGCAGCTGTCGCGGCACTACAAGGAATCAATCGCCCTGAATGCAACGGCCATGAGCGAGGATTCGGCGATCTTCGGCGGCTGGGACAATCTGAAAAAAGGTATCGGACGGGTTATTGAAAAATTCAGCCCCGAGGTGGTGGGGGTGATGACCTCCGGGCTCACGGAAACCATGGGTGATGATGTGCAGAGCGCCATCGTCCACTTCCGCCAGGAGAATCCTGAATCGGCTCATATCCCGATTATTCACGCATCGACACCCGATTACTGCGGTTCTTTGCAGGAGGGGTACGCAGCGGCGGTGGAGGCGATTATCTCAACTCTGCCGGAGGGTGGCGACCCGGTCACGAACCAGGTCAATCTGCTCCCCGGTGCGCACCTGACCCCGGCGGATGTGGAGGAGTTGAAGGAGCTGATTGAAGCCTACGGCTTGACGGTGCTGACGGTTCCGGACATCTCCAATGCCATGGACGGTCACATCGACGAGGTGGTCTCGCCGCTTTCCACCGGTGGCATCCCGGTGGAGGATATCAGGAAAGCAGGACGGAGCGTTGCGACACTGTATGTGGGTGATAGTCTGGCCAAGGCTGCTCTCAAGCTGAAGCAGCAGTTTGCCATTCCGGCCTACGGATTTACCTCCCTTACCGGTCTGGCCGAAACAGATCAGTTCATGGCCACGCTGGCAGCGATCAGCGGTCGCCCGATCCCGGAAAAACAGCGGCGCTGGCGGAGCCGATTGATGGATGCCATGGTTGACAGCCATTACCAGTTCGGCACCAAAAAGGTGGCCATCGCCCTGGAGTCGGATAATCTCAAAATGGCGGCGAATTTCCTGGCCGGCATGGGGTGCGAGATTCAGGCGGCGCTGTCAGCCACCCGCACCCGTGGGCTGGAAAACCTCCCCTGCGAAAATCTGTTCGTCGGCGATCTGGAGGATCTTGAAAGCGCCGGAGTCGGAGCGGATCTGCTGGTAGCCAATTCCAACGGGCGTCAGGCGGCGGCAAAGCTCAAGATCGGCGCCCATCTCCGGGCCGGGCTGCCGGTGTTTGACCGGCTCGGCTCCCATCAAAAGATGTGGGTCGGTTATCGCGGTACCATGAACCTGGTTTTTGAAGTGGCCAACCTGTTTCAGGCCAATGCCAAAGAGGCGCAGAAGCTGGCGCACAATTGAGGAGTCATTATGAAAATTGCATTTACCACATCGACAGGTGAAATTATTGATCAGCATTTCGGCCAGTGCCAGAGTTTCCACATCTGGGAGGTCGGGCCGGACGAGGCCGCGTTCCTTGAAACGGTGAGCGTTGGTGAACATGGCGCCGATGAAGAGGACCGAATTACTGCGAGAGCACAGCTGCTTTCCGATTGCGCCATCGTGTACACCATGCAGATCGGCGGACCGGCGGCGGCAAAGCTGGTGGCGCAGAAGATTCATCCCATGAAGACCAACACCGAAGTCAATCTGAAAGCCACGGTAGAGCGCTTTCAGGAAGTGCTGCGGGGTAATCCGCCTCCCTGGCTGCGTAAAGCCATGAACAAAAGTACCGCATCATCATTTCTGGACGATGAGTCCTGACACCATACCCAAAGGAGATACGCAGATGGCATACATTACCGGATTGACACGTGACAAGCAGGAGTGGACCCCGCAGTTTGTGAAAAACATTGATGAAGAGCTCTGTATCGGCTGTGGCCGTTGCTACAAGGTCTGCGCCCACGATGTGCTGGAATTTGAGGAGCTGGATGGTGATGATTCCGCCAAAATGTTCATGCGGGTGGCGAACGCCGGCAACTGCATCGGCTGCCAGGCGTGTGAGCGTACCTGCTCCAAGAAATGTTTCTCGTTTGAACCGGTTGTTGCGTAAACGGGGCGGGCAGACGTCAGTTCCACAGGAGGTGAGGTATGCTGATAGCAGTTGCATCAAAAGACGGCAAGGAGATCAACCAGCATTTCGGTCATGCCGAACGCTTTCTGATTTATGATGTGGAAAATGGCGATGCGAAGCTGGTTGACGAACGGAAAGTCGGGCGCTACTGTAGTTTTGATCCTGAACACCCCTTGCGCGGGCATCTGCTCAAGGGGATTGCCGAAGCTCTGGCCGGCTGCCGGGCGGTTGTCACCGCCCAGATGGGGGATCACCCCAGGGCGGAGTTGGAAAAGCTCGGTGTTGAACCGTTTGTAACCAGTGGCCCGATCAAGTTCACTCTGGTGGAACTGGCGAAGATACTTTGAGTGAGAGATGAGTTAGGAGCGATGAGTTAGGAGCGATGAGTTAGGAGCGATGAGTTTGAAGCGATGAGTTTGAAGCGATGAGTTTGGAGCGATGAGTTTGGAGCGATGAGTTAGGAGCGATGAGTTAGGAGCGATGAGTTTGGAGCGATGAGTTTGGAGCGATGAGTTTGGAGCGATGAGTTAGGAGCGATGAGTTTGGAGCGATGAGTTAGGAGCGATGAGTTTGGAGCGATGAGTTTGGAGCGATGAGTTAGGAGCGATGAGTTTGGAGCGATGAGTTTGGAGCGATGAGTTTGGAGCGATGAGTTAGGAGCGATGAGTT
>CAINRC010000038.1 GCA_903852495.1 uncultured Geobacteraceae bacterium | reverse complement strand
TCCTGGAGACGAACTGATTTTTATCAAGTCTTGCCACAAAATAGAATTTTCAGCATTTAGTACTGTTGCTTCCCGGTCTGTAACTACCGTTTGAAAACTGCACAGCATTTCGGTTGAAAACTGCACAGCTTATCAAATAATTTTAACTTGCCTTACACACAAACAAGGCACAAAAAATGATAAGCATGGTAGACAAACAAAAAATTATTCAGTACTGGCATGTCGAGAAAAAATCGGAGGTTGAAATTGCCTCGATTCTCGGAATAAGTCGCAACACGGTTCGACGGTATATTAAGTCGTTTCGACGTGCCTTGGATCAGAGTCGGGCGACCGGACTGCCAGCTCCGGTCCTCTCGGATTTTCTGCTGACCATCCCGAAGTACAGCGCCACAAACCGGGGCAAAAGAAAATTGAATGCAGAGATCACAGATGCAATTAACGGATATCTTCAGGAAAATGCAGAGAAGTGCCGGACAGGTAAGGGTAAGCAGATCTTAAAGAACATTGATATCTGGGAACTATTGCAGGGCTCAGGACAGGACATCGGGTATACGGTTGTTTGTGATTATATACTTCAGAAGAAGTCTGGCAATCACGAAGCTTTTATCCGGCAGGAGTATGTGCCTGGTGAAAACTGCGAGTTTGACTGGTGTGATATCAAACTGACCATAGGCGGAGCCGAGAAAAGGTTGTATATGGCTGTCTTCACCCTGTGCAAGAGCAATTACCGCTTCGGGATGATCTTCCATCGCCAGGATACGCTGGCTTTTATGGAAGCACACATCGCCTTTTTTGATGCCATTGGCGGAGTTCCACTGAGGATGAACTACGATAATATGCGCGTTGCCATAGCAGAGTTTGTCGGACTTCACGAAAAGAAAGCTACGGTTGCCTTATTACAGCTGTCGACATTTTACGGTTTCTCCTATCGGTTTTGCAATATTTTTTGTGGCCACGAAAAGGGCCATGTGGAACGGAGTGTCGAGTATCTCCGCCGCAAAGCCTTTGCCAGAAAAGACATGTTTGACACAATCATCTCAGCGCAAAACTATCTGGATACTGTATGCAATGATTTAAACAACAAGAGGCTCACCGGCAGTACATTCACTATTGGTGAATTGATGGCAGAAGAAAAAGACCTTTTGCTGCCACATCCCGGACGCATGGAGTGCTTTCTTCTTCAACAGGCCAGCATCGACAAGTATTCTACCTTCACGCTGTGGACAAACCATTACTCGGTTCCTGATTATCTGGTTGGACAGAAGATTGATATTAAAATTTATGCCAATCAATTGAAGATCTACCATCAGGAGAAAGTTCTTTTCACGCACGAGCGTGATTACGGGACCTCACGATGGATCATAAAGTTAGAACATTACCTGCGTACACTGGAAAGGAAACCTGGTGCCCTTCATGGTTCAGCAGCCCTTAAACAAGCTCCCTGGCAAGTAAAACTTATCTATGAGTCTGTTTTCAGGGAGAACGCAAAGGATTTTGTTGAGATCCTCCAGTACTGTAAAACACACGACATCTCTTATGAACGCTTGTGGAGAGTCTACGAGCAATTACTGGTTAAATGTCCTTCTGATATTAGTGTAGACAAGTTCAAAGCATTGTTAGGTAATAATCCTCAAGAGTCGGTCATCACCTATCCTGATACAGAAATCACCCGACATGCCATGGACCTGTTGACCGAGATTAACGAGATACTTCATACAAATTAACGATGGAAAAGAATCTCGAACAGGACATACTTGTCTATACCAAAGAACTCCGACTTCCCACCTTCCGCCGGAACTATGAACCCGCTGCCATCGAGGCTGCCCGCGAGAGACTTTCTTTCGAGAAATACCTTCATGGTTTATTGTTGTTGGAGTGTGAAGCACGGTCCGAAAACCGCAAAAAGGCCCAGATCCGGCAGGCAGGCTTCCCTCAGCTGAAGTACCTGCAAGATCTATCTCGTGAGGATCTCCCCAAAGAAGCTCAAGAACGCTTGCCTGTGCTTGAGCGACTTGAATTTATTGGCACCGGACGTAATCTGATATTGGCTGGAAATCCGGGAACAGGCAAGACC
>CAINRC010000037.1 GCA_903852495.1 uncultured Geobacteraceae bacterium | reverse complement strand
TTTTAACTCAACAATATCAGGCTGTTATAGCGATAGGTACAGCCAAGCGACATCAGGCTATTCAAAGCATCTTTAATGTCCTTAAAACAAAAATTTGGAAGTCACTTTTTGCTAAACTGATAAGTCCGACAGACTCCTAGTGTCCCGTTATATACCCGGTTTGTTTCAGGAAACCGCCCTTTGATGCTGACAATTGCACTGTTATGTATATCGTCACCAACAAAGCAGTTCACTACCTCGACACAAGAATTTATCAGCCCGCCCGGGTTATAGCGCAGATCAAGGATCAATCCCTTCATCTGTCCGCCGGACTTTACATGAAGCTCTTTCAGCGCTTCTTTAAACTCACTTCCGGTCCGCTCCTGAAACTGGGAGATTCGAATTAAGCCATAGCCTGAATCAAGCAGTTTCGGCTTTAAGCTCTTTACCTTGATGATATCACGCACAAGCTTGAATAATATGGGACGGTTATTTTCAGCACGAACAATTGTCAGTTCTACCGGTGTCCCCTTCTCCCCTCTCATGCGTTTAACTGCCGCCGTAATGTTCATACCGTTGGTTAATGCCCCGTCAATCTTCCAGATTTGGTCATTAGCGTGAATTCCTGCGCGGAAAGCCGGAGTGTCATCGATCGGGGCAATAACCGTCAGTTTTCCCTCCTTTATACCAAGTTCAATGCCGACACCGCCAAACGCTCCTGACATCTGCACTTCCATCTCGTGATACGGTTCCGGCGGCAGGTAGGCGCTATGCGGGTCAAGGGTGGCAAGCATACCGTCCACCATTTTCTGCACCAGTTTTTTTGAATCAGGTTTATCTACGTAATTTTTCAGGACAACGGAGTACGCTTCACGAAGCAGTTTAAGCGCCTGAGCATCGGTTACTGTACTCCGTTTATGCGAGCGGCCGATGACAATTATCACCAGACAGGCGAATATAAGAAGTGCAAGCAGCAGTAGCCACTTTACAGACGGTTTTCTAAAAAGGGACCGCATCGTGGTTATCTCCGCACGTCAATACCGTAATTTTTAATTTTGCGGTGCAGGTTGCTTCGCTCCAGCTCAATCAGTTCTGCGGTGCGGGAAACATTCCAGTCATTTTCCTCAAGCTTCTGAATGATAAATTCGCGCTCAAAATTCTCACGGGCATCACGCAGCGCTGAACGGGAAAGTGTAGCCTCTGGAACGGCAGAGGACATTTCCGGCTCATCTGATAAAGAAGAAATATCCTCTGCGGAAATAACCGGCCCGTGGGCTACTATCAGAACCCGCTCAACCACGTTTTTCAGCTCACGCAAATTGCCCGGCCAGGAATAGTGCTGTAGCTTTGCCAGCGCATCCGGGAGAAAAATCTTCGCTCCGCCCCCTTCCCGTTTGAAAAAACGGGCAACAAAATACTGAACCAGCGGCTCAATATCATCCAGGCGTTCACGAAGAGGAATAGCCCGGAACGGCATGGTATTCAGTTGGTACAGAAGAGCGGCGCTGAATGTACCTGTCGCCACATTCTGTTCAAGGGATTTCGTCGTTGCGGCAATGATGCGGATATCAGCGGTAAGACGACGAATCCCACCTACCCGCTCGAAACTCCCTTCCTGGATAAAGCGTAGAATTTTCAGCTGGGTACTGAGCGGCAACTCACCAATATCATCAAGTAACAGTGTGCCGCCGTCAGCCTGATCAAAGCGACCTTTCTTATGGGAGACTGCGCCTATAAAGGCACCTTTCTCGTGGCCGAACAGTTCGCTTTCAATCAGCTCCTCCGGAATGGCGGAACAGTGAACAGCTATAAATGGTCTTTCCCGGCGTGGGCTCTGGCAATGTATGGAGCAGGCAATTAATTCTCTACCGGAGCCTTTCTCGCCATAGATTAGAACCGAAGCGCTTGTTGCCGCCGCAATACGAACCTGTTCACGAACCGCACTAATTCCGGGAGAGGTGCCGATCAGCTCTGACTCAGCAGAAAACGAGCGTTTAAGTTCTGTGTTCTGAACAATCAGCTCCTGCATCTGTAGTGCATTGGCAACGCTGATCAGAACTTTATCCAGCGAAAGCGGCTTTTCAATAAAATCAAAAGCACCAAGCTTGGTGGAACGCACCGCAGTCTCGATGGTGCCGTGGCCGGAAATCATTATAACTGTAACCTGCGGTAGTTGTTTTTTTAGAATTTCGAGGGTTTGGAGGCCATCCATGCCCGGCATCCAGATATCGAGCAGAATCAGATCAGGAAGCTCCTGACGGGCACACTCTATCCCCTCTGCCCCACTTTCAGCGTTGAGGACCTGGTAGCCTTCATCTTCAAGGATTCCGGTTAACGCGGTTCTGATATCTTTCTCGTCATCAATTATCAATATTGTACGGTGCATTCCAGTACCTCGCTACGTGGTTATCTTGTTTGACCGGCGGGAAGCTCAACAATAAAAACAGCACCATGCGGGACGTTATCACGAATTCTAACGAAGCCTCCATGATCCGTTATAATACTGCTTACTATGGCCAAGCCGAGACCGGTGCCGCTCTTTTTTGTAGAAAAATACGGTTCAAACAGGCGAGGCTTATCTTCCGGCGAGATCCCCGGCCCGTTATCGGAAATAGTAATAACCGCCATTTTCAGCGCATCATCGAAAACCGTTTTCAGTGTGATTGTCCCCTGTTCCGCCATGGCGGCAACCGCGTTTTCAAGAAGATTTATCAATACACGCTTGATTTGATCACGATCAATTAGTAACTGCGGCATTGCTGCGTCCAGATTAATGTCAAAATGTATGCCCCGGTGTGCCTCCTGATACAGCGTCAAAGACTCCCGGATAATGGCATTAAGATCATTGGGTTCAGCCTGGATAGCCGGCATACGGGCAAAGTTGGAAAACTCATTGACCATTTTTTTCAGCTCATCAACAGACTTGATTATCATCTCGGTGCACTCGTCAAAAACCTTCTCGTCGTCGCCAAAGCGTGACAAATAGCGCTTTCTGAGGCGCTGGGCGGACAGTTGAATCGGAGTTAACGGGTTTTTGATCTCATGGGCTATGCGCCGTGCCACCTCACGCCATGCGGCCATTCGCTGGGCACGCATCATCTGGGTCAAGTCATCAAGAACGGCGACCATTCCGAGTATCTCACCGTTCCCGGCACGCAGCAGGGTCAGGTGGAGCTGCAAAGCAACGCGGGCCCCCCTGATGTCGAGAAAGATCTGTTTATTGATAGCCCCCTGTTTCGACTCTAACAGCTCACGAAACGATCCCGACGCCATTTCGAGGTTATTGTCGCTTATAAGGTCCCGGTAGTTTTTTCCCAGCACTTTTGCAGCACTCAAATTGAGGAGTCGTTCTGCGGATGTATTGATCGTGCGCAGAACCCCTTCGCTATCGATTGAGATAACCCCGGCGGCAACGTTACGGAGCACAATCTCCATATACTGCTGCCGGCGCTCAATTTCCTGATTGCTGTGCTTCAACTCAAGGTTGGATACGTTAAGTGCGTACTGTTTGGTGCGCAGATCATCCGTCATCAGATTGAAAGACTGCACCAGCATCCCAATTTCATCCACCGAGAAGGATTCTATCCTGACATCAAGGTTCCCACCTGCCACGGCATGGGTTGCATCGACCAGTTCCTGAAGAGGCCGTGTCATACTGTTGGCAAGATAAACCCCCATCCAGTAGGCTAAAAACACAATCACCATGGCAATTAAAAAAAGTGTGATGATATACCCGGTCCGAATCGGATTTTTGAGGATCTTGAGTTGGCGGAAATCGTGATATGAAGTGGTAATCTCCTTCATTTTATTCACAAGTGAATACGGCACATAATAATTAACGACAACAACACCGACAATATCCGACTCATTCCAGGTTGACCGGATCGGCACAATTCCCCGGATCAGGTCAGCCTTTCCGGCCGGATTCACCCTGGTCAGTTCAGCGCCTAACAATGCACCTTTAATATCTTCTGAAGAGGGATTGGTGAATTCTCCTTTTGGCACCGCAGGATTTGTCGCCCGGACAAGTTCCTCACGCTGGGCTGAATACACTTCAACCACCCCAAGGTTATATTCCTTCTGTTTCTGGTGAATAAGGCTTTTGAGCTGCGGCAGATTTGCTTCATTCAGCAGCTTTTGTTCCCTGATAAAGTTGCCGATCTGTTTGCCGTAATACAATGAATTTGATGCATAACTTTTGTAATACGTCTGGGCAACTTCAAGCGATTCGCTTAAAGATGTCTCCACCTGGGTGTTGAACCAGTTATGCACGGTATTGTTAATGAAACCGGCAGCGGCAAAAAAGAGGAGCAGTGTGGGGACAAGCGACAGGGCGACAAATGAAAGGACCAGTTTCGTACGCAGTTTTTTGGCAAAGGGATTTGAGCGGCTTTCAACTAGGAGCTTCACCACATTACGACTGACGAGATACACCAGCAGGATGACCAGCAGAATAACAACATTGATAACGGCAAAAATGGCAATATTACTGCCCAGCTTGGCATCGGCACTCAACTGGGTCAGACTGATTTCAGCCCTGGTCAGAATTAGAATCAAAATAACGGCAAGAACGATGATGATCGCTTCACGAACTCTCTTCTTCCGTTCATCCCGTGACACTCTGCTATCCATAAATCCTACGGTCCTTTCCTCTTGGAGACGGCAGATACTACCACAGGTGGAGATCGTTTTAAAACCCATTGTTGCATTTTTGCATCAATTGCTGATTCAGTTCAGGTGTGATATTGTCCAGATGCGGTAAATCAAAACATCAAACCTACTGCAGTTTTTTAAATTTGAAGTGAAAGGAACCAAAAATGAGCTCTACTGAAATGAACGCCGTAGTACAAAAAGGGCTTGACCTGCTTGATCAGGGAGCGATTAAGCAGGCCGTTGAAGTACTCGAAGGATATTGGCAGAGCAACAAAAACCTTCCAGACAGCTGGTTCTACCTTGGCGATGCTTTGGCCGAAGACGGGCGCCTTGATGATGCCATCGCCCGATACCGTGAAGGACTCAAACTCGCACCAGAAGACGCCGACGCCCTGACAACGCTGGGGGATATGCTCCTTGAAGCCGGCAATCATAAAGAATCTCTCGCCTGCTACAAAAAAGTATTGGCAATCGACCCGAAAGATGCCGATGCACTTGTGAGCATCGGTCTGGTGTACAACACCCAGGACCGGACTGATGAAGCTATCGCTGCTTTTAAACAGGCGCTTGAACTTGAACCGGACAATGTATTTGCGCTCAATGCTCTTGGTGACGCGCTGTATGGCCAGGGTGATGTGGACGGGGCCATCGCAGCCTTTACAAAAGGGGTGGAACTGGACCCGGAGGACCCGGCCGCACATTTTAATCTGGGCGAACTGTACTATGACCTTGAAGAACTGGAAGAAGCCGAAGATGCCTGCCTTGAAGCGGTGCGCCGTGATCCCGCCTACAGCATGGCATACCTCACACTCGGTGGTATCTGTATGGATCAGGACCGGACAGCCGACGCAATAGCGTTTTTTGAGCGTTACCTGACCTATGAAAAATCACCCCAGGCATCGGACATGATTGCCGAGGTCAAAGCGGTTATCGAAGGACTCAAAGAAGAGCTGAAGGGGTGACAATGCCAGAGCTAAAACCGGTACTGATTGACTCCCACGCACATATTTACTATCGGGACTATGCCGGCGACTTTGACACGATGCTCCAGCGTGCCGAAGATGCCGGAGTTTCCGCGATTGTAGTGGTTGGCACTGATATCGAATCGAGCCGCGAATCTGTCGAGTTAGCTGAAAAATACCCCCAACTCTACGCGGCAGTCGGCGTGCATCCTCACGATGCCGGACGGGTTACCGAAGCCTGTTACGGCATTATCCGGGACTTGGCAAATTCCAGCAGGAAGGTGGTTGCCATCGGCGAAATCGGACTTGATTTCTATCGTGACCGTTCACCTCGCGATCAGCAGGAACTGGTTTTCCGCCGGTTCCTGCAGCTTGCGGCTGACATGAATAAACCGGTAATCATTCATGATCGTGATGCACATGGCCGCGTCATGGCTATTCTGCGCGAAGAGCGGGTGAGAAAAGGGGTTTTGCACTGTTTTTCAGGTGATGCGGCTATGGCTGCAGATGCCGCTACGCTTGGCTTATATATTTCAATCCCGGGAACAATAACCTACCCGTCCAACCTGCAGATGCTTGATGTAGTACGCACGGTAAATATCGATCGTATGCTGGTGGAAACCGACTGTCCTTACCTGACCCCTGTACCTCATCGCGGCCGCCGCAATGAGCCTGCCCATGTACGGTTGACCGCCGAAAAACTCGCAGAAGTGAAAGGTTTGACACTGGAAGATGTCGCCCGCATCACGACTAAAAATGCCAGCGACCTGTTCGGCATAACTGTCTGGGATCAATCGGCTAAAATCGCGTACCGGATTCGGAACTCCCTGTATCTCAACATCACCAACCGTTGTTCAAACCGCTGCACCTTCTGCCCGAAGTTTGATGATTTTACGGTTAAAGGTCATAACCTGATGCTGAACAGCGAGCCGCAGTATGATGAAGTTATGGCTGCAATCGGTAATCCGGAAGGAATAGACGAGGTCGTGTTTTGCGGTTTTGGAGAACCGTTGCTCCGCCTGGATCTGGTAAAACAGGTAGCTGCTGAGTTGAAAAAACGAGGTCTTACCGTCCGTATCAATACCGATGGCCAGGCAAATCAGGCCTCTGGCCGTGATATCCTGCCGGAGCTTGCCGGCCTGGTTGATTGTATCTCAGTCAGCCTGAATGCTCCTGATGCCGAAACGTACAGCCGTCTCTGTAACACCCCTTTTGGCGAAGCAGGCTTCAACAGCGTCTGTTCTTTCATTCAGGCTGCGACGGAGCATATCCCCCAGGTTATTGCCAGTGCAGTTACCGTTCCAGGGGTTGATATCGAAGCATGCCGCAGCCTTGCTCACTCTCTGGGTGCTGAATTTCGCGTTCGGGAATACAGCGACGTTGGGTAATGGTAATTCATAGCCTTGGAAAGAAAAAAGCCATGTCGGTTGACATGGCTTTTGAATTTTTTGGGGTGGCTAGAGGGATTTGAACCCTCGTATGTACGAGTCACAGTCGTATGTGTTAACCGCTTCACCATAGCCACCATGCGAGGACGAACTTAATACCCCGAACCGGTCTGACAAGTCAAGGTAATTTTGTTTTTCCCCCCTCCGGACGTACCCGGTAAAGAGCACGTACAGTGATGACGTTAACCGATAACTGCGTTCAAATCTTTCAGCAGGGTTTCAATATCAAGTCCGTGTGCCCGCGCACCCTGCTCAAGGCTTTCGTTCTGGGCCCCCATACACCCGATGCAACCGAGATTGTGCTGCTGTAAAACTTTAACTGACTCAGGATAAGTACGCATAAGTTCGAAGAATGTCATGTCTTTAGATATAGTTGCCATTGGCTGCTCCTTCTAGTGTAGATGTGAAAATCTAGTCGTACTTGATATCAATAACTTCGTATTCCTTGGTACCGGACGGTACCATTACTCTGACTGAATCATCAAGCTTATGGCCGATCAGGGCCTTACCGACCGGTGATGTGCAGGAAATCTTGCTTAGTTTGATATCAGCTTCATCCTCTCCGACAATCTTGTACGTGACTTCCTCTTCAGAAGCGGTATCAAAAACAGTCACCGTACAGCCAAAAACAACCTTATCCGGCTTCAGCCCGGAGAGGTCCACAACATGGGCGCGGGCCAGCTTGCCGTTGATTTCCTGAATACGCCCTTCAATGAAGCCCTGGCGGTTTTTTGCCGCATCATATTCAGCATTTTCAGAAAGGTCACCATGGGCACGGGCCTCAGCAATATCCTGAATCACTTTCGGCCGCTCTTCACGAATCAGACGTTTCAACTCTTCCTGAAGCGAATCAAAGCTCTCTTTTGTTAACGGTATGGAATGAGACATCTAGTGGTCTGCTCCTGTTTTGTAAAATCCTCTACAAATAATCCTGAATCGGTTTGACACCAAGCTCCTGCGTTTTCAACAGAACGATGCTGTCGGCAACCGCTTTAGCTCCGGCAACAGTTGTATAATACGCAAGTCCATGCATCAACGACTCACGTCTGATTGAAAATGAATCGGCAACCGCCTGGGCGCCCTGTGTCGTGTTAAGCACCAGTTGGACTTCGCCGTTCTTGATTGCGTCAACAATATGCGGACGTCCTTCCAGCACCTTATTCACGCGCCGGACCGGAATGCCCTTTTCTTTGAGAAATTGGGCAGTACCACCGGTTGCCAGAATACCGAATCCGGCTTTATACAGTTTTTCAGCAGCGCTGACAACATGTTTCTTGTCTGCGTCCCGCACGCTGATAAAGACATTTCCGGACAGCGGCAGTTTTACATTTGCTCCCATCTGTGATTTGGCAAACGCTTCAGCGAAAGTTTCGCCTATTCCCATCACCTCTCCGGTTGATTTCATTTCAGGTCCCAGCAGAGTATCGACGCCCGGAAATTTGACAAACGGGAACACCGCTTCTTTCACCGAGATGTGCTTCGGAATAATATCGCTGATAACCCCCAGCTCTTTAAGAGTTTTTCCGGCCATTACCCGGGCCGCTATTTTCGCAAGCGGCCGGCCTGTTGCTTTGGAAACAAACGGGGATGTACGGGAAGCTCGGGGATTAACCTCAAGAATATAGACAACACTGCCCTTAACGGCATACTGCACGTTCATGAGCCCCTTTACGTTCAACTCAAGAGCCATCAGCACAGTCTGCCGCCTTATCTCGGCAACAATCTCCTGGCTAATGGAATAGGGCGGCAAACTGCAAGCTGAATCACCGGAGTGAATTCCCGCTTCCTCAATATGCTCCATGATCCCGCCAATAACCACATCGGTACCGTCACAGAGAGCGTCAACGTCAATTTCAATCGCCTCATCGAGAAAACTATCGATCAAAATCGGGTGTTCCGGAGACACCAGCACAGCTGTTTTCATATACCGCCGCAGATTTTCCGAGTCATACACAATTTCCATAGCACGACCGCCCAGTACATACGAAGGGCGTACCACAACCGGATAGCCGATTCGGTCAACTACCTTTTCAGCTTCCTCAAAAGAACGTGCCGTTCCGTTTTCCGGCTGGAGGAGACCCAGCTTATGGAGCATCTCCTGGAACCGCTCACGATCCTCTGCCCGGTCAATGGCATCAGGTGAAGTGCCGATAATCGGCACCCCGGCCTTTTCCAGCGCAACAGCCAGCTTCAGAGGGGTCTGCCCGCCGAACTGAACGATAACGCCGACCGGATTCTCCTTGGCCACAATTTCCAGAACATCTTCCAGGGTCAGCGGCTCAAAATAGAGTCGATCAGAGGTATCATAGTCGGTAGAAACCGTTTCCGGGTTACAGTTGACCATTATGGTCTCATAGCCGTCCTCAGCAAGGGCAAATGCGCCATGTACGCAACAGTAATCGAACTCGATTCCCTGCCCGATACGGTTCGGGCCGCCGCCAAGGATCATGATCTTTTTCCGGTCGGTCGGATCAGCCTCGCACTCATCCTCATAGGTGGAGTACATGTACGGTGTGTAGGCAACAAACTCGGCAGCACAGGTATCAACGCGCTTATAGACCGGGCGAACCCCCAGCGACCAGCGCAGCTCACGCACCGTATCTTCGCTGGATTTCCAGAGCTGCGCCAGAAACTTGTCTGAAAAACCATACTGCTTGGCATCGCGCATTACCGCAGCGGTGACTTCCCCGAGAGAGAGGCGCTTAAGCTCATCTTCTTTCTCAATAATCTGACGAATATTGTGCAGAAACCATGGGTCGATAGCGGTATGGGTATGGATTTCCGCCACGCTCATCCCGCTCCGCAGAGCATCACCGACGTACCAGAGCCGGTCGGCATTGGGTACTCGGAGCTTTTCCAGCAGCAGTTGCTGCTCCTTGCCGGTCAAAGCCCCCCTGGTTTCACTGCCCAGTTCGAACATCCGGGAGTCAAAACCGCTGACACCGATTTCAAGGGACCTGATCGCCTTCTGAAATGATTCCTTGAAGGTACGCCCGATGGACATGACCTCACCAACGGATTTCATCTGAGTCGTCAATGTGGCATCAGCGGCCGGGAATTTTTCAAAGGTAAAGCGGGGGATTTTGGTAACCACGTAGTCAATGCTCGGTTCAAAACAGGCCGGTGTTTCACGGGTAATGTCATTTCTGACCTCATCCAGTGTATATCCAACCGCCAGTTTTGCTGCAATTTTAGCAATGGGAAAACCGGTCGCCTTGGAGGCCAAGGCTGATGAGCGCGACACACGGGGATTCATCTCAATCACCACCAGACGGCCATCTTGCGGGTTAATACCGAACTGAATATTGGAGCCGCCCGTATCAACACCGATTTCCCGAATGATCTTCAGAGAAGCATCGCGAAGAATCTGGTATTCCTTGTCGGTCAGCGTCTGCGCAGGAGCTATGGTTATAGAATCGCCGGTATGGACTCCCATTGGATCAAAATTTTCGATCGAGCAGATAATCACAACGTTATCAGCCGTATCGCGCATAACTTCCAGCTCATATTCTTTCCAGCCGATAACCGATTCTTCAATCAGAATCTCATCAGTCGGTGACGCATCGATCCCCCCCAGCGCCATTTTCTCATACTCTTCAAGGTTGTAAGCAATGCCCCCACCGCTCCCGCCAAGGGTGAATGACGGCCTGATGATAGCCGGGAACCCGATCGTCTTTATGACCTCCATGGCCTCCGTATAGTTGTGGGCCAGACCGGAGTTCGGTACTGCCAGGCCAATTTTTTCCATGGCTGCCTTGAACAGAGTACGATCCTCCGCTTTCTTGATCGCCGGGAGTTTGGCACCGATCAGTTCCACACCGAATTTATCCAGGATGCCCATTTCGGCAACGGCCACCGCAGTATTAAGTGCGGTCTGACCGCCCAGCGTCGGCAGCAGCGCATCGGGGCGCTCTTTCTCGATTATTTTGGCCAGTATTTCCGGCGTAACCGGCTCGATGTAGGTTCGGTCCGCAAAATCCGGGTCGGTCATGATAGTGGCCGGGTTGCTGTTCAGCAGCACAACCTCGTATCCCTCTTCCTTCAACGATTTGCAGGCCTGAGTTCCGGAATAATCAAATTCGCAGGCCTGACCGATAACAATTGGACCGGCCCCGATGATAAGTATTTTCTTTATGTCTGTTCTTTTCGGCATGTAGACTTACTCCTTCTTGTGATTATCAAAAAATAAAAAATGCTGCTCCAGCCAGGCAAAACCTGGCCCAGAGGTAATTCAAGCTGATCATATCGCCCCGCGTTCTTCGTCCAGATCCTGAACCCAGCCGTTTTGAAGTCCCGCTTCTTCGAGAGCTTCAACAGCACTATCATACTCTTCCTGACTCACAGGGCGATTCAGCCCGGCCATTTCTACTGCCCTGTGTGCCGGAAAGTACTGACTCATCAAGGCAATATGCGTTTCAACTCCGAGATTCTCCGCTATCCAGGGAAGCGTTGCCAAAGATCCTGATTTCCCCTCCGGCAGTACAAGATGGCGAACAATCAAACCGTCCGTTGCGATACCATCATCATTCACCCGAAGCTGACCGACCTGCCGGAGCATCTCAATCACAGCAGTACGATTGATCCGGCAGTAGTCGGGAACGGAGGAAATTGCCGTCGCAGAGGCATCATCGGCATATTTCATATCCGGCAGATAGATGGAAACTATGCCGTCCAGAAGTTGAAGGGCATCGACCTTCTCAAATCCGCTGCTGTTCCAGACGATCGGCAGATTGAAACCGTGAGGTATCGCCAGCCAAAGAGCCGCCAGAATCTGCGGCAGGTAGTGGGTCGGGGTGACAAAGTTGATATTATGAGCACCCTGCCGCTGCAGTTTGAGGATTCGGGCAGCAAGCTCACCCGTTGTAATCTCTTCGCCGTTGCCCAGTTGGCTGATGGGAAAGTTCTGGCAAAAAACGCATTTGAGAGAGCACCCGGACAGAAAAACGGTTCCGGATCCTTTTGAACCGGAAATCGGCGGTTCCTCCCCCCGGTGCAGATTGGCTGAAGCAATCTTCGGCAGCACCCCCGCCCCGCAGATGCCGCGCTCACCCTTTACACGGTTGACGCCGCAGTCATGCGGACAAAGATCGCACGCCGCAAGCCGCCGGTATGCTTCGCGAATGCGGTTCAGCAATTCGCCTGATTGGTAAAGAGCGGGGTAATCCATGGCTGCAGCTAAGCTTTATGCTGTTCCATCATCTCAACAAACCGGCCGAACAGATACTGTGAATCATGGGGGCCCGGTGATGCTTCCGGGTGGTGCTGAACGGAAAATATCGGCAAAGTACAGTGACGGATGCCCTCCACAGTCTGGTCATTCAGGTTTTCATGCCCCAGACAGGCAGAGCTCCCCAGCGACCCAAGATCAACAGCAAAACCGTGGTTTTGCGATGTAATTTCCACTTTGCGGGTGGACATATCCATTACCGGAAGGTTGGAACCATGGTTGCCGAAGGGGAGCTTGACGGTTGAACCGCCAAGGGCGAGTCCAAGGAGCTGGTGCCCCAGACAGATACCGAAGATCGGTTTTTTACCGATCATTTTCCTGATCTCCGCCTGAACTCCGACCAACGGTTCCGGATCGCCCGGGCCGTTACTGAGGAAGATACCGTCCGGATTCATGGACAGAGCCTCTTCAGCCGTACAATCAGCGGGAACCACGGTAACATCGCAGCCGGCATCAATCAGGCAGCGCAGAATGTTGTACTTTATGCCGAAATCGTAGGCCACGACCTTATACTTCAAGCTGGCTGGATCAACCTGCGGATAGCCATCCGTCAAATCCCACACCCCTTCGGTCCAGTGGTACGGTTTACGGCAGCTGACACCGGAGGCAAGGTCAAGTCCGGTCATACTCGGCACCGCCCTGGCCTTTGCGACAAGGCTGGCATGATCCAGATCAACGGTGGAGATAATGCCGTTCTGAGCCCCCTTGTCACGCAGATGGCGGGTCAAGGCGCGGGTGTCGATACCCTGGATGCCGACCACGCCGTTCTCCATTAAATAGGAGGAAAGGCTCATGGTGGCGCGCCAGTTCGAATAGCACTCAAGATATTCCTTAACAATAAAACCGGACAGGAAGAGGCCGCGGCTTTCAATATCCTCGGGATTGATGCCGGTGTTGCCGATCTGCGGATAGGTCATGGTGACCATTTGTCCTTTGTAAGACGGATCCGTCAGAACTTCCTGATAGCCTGACATGGCCGTGTTAAATACTACTTCTCCCGTGGCCATTCCCGGTGCGCCGAATGATTTCCCTTCAAATATGCGCCCGTCGGCGAGCGCTAGGATTGCTTTCATAGATCCGTAACTCCTGAATTCTGTTTTTACCGTTTATAAACAACTTTGCCGGCTACAATTGTTGTCGCAGCACCACCGGTCATCTTTTTGCAAAGCCAGGGTGAGTTTTTGGATTTACTGGCCAGTTTTTCAGCCTGGACAACCCACTCAAGTTTTGGATCAATCAGGGTAATGTCAGCGACCGCTCCGACGGCGAGAGTCCCGCGATTTAATTTGAGTATATTTGAAGGCTTAACAGACATTTTATCAATCAGTTGATTAAGTGTAACAACACCTTCCGCCACAAGGGCGAGTGATAACGGCAGTGAAGTTTCCAGGCCGATAATGCCATTCATGGCAACATTGAATTCAACGTCTTTTTCATCCTGATGGTGCGGCGCATGGTCAGTGGCAATGGCATCAATAGTACCGTCCTGCAGTCCCGCTTTTATGGCGGCAACATCTTCGGCTTCCCGCAGCGGCGGATTCATCTTGGCGTTGGTATTGTAACCGCGAACAGCATCATCGGTCAGACAGAAGTAGTGAGGTGCCGTTTCACACGTTACTTTAACGCCGCGCGCCTTCGCTTCGCGAATAATCTGTACCGCCCCTTTGGTGGAAACATGGGCAATGTGAATGGAAGTACCGGTATACTCAGCCAGCAGAGTTTCACGGGATGTGGCAATATCTTCCGCCACACGCGGAATCCCTTTCAGACCCAGCTCAGTCGAAACAAACCCTTCATTCATGACCCCCTCGCCCACCAGCTCCAGCTCTTCGGCGTGCGAAATGACCATGATGCCGATGCCGGCGGCGTACTGCAGTGCGCGCATCATCAGTTCACTGTTATGGACAGGTTTACCGTCATCGGATACGGCGACACAGCCCGATTCCTTCAGTTCCCCCATCTCGGACATCCGGTCACCGGACAGCCCGTAGGTTATGGACCCGACCGGAAATACATTGCAGAAACCTTCAGCTTTTGCCTTGTTGATGATGTAGCTGACAATCGCTTTGTTGTCGATAACCGGCTTGGTATTCGGCATACAGCAGATTGAGGTGAAGCCACCGGCAACGGCAGCTTTGGTACCGGAAACAATATCCTCTTTATACTCCAGTCCCGGATCGCGCAGGTGTACGTGCATATCGATCAGCCCCGGAACCACATACGTGCCGGTGGCATCGATGGTTTCGGTGCCGGCCGGAGCTGAAAGTCCCGCACCGATTTTCTTGACCAGACCGTTTTCCACCAGGACATCCAGTGTGTCGTCAATATTCTGGCTCGGGTCAATTACCCGGCCGTTTTTTATCAATAGATTCATAGAGCCACCCCTGTGTATTGAGTTAAGTTGCTGCTGCCCACCCCATCCTGCCATGTTATTCAACCGAATCCACACCACAGACGTGGTACAGCATGGACATCCGCACCGCCACACCGTTTTCCACCTGTTTCAGAATCCAGGACTGATCACCGTCGACCACACTGGAGGACATTTCCACCCCACGGTTAATCGGGCCGGGATGCATGATCATTGCGTTCGGCTTGGCGAGCTTGACATTGTTCGGATTCAGACCGAAATAGCGGGAATATTCCCGGGCATTCGGCATAAGAGTCTTGCCCTGCCGCTCCTGCTGAATACGCAGCATCATGACCACATCTGCATCCTGCAGAGCTTCGTCCATTGTGCCGCACACCGTAACATTGCCCATTTTTTCAATGCCGGGGGGAACCATGGTCGGCGGTCCGGCCAGAAAAACTGACGAGCCGAGTTTGGTTAATCCCTGAATGTTGGACCGGGCCACACGGCTGTGGGTTATGTCCCCGACAATCGCCACCTTTAGGCCGTCCAGACGCCCGAAATGATCCTTCATGGTAAGCATATCCAGCAACCCCTGGGACGGGTGCTCATGTGCACCATCTCCCGCGTTGATGATGGAGCAGTTCACCTTGTTGGCCAGAAAGTAGTGCGCCCCTGACACAGCATGGCGCATGACGATGATATCAGGCTTCATTGCCAGCAGATTCAAAGCGGTATCAGCCAGAGTTTCCCCTTTGGTGGCCGAACTGTTTGACGGTGCGATATTGACGGTATCGGCGGAAAGCCGCTTGCCGGCAATTTCGAAGGACGTGCGGGTACGGGTCGACGCCTCGTAAAAGAGGTTGATGATCGTCTTGCCGCGCAGCGTCGGAACCTTTTTGATATCTCGGCTGTTGATCTCCCGCATGCTTTCCGCAGTCGAAATCAGCAGTTCAATATCCGCTTTAGACAGGTCCCGCAGGGCAATAATGTGCTTGTGCTTGAATTCGGCCATTCTTGTTTACCCCCCTATTTTTCGAGTACCACTTCAATCGGCTGGTTAGTTGCGTCAAAAACAACCTCTACGTTTTCTTTCTGGCTGGTCGGGACATTGCGCCCGACAAAATCGGCCCGGATCGGCAGTTCCCGATGGCCGCGGTCGATCAGTACCGCCAGCTGGATGGATTGCGGACGGCCAAAATCCATCATGGCATCCATGGCGGCCCGGATGGTGCGCCCGGTGTACAGAACGTCATCCACAAGGATGACTTTCTTTGCTTCAAGGGAAAAGGGAATATCGGTCTTGCCGACCGGTTGGTGCGGCAGGTTTCCGGAGCAGTCATCGCGATACAGGGTGATGTCAACCGCACCAATCGGAACATCCTTTCCTTCGATGACGCTGATCTGCTGCGCAATGCCATCCGCGAGAAAAACACCACCGGAACGGATACCGATCAGTATGATATCGGCTACCCCCTTGTTCCGTTCAAGAATCTCGTGAGCAATCCGCGTCAGAGCCCGTTTGATCCCTGCTCCATCCAACAAAACTGTTTTTTCAGTAGGCATTCGGTACCCTCCTGGACATAAAAAAAAGGCCTCCCCGCACCATGCGGCAAGACCCTGCTAATGTAAGTTCAGTGTTTCCATTGTGTCACCTTTGTTAGTCTCTCGGACTAATTTAAAAGGGGTTTCTTTCGTGACGGCACAGTATCATTTATCAGAGTAACGGGTCAAGCAGGATTTCGTCAAAACCGGGACATTCAACAAAAAAAAAGAGGCTGATATGTATATTATACTCCAATAATACCGGCAGTCAGCCCCAGGTCTGCTACCGGCCCCATAACTTCAAGATGGAGGTATTCACTTCGAATCAATTTCCGGGAAACCCTCTGAATATCTTCGCTCGTTACCGCATCGTAGTTGGCAATAACATCGTCAATTGACTGCTGCTGGTGAAGATAGATTTCATTTTTTGCCAGGCGGGTCATCAGGCTGTCACTGCTTTCAAGCGACATGAGTGTTTTGCCTTTCAGCTGCTCCCGTGCGGCATCCAGTTCGTCCTGCACCACTGTTTCTGCAACAAGACGTGTCATTTCCCGCTGCGCAATATCGAGCACTTCACGACAGTGCGCCTTTTCAGTACCCGCATACACAACCAGAGCACCCGAATCAGCATGAGAAACGATGTAGGCATAGACCGAATACGCCAGACCTTTTTTCTCGCGCACCTCCTGAAAAAGCCGCGAGCTCATTCCCCCACCAAGTATCGTCGTCAGCAGAAACAGCGCATAGCGATCCTGATGATCGTAACGGAGCGAACGGGTGCCAAGACAGACAAGCGTCTGTTCCATCTCCCGCACCGTAGTACTGACCTTTTTCTCCGGCAGCTTGAATCCGTCATTCACATTCGGCTGCCATGGTGATGTGATCTCGGAAAACAGGGGGCCCAGCAGTGCTACCAACTCGTCGTGGTTCACATTGCCGGCTGCGGCGATAATAATATCCTGGGGGCGGTAGCGGCTGTTTTTATGGGCAAGAATAGCCCCGCGTGACAAGCCGGCTATCGTTTCCTCGCTGCCAAGCACCGGCATACCGAGCAGCTGTCCATGCCAGAAATTCTGGTGGAACTGGTCATGAATACACTCTTCGGGCGAATCATCACGCATCTTGATTTCCTGAAGAACCACTTTACGTTCCCGCTCGATCTCCTCGGGAGGAAACGTGGAATTCAGAAAAATATCAGCCAGCAGATCGGCAGCGCGGGGAAGGAATTTAGCCAGCACCTTGGCGTAATAGCATACATACTCATGACCGGTGAAAGCGTTCAGAATGCCACCCATGGAATCCATCTCACGGGTTATCTGCTGCGCGGTGCGCTTCTCAGTCCCCTTGAACAGCATATGTTCAATAAAATGCGCCACACCGTTATCTTCAGGCGATTCACTCCGGGTGCCGTTAGCCACCCAGATGCCTGTTGTTACAGTATGCATATAGCCGATATTCTGGGTAACAATTCGGACACCGTTATGTAGAATTGTAGTATTTATCATACTGGAAGCATACCGTAGTTTACCGTTATTTCAACCAAAAACACCAAAAACAGATTTAGAATTACCGGCGGGAATCCCCTGTATCTGTGATACAGGGATGAAAGCCGGGGTTTTGGTTGTCTTTGCCTGATTGCTCTATATGTATCATCTCAAATCCTTTGTTCTCTTGACTTT
>CAINRC010000036.1 GCA_903852495.1 uncultured Geobacteraceae bacterium | reverse complement strand
TTGCCTAAACCGGAAGGCTGGAGGCAGTTGTTAGCACTTTGGGTTTTTGTTGCCCCAGACATGGTCCGATTTTTTCGAGAAAATCCTATTGCAAAAAAACTACATATAGTTCCTGTCCAAGGTAAGGACATTTTGTACTCCGCTCATGAAGTGGTTCGTCTCGGTGAAAAAAGATTATTGCAGTCTTATGATGACTGGGACTTTCTTGCCACCAATCTTTTAGTTCTAAACCAGAACTGGCCAAGGTTTCTTGCTGAACAGCGTCGTGATACTGAAAATGGCCAGAATAACTGCCGACAAATGGATGCTGAGTTAGCCCAACGGCTTCTCAGTGCTCTTGGATTGGAGGATGCAAGTGACGTAAGCAAGGTTATTGATCAGGTCGCATCATCGTTTTTCGTTAATGAGAAGCTTCAAATCAAAGAGTGTGTCAGACTTGCGCAAATAGCTTGTAAACTCGGAGCTTCGGTTGGCGATGCATTTCGCTATGTCACACTCGATACATACCTGCGACCAATTAGTTACGTCGTTGTTTATGATCCGAAAGGAGAGCGGGCGGTGCTGCTTCCTAAAGAATGGGGTTTAACTCATACTTTATACGAGGCATATGCGAATACATGGAACTCATGTACTCCTGAAGAGTGGGCTAGATGGATTGAATCCGGACGTGCGGGTTTCGCAAGTTTTGTTCCGATTTCTTTGCGAAAGGAATCGTTTTATGATCGAACCAGACTGCTTCATGATATGGACAAAAGGGGGTTTTCAGGAACTTCTGATTTTCCTTATAGGAACGAGTATTTCCAGTTGGAAGACTGGGACTTCACTGAGATATTGTGGTCCCATTGGCAGACAATTTCTCTTGAGGATGAGAACATATGGGGGCAGGTGATGCAACAAATTCTTTACCAGCCGGTTGAATACTGGAGCAAGGCAAAGAGCGCACGAGCATCGCAAATTGCGACAACAGGCACCAAACGTTCTATCACCAATGACCAGTTGCTTCCAAACTGGATAATCAAGTTCCGCGAACTACCTTGCCTTCCTGATACGAGAGGGTTTTATAGGAAACCATTTGAACTGCTGCGGCGCACACATGAAACAGAATCTCTGATGGATGTCGAGCCCTTTTTGCATGGTAGGATTGACAATGAAGCTACCCGGCCATTACTTGATTTGCTTGGAGTAAGTGATGTACCTACTGGACCTGAACGATTGCTTGACTGCCTGCGCGCATTGTCAAAATCTGATAAGCCACCAGTACATGAGGTCGAAAAGTGGTATCGACGCCTAGATCAGATGGCTGAATCCTGTTCCACCGAGGCCTTCTCGAATATCAAAACAGCATTGCGCAATGAAAAGATCGTACTGACAGAAGACCGTGTTTGGGCCCGTGGATCCGAGGTTTTTTTGTCTTCGGATGAGGAGGATGTTCCAGGCGCAGCTGTCATTCGCCAAGCGGTTGTGGACTTGAGCTTGTGGCGGAAAATTGCTATTGCAGAGCGTCCTACAGCGGACATGGCCATTCAATGGATGAAGAGCCTTCCTATAGATTGCGAGTTGCTTCC
>CAINRC010000035.1 GCA_903852495.1 uncultured Geobacteraceae bacterium | reverse complement strand
TTACCCCATCCCTCCCCTTGAAGGGGAGGGAGATATGATGTGGCGGGAGATCAGTACTAATCAGAAAAGAAGATGACGCTTATGGCTAACCGCACTATCGTACTGCTTTTCACCACCCGCACCCTCCGGCTTTTCGGGTACGGCTTTCTGTCGGTCGTTCTCGGCCTCTATCTCTCAGAATCCGGCTTTGGCGACTATCTCATGGGAGTTTTGTTCTCGCTGACGCTTATTGGCGATGCGGGGATATCGCTGTTTCTTACCACAACCGCCGACCGGTTCGGCCGGAAGAAAACGCTTATTATCGGCGCCCTCCTCATGTTGGCGGCCGGAGTGGTCTTCATCCTGACTCGAAATCCCCAGCTGCTCATTATCGCCGCAATTCTGGGGGTAATAAGCCCGAGCGGCAATGAAATCGGCCCATTTCTCCCCGTTGAACAGGCGGCGCTGTCGCAGATGGTCACAAAAGAGCAGCGAACGTCACTCTTCGCCTGGTACAACCTGATCGGCTCACTGGCCACCGCATTCGGGGCGCTGGCCGGAGGTTTCCTGGCCAAAATGCTGCAGACCGGCGGCATGAGCCCGCTGGATTCCTACCGGGTTGTCCTGCTCGGTTACGCGCTCATCGGTGGTCTTCTTGCACTCCTGTTTACCCAGCTTTCCGGAGAGTGCGAGGCACCCCGGTATGCCGCGCCTGCTGAGCAGCAAAGTCGTTTCGGCCTGCATAAATCACGTGGTGTGATCGTCAAGCTCTCACTGCTGTTCTCTTTGGATGCCTTTGCCGGTGGTTTCGTGCTCCAGAGCTTTATGGCCTACTGGTTTCATGTCCGCTACGGGGCGGATGAAGCTGCGCTGGGGAGTATCTTCTTCGGAGCCAACCTGCTCGCCGGTATTTCGGCACTGCTTGCCGTACCGCTGGCAAAAAAAATCGGGCTCATCCGCACCATGGTGTTTACCCATCTGCCGTCCAATATTCTCCTGATTCTGGTTCCGCTCATGCCGAACTTTTCCCTTGCGATTACGGTGCTGCTCCTGCGTTTCAGCATATCTCAGATGGATGTGCCGACACGCCAGGCCTACACCATGGCTGTAGTCGCACCGGATGAGCGCTCTGCCGCTGCCGGCATTACCGGTATCGCCCGCTCCATTGGCGCCTCCCTCTCCCCGGCCGTTGCAGGGGCCCTGTTCGCTCTGTTTCCGGGCAGCTCATTCATAATTGCCGGTGGTCTGAAGGTGGTGTATGATCTGCTCCTGTTCAGAAGTTTCAAAGCATCCAATGTGCCCGATGAGCTGTAGCACGCATGGCCGCGCCGCATTCTGTACTAACCGACGTTTTCACCTGGTGGAGGTAATATAATGGAACAACGGATTGACGAATTGGAGCTGCGCTATATGCAGCAGGAGATGACAATTCAGGAACTGAATGAAATTGTCTGCCGTCAGGAGTTGGAAATTGAAGCGTTGAAGCACGGTTTTGCGGCGCTGAAGGAGCAGTTTATGACCATGGCTCCGTCCGTCTCCCGCGACCCTGACCAGGAAGAACCGCCGCCGCATTATTGAAACAGTACTTCGCCGGATACTCGCGTTTTACCCGTTCACTCCGTCATAAACTGCAATCGTACAGGAGGCTCCACGTATGAAAAAACCAGACATTTTTGTAGAGTACAATCCCACCAGACGGGCATTTCTCAATTCAGGTCTTCTGTTAGTTTCAAGCCTTGCCCTGCCGCGTTTTGCCGGTGGTGAATCGCTGTCCGCATCAGTCCTAGCCTTGACCAGGGCACCTCGTGAAGCGTCACAGAACTTCACCGATCCGGTCTGGACAAGAGAGAGTATCCGCCTCATGTGGTCTGAACGGAAACGGTCAGGCGTGACACCTCTGCTGCTCCTGAAAGCCCCCTTCAACAAAAATCTGCACATCTACCTGAAGAACGAGGCCAAGTCCCCGACAGGAAGCCTCAAACACCGGGTGGCGTGGGGGCTTATCATGAGTGCCCTCGTGAACGGTGCCATCGGCCCCCAGACCCATCTCTACGAGGCGACCAGCGGGAATACAGCAATCGGTGAGGCCTATTTTGCTTCCATACTCGGCCTGAAGTTCACTGCGGTCATGCGGCCCGGTATCAGCGAATTGAAGATCAAGGCGATCAAACAATATGGCGGTGAAGCAGCCTTTGCCCCCGCCGGCATGGCTCCCGCCGCGTATATCGAACAACTGCTGCTCACTGATACTCAGGGGTACAACCTGAACCAGTTTGCCAATACGGAAAAGGTGCTTGATTTTTTCGATGCGGATGCAGACAGAAGCATGAACATGGCGGCGGAGGTATATCGTCAACTGGAGATGGAAGACAAACCCTGTCCTGAATGGTTTGTCGCGGGGGCCGGTTCGGGCGGGACGGCCACAAGTATTGCCCGATACCTGCGTAAATGGGCGGATTTCAATGGCAGGAACTGCCCGGCTAAACTCGCCGTTGTTGATCCCGAGGATTCTGTCCTCTTTGACTGGTACACAACCGGTAATGAAACACTGCGCATCCCCACCGGCTCACGTATCGAGGGGATCGGTTCAAGCGGCCCCGTGGTGTTCGGAAAGACCTTCAGCCTCCTGCGTCAAGGGGTTTCCCACATGATCAAGGTTCCGGACAACGCCTCCCTTGCTGCGATGCAGCTGGTCTCGGAACTGGTTGGGTTTGAAGTCGGCCCCTCAACCGGGACCAATTTCTACGGGGCGCTGCGTCTGATGGAACGGATGCAGAGAGAAGGGCGCGGCGGTTCCATTGTGAGCATCATCTGTGACGAAGGGAGCCGGTATAAGGACAAATACTACAACCCGGCCTGGATCAAGGAGTCAGGGCTGAACCCTGAACCCTGGAGAAACGCTCTGACAAAATTCTGGAAAACGGGGAGTTGGGTGGAGGCATGATGGTACGGTGCTGAGGGCGCAGTAATTTCTTTTGACATTGGTCTCCCCTCTCTGCTACACACATCAGCACAATTGTTTAACCACACGGTTTTGGTGCCGTGCTTAGCCGCACGGGTAAAAGGGAAGAAGGTTTGAATCCTTCGCTGTCCCGCAACTGTAACAGGCGATGAACACCGCACAATGCCACTGGAGTTTTCCGGGAAGGCGCGGCTAGTAAGATGACCCTGAAGCCAGGAAACCTGCCATTCCGATTCTGTTTTGGGACCTCCGTGGAACGAGGGGCCGAAGCCTGATCGTATCTGATTATCCGGTTTTCGAGCCCCTGTCCTTTCACGGACCGGGGCTTTTTTATTTAATTCCAATTCCATTTCAAAGCCCTCTCTTCGTTGGCTCGTCATCGGCTCCTCAACGTACTATCGTGTACGCCTACGTCGCCGATCTCCTCGCCGCCTTGAGATCATCTTTGAACTGGAATTGGAATAAGGAGGCACAATGGCACGGATTATCTTCATTACCGGCGGAGCACGCAGTGGCAAAAGTGTGTATGCCGAAAAAAGGGCACGGGAGTTCGGCTCGCCGCTCGCCTACCTGGCAACGGCCCAGACGCTGGATGGCGAAATGGACGAACGGGTCAGACGGCACCGGGAACGGCGCGGCGCTGAATGGTGCACAATTGAGGAACCGATCCACCTGTCACAGGCTCTGGCCCGCTGCGATGGTCAGTATCAGGCGATCCTGGTGGACTGCCTTACGCTCTGGCTGTCCAACCTGCTGTTCAGATATGAAGAGAGCGGGGAGCGGGTTGAAGAGATGATTCACGGGGATCTGCAGCGTTTGCAGAGAACGCTTCATGAAATGGTGACGCCGGTTATCCTGGTCAGCAGTGAAGTCGGCATGGGGATCGTGCCGGACAACAGGCTGGCGCGCATCTTCCGTGACATTGCCGGCAGCACGAATCAGGCTCTGGCTGCGGCGGCGGATGAAGTTCATGTGGTCATCAGTGGAATTCCATTGAAATTGAAATAGCAGATAAACAGGAGATATCCCATGGACATCATCACCGGAACACTTTCCCGCATCAAACCGGTCAGCGCGGAACTGCTGCAGCAGGCGCAGACCCGGCTTGACAACAAGACCAAACCACTTGGCTCTCTGGGCCGCTTGGAGGAATTCGCACGGCGCATCGTGGCCATCAGCGGCAATCCAGACCCGGATATTTCCCGGAAGGTCGTATTTACCTTTGCCGGTGACCATGGTGTGACCGAGGAAGGAGTGTCTCTTTTTCCCCGCGAGGTGACTCCCCAGATGGTCCTGAACTTTCTTTCCGGCGGCGCCGGGATCAACGTTCTGGCCCGGCACGTGGGGGCGGAAGTGCGGGTTGTGGATGTGGGTGTCGATTATGATTTTGCCGGCATTGCGGGCCTGATCCATAAGAAAGTTGCCCGGGGCACGAAAAACTTTGCCAAAGGGCCCGCCATGACGCGGGACGACACCATCGCCGCCCTGACCGTCGGTATCGATCTGGCTGATCAGTGCCGTGCCGAAGGGATCGGGATCGTCGGCACCGGTGAAATGGGGATCGGCAATACGACGCCGTCCTCGGCGATCATCGCGGCCTTCTCCGGTAAAACAGTGGCGGAAGTGACCCATCGCGGCACCGGCATCGGCGACGAGGCGCTGGTCAACAAGATCCGCGTCATCGAGCAGGGGCTCGCACTCAACAAGCCTGATCCCGGAGATCCGCTGGATGTGCTGGCCAAAGTCGGCGGTCTGGAAATCGCGGCGATTGCGGGTTTGGTCCTTGGCTGCGCCGCCAATTCGATTCCGGTGGTCATCGACGGTTTTATCTCCACTGCCGGGGCGCTGATCGCCTCGGAGCTGCATCCCCACGTGCGGGACTATATCTTTGCCGCCCACGAATCAGTGGAAATCGGTCACCGCTTCATGCTGGAGCGCATCGGCACGGAACCGATTCTTGATCTCGGCTTCCGCCTGGGGGAGGGGACCGGCGCCGCATTGGCCATGACGCTGATTGAAGCCGGCGTCAAAGTGCTGAAGGAAATGGCGACGTTTGAACAGGCCGGCGTGTCACAAGGATAAAAAAGTCCGGAAATTGAAAAGGATGTGACCCATGTCGACCCAGATAGAATACGCCCGCCAGGGCATCATCACGCCTCAGATGCAGACCGTGGCGGTCACCGAACAGCACGATGCCGAATATATCCGCCGGATGGTGGCCGAAGGGAGGATTGTCATTCCCTGGAATCATAACCGCAAGCCGTCGCGCATTGCCGGTATCGGCAAGGGACTTTCCACCAAAGTCAACGCCTCCATCGGCACCTCCTCGGACATCATCGACTACGAGGCGGAAATCAGGAAGGCGCTGGTGGCACAGGAAGCGGGTGCTGACACTCTGATGGAACTCTCCGTCGGCGGCGACCTTGATCGCGTCCGGCGCGAAGTTATTGCCGCAGTGGATCTGCCGGTCGGCAATGTGCCGCTGTATCAGGCCTTCTGCGAGGCGGCCCGTAAATATGGCGATCCGAACAAGCTGGACGAAGAGATGCTTTTCGATATTATCGAGCAGCAGTGCGCCGACGGTATGGCGTTCATGGCGGTGCACTGCGGCATCAACCTCTGCACCATCGAACGGTTGCGCAAACAGGGGTACCGCTACGGCGGCCTGGTCTCCAAGGGGGGCGTTTCCATGGTCGCCTGGATGATTGCCAACGGGCGCGAAAATCCGCTCTACGAAAAGTTCGACCGGGTAGTCTCAATCCTGAAAAAATACGACACCGTTCTTTCTCTCGGTAACGGCCTGCGGGCCGGGGCGATTCATGATTCCTCGGATCGTGCCCAGATTCAGGAGCTGATTTTCAATTGTGAGCTGGCCGAAATCGGCCGCGACATGGGGTGCCAGATGCTGGTGGAAGGGCCGGGACATGTGCCGCTTGACGAGATTGAGGGGAATATCCAGCTGCAGAAGCGAATGAGCGGCGGAGCGCCGTACTACATGCTCGGGCCGATCGCCACCGATGTCGCCCCCGGTTTCGACCATATCACCGCCGCCATCGGCGCCGCCCAGTCCAGCCGCTTCGGCGCCGACCTGATCTGCTACATCACCCCGGCGGAGCACCTGGCGCTCCCCAATGAAGAGGATGTGCGCATGGGGGTTAAGGCGGCCAAGATTGCGGCCTATATTGGTGACATGAACAAATACCCGGAAAAAGGACGCCAGCGGGACAAGGAAATGTCCAAGGCGCGCCGCGACCTGAACTGGGAGAAACAGTTCCAGCTGGCTCTCTACCCGGAGGATGCCCGGGCTATCCGCGCCAGCCGCACCCCGGAGGATGAAGCCACCTGCACCATGTGCGGTGATTTCTGCGCTTCACGCGGGGCGGGCAAGCTGTTTGCCTGTGATCTGAAGGGTGATAAAATCTGACCGAGACCCCGTCGCAAGCCCCTCGCTTCAGCCATGGGGTGAGACGTCAAGTTAAAAAGCACTTGTGTTAGATTGATTCTAGTAGTATACTCAACATATGAATGAATTTAAAATCAAATATAAGAGCAATAATAACATTGTCTACTCTTGCAAATACCACGTTGTATGGGCTCCGAAGTATCGGAGGTCTGTATTAATAGATGGAGTAGATGAACGCCTTAAAACTATTATCGAAGAGGTAGGTAAAGAGACGTCCTCTGAAATTATCGAAATGGAGGTGATGCCCGATCATGTGC
>CAINRC010000034.1 GCA_903852495.1 uncultured Geobacteraceae bacterium | reverse complement strand
ATACTCCATAAGTTTATCCACGCTACATCCAAAATATCGGCATAGCTTGTCAATATTGTCGGTCGTTGTATTGTAACCTCTGAACGCTGATATCCGCGAAAGAGTGCTTCTGTTTACTCCTGTTGCTTCAGATAGTGCCTCAAGATTAATCCGTTTCCCTTCTCTAAAGGCCTTATCAGACAGCATTTCCTTAAGCTTAAAGCGAATCATAAGTCATCATCCTCCCGCGTTGAGTGACACTCATAATAGCATATTTATCTCTCCACATAACATAAAAATGCCCACAGTGATACAATTTCAATAAATGTTGTTGACACACCATTTATTGCGTGCTATGATTCAATAAGATCACAGAGTGACCAAAACCAGGAGGCAACACCATGGCTACTAAATCGTTTCTTACCACAGAGGAGCTTTCAAACCGTCTGCATTACAACGAGCGCTACATCCGGCAATATCTTCTGGATTCGGTTCTGCTCGAAGGCGTTCACTACTTCCGACCATTCGGGAGAAGAAAAATCCTGTTCATCTGGGAGGCCATCGAGCAGGACATGATGCAGACCGCTACTCTCAAAGCACCAATGATTCCTCTCGCAAGTGGAGGTGTCTGCCATGGGTAGCGTCAGAGTAAGAAAAGATACCGGAGCATTGTTTTTCGACTTTATTTACCGAGATACTCGCTGTCGTGAGTTAACGACTCTGAAGGATACACCGGAAAACCGACGGGCAATGGAAAAGGTTAATAAGAAGATTGATGCGGAAATATTGCTGGGACAGTTTAATTATGCCGACTATTTTCCTTCATCGTCAATGCTGAAGAAATTCCGGACAGCGGATATAGGGTGCATTAGAAGGCAATATGCGAGTACGTCATTTTGCATAACGTGCGCCGATGGCAGCAAATAATTGCTCGCTACAAGCAGTTTGGCAAAACGGTCATACTGATCGTGTGGTGCAATATGCTGCATCGATACGATTATGCTGCCGTGACTAGATATGAGGCTATGGTGCAATTGAAGTTTCCTCCTAAAGCATAAGTTCTTAAACTTTCGTGTTTTTTTCAATAGCAGCCAGAAATGATCGTTTTTCTGACCCAACCGGTGGCGTATCCCTGTTATTCTGCTTCGTTCGGCAAGCTTAAAACGAGTTTTTTCCAATCTTGATCGGGTACATTATCTAATAAAAACTGCATAAAACTTTTTGGTACAGTTATTTTTACGCTAACATGCCCATCGGACAGGCTCGATTCATCAAAAATTTTATTGATTTTGGCTTGTATGGTAGTCTGTAATTTTTCACAGTCAACATCAGCAGACACTTTAGCATAACCATTAAAGCTTACTTTTTTCCCAGACGGCAGTGATGGCTTTTTTTCAACTTCGTTATACTCAATACCACATTGATTAAAAATCCATTTTTCTCCTGTCCCCTTAAAAGCCCACTCAGCGAAAGTCGAGTCGCTGATAAGTTTATGCTGAGCGGATGGGAGCACATCGACTAAGGGTTCGAATAAGGGAGGCAAACAGGTAATTAGGAGAGAGAGCCCCGGCTTTGAAGTAACAATACAGCCGCCTTTGCACGGGGCACGCAAAGCCCATATATCTAGGGTATCTAACTCTTTGAACAGTTCAGGCAATATTCCAGCCAATTCTTGTGGTAAAAGTGTTCGCCAGCGCGGAGTGTAATCTACGAATGGCGACAATGGCCTAAAGTAAACAAACGGATTTTTTGCAAAATCAGACGAGGTGTCCTGCAGCCAAGGCCAATACACCTCCAAAATATTCCCTAATGTTTGGAGCATTTTTGTCCGAGGTATAGCAATTCCCTGTTCCCACCGGTTAACGTGTGTCGCGGCTTTCATACCTAACCCTCTAGCTAAATCCAGCTGGCCATACCCCGTAAGCAATCTTAACGAATTAAGAGTTTATGCGGTGTGTAGCGTCAGCGGAACCACCGCATAAACTGTTGTTGAACTAAACCGCGTCTGCTCTGCTACCATTTGGATTTTTATCTCGGATTTTGACTCTGGTTACTGTGATGTGCTGGTCT
>CAINRC010000033.1 GCA_903852495.1 uncultured Geobacteraceae bacterium | reverse complement strand
GCCATCTGGGCTCGTAACTACCGTGCCATAACGTTCGCAATTGGACATGGGACAAAGAGCAATGCTAAAGCAACCTGGTGTGGAGTGGTGAAAGGCTTCAAACGAAGGAAGCGAAAAGGGAAAGAGTGTGTCTCCATTTACCGCCAGGACTGGCCAGGTGGATACATGAGCAGTGGCTAGCTTGATGGCGCCTCCTGTACCCATGGGTCTCGGCTCATTTGAATAGATTATGGGGAGCCCATTGTGGCTTTCGCCGAAATACGCTTCAACCTTCTCAGCCATGTATCCCACCGCGAGGATGGCTTTTGTGACTCCCTGGGTTTGTAGGTAGGCAAGGAGGTGAGATAAAAAAGGGCGGTCACCCACTGGTGCCATGGCCTTGGGTAGGTTGGGTACAGTCTCCTGCAGGCGCGTTCCAAGACCTCCTGCCAATATGATGGCTTCCACCAGGCACTCCTTGTGATTATTTAGCCCGCCAAGTGGTCAGGCCCTTTTGTGCGAACTGGAAGGCGCGACACTCTCCACCTAGATCTTGCAAGGCAGATCCAACACGTGCTCGTGTTGTTCCTGGGCAGAAGAAGATGGCATGGCCAGAAAGACTCAAGAACTGATGGACAAATCTTGTCACCTCACGCCGCACCGCCCCGGGGGGTGATGCCTGGACCCTTCTGCATGAACGGTTGTGACCTCATGGAAGGCCGATTCATGAGAGCAGACATGCCGCATCGTCTCGTGAATCATCATGAGTCGATCCAGAGTGCTGTATTTTTCCGATCCGCCCAGATAATGGTCCAGGTAATCGTGGATGTCCGGGTTCTCCCAATCTTTTTTATCGGGCGCCGTTGCCAGGATACCGCCACCGATATCCTGAACCAGCTCCAGGAAATTATGGTATTTGCTGGCAAAATGGAGTTTGCCATATTGCAGATAAGAGGGTTCGGCACGGCGATGTCGCCATACATGACAGGGTCTTGAGCCGCTGCATTGGCAAGGGCGCGCAGCGTCTCCACGTATGCGGCGATATCCGCCAGTTTATCCTGGATGTGGCTTACTTTATAAAGTCCATTGTACTTGGCCATAGCGACGGCACAGCCCGCCATAACCTCCACGGCGGGGACTTTGTAACTGACGATGGCGGAACTGAGATTTTTACTTCACATCCGCCGGTAAAGTGATAAAAAAACCGGGGAGCGACTTACTCTTCTCCGCAGTAAATGCAGCCTGATTCGGGGCTTTCGATATTGATGCTGTTCGTGCTTTTTAATCTTAATTCTTATTGCGAGTACAATATTTTCCCTTGACAATAGAACGAACGTTCTACTATGTCTTTGTGCTTCTGGACGCATTGATTCGTCCGAAGCGAGGAAGACATGTCATTGCCAGCAGCCGTTTACCGGCCCCGCCACCCGCAAGATTCTGATTATTATCATTGTGTAGAGGATTATTTTGAAACCTTTGTGCAGGGTTATGATGAACAGTTCTCACGGCAGTATGGTTTCTGGCGGCCTTACATCGAGCAGGTGATCTACCGTTATCTGGATTGCGGCGATCTTCAGCACGGTTTTGCCCGTGTGAAATGCAAAGACTGCGGCCATGAATACCTCCTCGCTTTTTCCTGTAAGCGCCGTCATTTCTGCCCATCCTGCCATCAGAAACGTGTGGTGGAATTCGGGGAACGGCTTTGTATGGAAGTCCTCAAAAAGATACCTCACCGCCATTTCGTGTTCAGTATCCCGAAAATCCTGCGTCGTTACTTTCTGTATGATCGAAAGCTTCTTGCTGCCCTCAGCCGCTGCGCCTGGGAATCGCTGAAGGGTTTTATCCAGGATGCGGTTCCTGAAAATGATCCCATCCCCGGCGCCGTCATCGCCATGCAGACGTTTGGCGATTTCCTTGGATTCAATCCGCACTGCCACATCCTCGTCACCGATGGCTGCTTTTATGGCGAAAAGGGTATGTTCCGCGTCGCGCCGCCTTTGGAACTGAAAAAGCTGGAGGCTCTCTTCCGGCACAATGTTTTCAAGATGCTTCTGGCAAAAGGGAAGATTACCCGCGAATTGATAGCCATGCACTCTTCATGGAAACATTCCGGCTTCCACGTCTTCTGCGGCAACCGCATCTCACCCAATGATGATACTGCTATGGAAAACCTGGCGCGTTATATCATTAGGGCATCTTTTTCTCAGGAGCGGATGCAGTACCTGGATGACGTGGGGCAGGTCGTCTATACGGGCAAGGACAGAAAGACAAACAAGGTCTTCCCCGCAATGGAGTGGCTGGCGGCGATGTGTACGCACATACCGAACAGGGGCGAACAGATGGTCAGGTACTACGGATACTATAGCAACGTCGCACGGGGAAAACGGCAGAAGGCAGGCAACGATGCTGCTGTCCCCTGCATCCTTGAAACACAGGGAAACGAAAAGGCATTCAGGAAAAGTTGGGCAAGACTGATCCAAAAGATATACGAAGTTGATCCTCTGATCTGCCCAAAGTGTCAGGGGAAAATGCGGGTCATCAGTGCGATAGATGACCGCCAAGTGATCAGGGCGATACTCGAACATCTGAGCATCTGGCTGGTCAGGTCAAGGCCGCCACCGAAAATACATGACCCGCCAATCCGGGAATACGCCGCTGCCGATCTCCAAATCCAACCACTCAATGATACTATCTACGGCGACCCAGAATACACCTGGGATGAATACATACAGTCATAACGCATTGCGAAAGAAGGCGTGCCGGAGAGGTCTGTCTGAAATTCTGTCCAAAATTCCTTTTTGGCAGGTGGACAGGCTAAAAGATGAACAGATTTATCATAAGTACGGATGTCGCAAAGTGCCTTCAACGTGGTCATTAGAGCAGCACCCTACATTTTGTGGTCAAGATTTCCTTGACATACAAGATCGAAATTCCTATAGTTCAACCATGCAGAAGCAATGTCTTATCAAAGGCATCCGATTGTCTTTAAGGTCGGCATTGTCGGCTGTTGCGGATGGATTGATGGTTCGACGCAGTCCAGATGCATTCTTTGTTTTGTCCTGTGGCAGCAGGCGCACCAGCGGTCCTCCGGTTTTGGGATCTACGAGGGTCATCTGGCTC
>CAINRC010000032.1 GCA_903852495.1 uncultured Geobacteraceae bacterium | reverse complement strand
TGATGAAAGGCTACCACCCCCAACCCCCTCCTTGAAAGGAAGGAGGGGGCTTCTTACTTACCGAAACTTACTACTGACATCCTGGAAGGTTATTATAAAGGGACGGGTGGTGACATACTTTGCCAAAGAGCAATTAGCTTCAGTCCACAAGCTCCCCCTCATTTTTTTCAAGGAGGGGGCTGGGGGGTGGTTGAGGGGGAACAGTTAATTTCCTACCGTCTGAATCCGGCCTGCCACATCTTGAAAAAATTCGTGAGACCAGAGTGCAAGCACCTGCTGATCCTTGATAAAGGGTGCCACATCGTTACGAGCCTGATTCACATCCAGCCGATCGATTGCCTCCCGCAGTAACCGGGTAAAATCTGCCGATGAAAGACGGTTATCACCGTCCCAATGACCGGTTTGCCGCATCCGCTGCTCAAGGTGAGTCAGATTCAGATGCGGGTGGTTGGCGGCGTACCAGACAAGATCGTACCAATCACGACCCTTGACCCGGTTTTTCCATCTGCGGAAGAGGACCGCGTGCATCTTGCCGGCAAAGAGATCCGGGAGCGAATAACTCCGGACGGCAAAAGGTATCGGATGCAGCAGATAGCGAGTCTGGGTACTGAAGCCTGGCGGAGGGTCCGTATCCACCTCAATTTTCACTTTCAGCACCTGTCCGGCTGCAACCTGCCCCATAAGATCCTCTCCGGCTTCAATGACCAGAAGTTCATTGCGGGTGTTTGCCTTGAGGAAGGCCGACTGCACCGCTGATTCGGCTGTCTTGTCTACCATTTCCACCCGAACGTTGAAACCGAATGCCAGCAGTTCCTCCTCAAGTGATGCCGTATATCGTGCCAGATTAAACTCAGGGACCGGTGTCAGCAGCGAGAAATCCAGATCTTCGGAAAATCGGTCGAGCCCATACAGAATGCGCAGAGCCGTACCGCCATAAAACGCGGCGTGCTCAAAAAACTTGGCCCGCCAGAGTCCGAGCAGCGCCACCTCCTGAATAATCTCCCGCAGCGCTCTGACTGAATCGTCAACACTCTTCGGTTCGTATTTGGCAAGCATACGGGCCACCGCTTCATGCATTATCGAGCTCCTTTCCCCAGCCGGGTAATTAGGTCTGCCAGCAGCTTCACTCTGCGAGAGCGGTACTGCCCGGCTATTTCCGTAAGTCTGGCCGGATCAAGCCCATAGAGAATTACAGGATCAATGCGGAGATCAGTCAGCAAATATTCGTGCAGATTCTTCTGCGTTGAAATGCCGGCACCCCGGTCGGCAACGATCCGGTCTGCCAGCGCTTTTTCCGGAATAGCGATCAGAAAAGAGCGGCCATCATCCAGTTCAACCCGGTCCATCCCGGTGCGAAATGCTTCCAGTGGTATCATGCGATAGGAAAATGTACCGACCGGAGAAGCGAAAGTCCGGGAGCGGCCACAGGTTACCGAAGTTACCGTCTCAACCCGCTCGGGTGTCAGGCCGTGATAGTGCAGGGCATATTCGAGGGACACATAGGAGGGGCCGTAGACCAGGTTGGCCAGCAATTCACGGCAGAAGGGGCGACGACGCAGCGTTTCACCGAGAATATATAATCCCTTTTTGACGCGTATTATATCGCCTTTAGCCAGCATTCCGGAAATCTTCATCCGAGGCTGTGCATAGCCACGAACGGAGTCCAGCAGAGTCTGGTAGTCAAACTCCTCATAGGGAATACTCTTGGTCAGCAAGGTGTTTGTCATGATCACCATCTCCTGTGCGATGGCAATAATTTAGCACTTAACAGCATAGTATGTCCACAAAAAATAGACATACTATGCTTGATAATTGGTTATGATCTGCAATGGGGGGTGCTGGTGCCTTTGATCTCGTCCAAAATCCATTCGCAGACAGCGTTCAGATTGTCATAAACATCCGTATTCAGAAACCGAATTACCTTGATGTTCAGGGCATTCAGATATTCCGTTCTTATCCGGTCATACTCCATTGCGTCGTCGGTAAAATGCGAATCACCGTCAAGCTCAACGGCCAATTTTTCTGAGGGACAGTAGAAATCGAGAATGTATGACCCAACACTATGTTGCCGGCGAAATTTGTAACTGCCCAGATTGCTGCGCTGCAGCATACTCCAGAGCTGCTGTTCAGCCGGAGTGGAGTTGTTGCGTAATTCCTTCCGTCGGGTTTTTAGAACTGGCCGGTTGTAGAGCATTGAATGCAATCCGTAAAATTGATGAAAGGCTACCACCCCCAACCCCCTCCTTGAAAGGAAGGAGGGGGCTTCTTACTTACCGAAACTTACTACTGACATCCTGGAAGGTTATTATAAAGGGACGGGTGGTGACTGATGATCAGGCAGCGTGTTTCATCTCTTCCCGGACAATACGCCGGAGGGTACTCTCAAGGTCCTGGTTGGTGATAGCTTGTTTGAGTGTCTCGTTAATAAGAGTCTGATACCCGCGATCACCGGCTTGGGCTTTGAACCAGGCGACAATCCGCTCATCAAGCATAATACTGATGCGCTGTTTTTTGCTGACAGCAGACACCCATTCTTCACGGGTTACCTGCTTTGCACCAACTCTAAAATTTGCCTTTGCCATATCTTCGGTAGATATTTCCGGATATTCGTCAAGTGAAGAAGTGTATTTGCTCATTTTTCGTCGCCTTTCTCATTGAGATGATATGAGTTTCAGCCTCTGTTTCCGTAAAGACAATGACCACCACAGTCAAGGTGTCTTGCGAGGTTCTGCAAGGCGGCAGCTATTCACACCATCCGCTTCAATTCATCCAACAAATTGAGTGCTTCAAGCGGTGTCAGGGTGGCGATATTCATTTTTTTCAGGCGCTGGCGCAGCTGGTCTTCAGTGGTTTCAAACAGGGAAAACTGGGATGACTGCTCTTTGGGCGGTTTTTTGCTGCTCTTGGCCAGGCGCGGGGCCCCCTCTTCGAATTCGCCGCTTTCCAGGTTGCGCAGGATCTCCTTGGCCCGTTCGATGACATCCGACGGCATACCTGCCAGACGGGCCACCTGAATGCCGTAGGAGTGGGAGGCGCCCCCCGGAATGATGGTGCGCAGGAAGATGACCTGGTCATTCCATTCGCGGACCGCCACGGTGAAGTTCTTGACCCGCTCGCGGGTGGTTGCCAGTTCGGTCAGCTCATGGTAGTGGGTGGCAAAAAGGGTGCGACTGCGGCAGGTCGGCGTGTCGTGGATATACTCCGCCACCGCCCAGGCGATGGAAACGCCGTCGAAGGTGGAGGTGCCCCGGCCGATCTCATCCATGATAATGAGACTTCTGGGGGTCGCCCCACGGAGGATGCCGGCCGCCTCCATCATTTCCAGCATGAAGGTGGACTGCCCCCGGGCCAGGTTGTCACCCGCTCCGACGCGGGTAAAAATGCGGTCGGCAATGCCGATGTGCGCCTCAGCCGCCGGCACGAAGCTGCCGGCCTGGGCCATCAGGGTGATCAGCGCTACCTGACGCATATAGGTCGATTTTCCCGCCATATTGGGGCCGGTAATCATCAGCAGCTGATTGCTTTCGCCATCCAGCAGGGTATCGTTCGGGACGAAGCGTTCTCCCAGTTTCATGGCTTCAATCACCGGGTGGCGTCCTTCGCGGATGTCGATAACATCAGAGTCGTCCACGCGCGGCTTGCAGTAGTTCCGCTCCCCTGCCACGGTTGCCAGCGAAAGCAGCACATCCAGCACCGCAAGTCCGTCAGCGGTTCTGGCGATCCGCTCCGCCTGACCGGCCACCAGTTCCCGGATTTCCTGGAACAGAGTGAATTCCAGCGTGCAGATCCGCTCTTCAGCCCCCAGCACCTTCTCTTCGTAGTTTTTCAACTCCTCGGTGATATAGCGCTCGGCGTTGGCCAGCGTCTGCCGGCGGATGTAATCAGCCGGGACGGCAGCCAGGTTGCTTTTGGTAACCTCAATGGAATAGCCGAATACCCGGTTGTAGCGGATTTTCAGGGTCGAAATGCCGGTACGGGACCGTTCCTGGGCTTCCAGGCGGGCGATAAACCCCTTCCCTTCACTGCTGATGGCACGCAGCTCGTCCAGTTCAGTGTTGTATCCAGGGGCGATAATGCCCCCCTCTCGCAGCGAAAAGGGGGGACTTTCGATAATTCCCCGCGCCACCAACTGACAGATGTCAGCCAACGGGTCGATGCTACCCTTCAACGACTGGAGGAGAGCGCTTTGCACCCCGGTCAGCCGCTCCGGCAGGGTATGGAGATGAACCAGCGAATCATGCAGTGCCCGGAGATCACGACCGCCGGCGCTGGCCATGCCGATGCGGCCGTTCAGCCGTTCAAGGTCGGCGACGTTTTTCAGGCGCGCCGTCAGATCGTCGCACAGAGTGGGGGATTCCAGCAATTCTTCCACCGCATCCAGCCTCTGCCTGATCGGTTCCAGTTCGATCAGGGGGTAGCTGAGCCACTGTTTCAGACGACGGGCTCCCATGGCGGTGCCGGTCCGATCCAGGCACCCCAGCAGCGAGCCGGCGCGTTTACCCTCCGCCATGCTGGCGGTAATCTCCAGATTACGCCGGGTCGCCGGATCAAGGGCCAGATGCTGACTGCGGCGAGAGATCAGAATATCGCGAATGTGGGGGAGTGCCGCCTTGCGGTTTTCACGCAGGTAATAAAGGGCGGCAGCGGCGGCCAGCAGGGCGGCCGGGGCACCTTCAAGACCAAGCGCTTCAGGCGAAGCGGCACCGAAATGGCCGCACAGCAGAGTCGTGGCATAGTCACGGTCAAAAATCCAGGCCGGAACCCGGGAAACGATTTTTTCCTGCAGGAAGGAGCGCAGGTCGGGTGACAGGGCTTCACGGTCAAGGGCATCGGAGATCACGACTTCCCGAGGGTTGATCCCGACAGCTTCGGCCAAGACGGCAGCGGGGCCGGCCGCCTCGGCGGCGCGGAATTCGCCGGTGGAGACATCCAGCCAGGCGCACCCCCAGTTCCCGCCGGAGACCTCACAGAGAGCCAGCAGGTAATTATTTTCGTCCGGGACAAGGCTTTCCGACTCGATGAGAAGGCCGGGGGTTACAACCCTGACCACCTCGCGCCGCACAATGCCCTTGGCCTGTTTCGGGTCTTCCACCTGCTCGCAGATGGCAACCTTGTGGCCGAGTTCGATCAGGCGGACAATGTATGGGGCGACCGAATGGTAGGGGACTCCGCAGAAGGGGATTTCGTCACCGCTCCCCTTGTTACGCGAGGTCAGGGCGATATCCAGCACACGGGATGCAAGCAGTGCATCATCAAGGAACATCTCGTAAAAATCCCCCATGCGGAAAAAGAGGATCGCATCGGGATACCCGGATTTGATCTCGAGATACTGCCGCATCATGGGGGTTTGCTCTGCCATAGCGAGGTAAGCCTTTCCGGGAAGATGGTTTTTTGACGGTACTGCGGTGTTAAATGACAAGATAGACATTTAAACACTGAGGCACTGAGACACAGAGAAAACGTTTAAATTATCTGATTAGTACTGATCTCCCGCCACATCATATCTCCCTCCCCTTGAAGGGGAGGGCAGGGGTGGGGATG
>CAINRC010000031.1 GCA_903852495.1 uncultured Geobacteraceae bacterium | reverse complement strand
TCGGCGTCATATTCCTTGCCCTCCGGCAGATTATGCTGGCCACCGTCCAGTTCAACGGCCAGTTGCTTCTCCGGACAGTAGAAGTCAAGGATATACGGCCCCACACTGAATTGGCGGAAGAATTTCAGTCCGAAAAACTGTTTGTTACGCACCCGTGCCCATAGTACCTTTTCAGCATCGGTCTGGTTGCGGCGCAATTCCCGGCGCCGATCTATTGATGCAGGATCGTTCTTTAAGAAGCTCATAAGTCAAAACCTCATAACTCCCCCCTTAAAATAAGGAGGGGGAGCTAATGGCTATAACAAGAACAATTAGGAAATTTGGGTCGTTTCCAACCAATGCCCGGACAGTAACAGCTGCAATCAGTACTTGATTTTCAGCGAGTTCAACTCATCCTTGGTAACATCCTTCCAGCGCTTCAGGTTCCAATTGCCGACCCAGGCCTTGAATATTTCCAGATTTGCTTTACGCTCTGCAGCCGTAGCGCCCAGATTTTCGTACATATTACCCGCTTTTTTGTCTGCCTTGCTGCTGCCGTCATCAAGCCGCCGCATAAGCGCTCCGCTTTCCGGCCATCCCACATAGCTTATCAAAAGGCTGAAACTGTTCATCCTCATACCGGTGCTCTGGTCGGCCCACTTCTTTTTGTCCTTGTTGAATTCCTCGAATTCCGGAGAGTCAGCGCCGTGGCATCCGGCACATTGCTTATCGAAAATCGGCTTGATATCCTTTTGCCAGGTCACCTCTGCCGCTTCTGCCTGCACGCACCACACAAATGCCATTACACCCACTAGCCCCATCATCATCTTTTTCATATAATCCCCCTGGTATGTCCGGCTTTAGGCCGTTTATTCGTTTCCCGAGGGATATGCCCCCCGAAGTGCCGCTAACTGCATTGAATATTGTTAGCCAGCGTTTACTATACAACCGGTGTTTATTCAAGCCAAATCGCAGGACTCCAAGGGGGGACATCCCCCATTTCACTTGCCGCCGATTCCCCCTTCCTGCTATAACAGCACCATGAAATCAGAGAGCGCCAAGGTAAGCCTGACCGAGATTTTTCTGACCTTTGCCACCATCGGCCTGACCGGTTTCGGCGGCGGCATGGCCATCGTGGCGCTGGTGGAACGGATATGCGTCCGCGACAAGAAATGGATTTCCTCCGATGAGTTTCTCCACGGCCTCGCGTTCGGTCAGATCCTCGGGCCGTTTTCGCTCAATGTCTGCACCTTCACCGGTCACCACCTGCGCGGTATTCGCGGCGGCATAATTGCCGCCATCGGTTTCATTCTCCCGTCATTCCTGTTGGTGTCACTACTTTCCTGGATCTATTTCACCTATAACAAACTGCCCCAGCTGCAGGCGGCACTTAAAGGGACCAACCCGGTGATAATCGGGCTCATCGTCGTGGTCGCCTTTGACATGGGACGCAAACAGATCAAGGGGCTGAACGGTTCCCTTATGGCGCTGGTTGCCTTCGGCGCGACAGTTTTTTTCTCGCTCAACGCCGCCTGGGTTCTCCTGGGGGCGGCACTCTGGTCGTTCGGCCGGGCGTATTTTCAGCGGAGGCTCAACTAATGGCCGCCCTGCTTATGATCGCCTGGATCTACCTCCGCATCGGCCTCATGTTTGTCGGCGGCGGCTACGTGCTGATCCCACTGCTCAACCACATCATGGTCGAACAATACCACTGGCTGACCCTGCGCCAGTTTCTCGACGGTCTGGCGCTTTCCCAGCTAACCCCCGGGCCGCTGGCCATGCTGGCCACCTTCACCGGCTTCCGCGCCGGCGGTTTTCCGGGCGCACTGGTGGCAACCGTATTCATCTTCCTCCCCTGTGTCGTGCTCATGTTGATCATCGGCCGCAATTACCACCGCCTGAAAAACATCGACATTATCAAAAATACTCTGGATGGCCTGTTGCCGGCGGTTGTCGGACTGGTGGCGGCAGCTGCCTGGAATCTGGGGGCGTCCTCCCTCGCCGGAATGCAGGAATTTATCACCCTGGCGGTCGGCTTTGCGCTCTTTAAATGGACAAAGATCACGCCGATGTTCGTTATCCTGGGGGCCGGACTGGTCGGGATGGTCTTACATTAGGCACGGAAATTATGCATCATTTACGAATCATTTTGTGCTTGAATAAAATTTATGCATCACATAGAATGCAATTATGTTATTCGAAATCGGTGAACAGATACGGAAGACCCGCAAAGAGCGCAGAATCACCCAGGCCGATATTGCCCGGTCGCTGGGGATGAGTCGCACGACCGTCGGCCAGATAGAAAACGGCACCATCCAGGATATCGGGGTGCGCAAACTCATCCGCGTGCTGGAGTTTCTGGGGCTGGAACTGCGGGTCAGACCGGGCGGCCAGCCCCCCACACTGGATGAACTCCGCGAGGAGACCCTCTGATGAACGCCAATAGCGAGCTTGCGGTGTGGGTGGCGAACAGCCGGGCGGGACGACTGGCACGGGAAGGGGAGCAACGCTATGTGTTCGGCTACGATACGGCCGCCATCGCCGACCATGCCGTTTCCCTGACCATGCCGCTGCGCCTGGAGAGCTGGACAACACCTGAGTTGCACCCGATCTTCCAGATGAACCTGCCGGAAGGAGCGCTGCTTGAGTCGATTCGGCGGGCAATCGCCAAGCTGATTGGTGAAGATGATCTGTCGATCCTGCGGGTTACCGGGGGTAACCAGGTGGGGTGCAACCGCTTTTCCCTCACCGGCGCTGAAACACCCGGTGTGGCAGAATCACCGGAGTCGCTGGAAGATCTGCTGTCCTTTCCTGACACAACGGAACTTTTCAACGATCTGATCTCCCGCTATGCCCTCCGCTCCGGTGTTTCTGGCGTACAGCCCAAAGTCATGCTCGACGCCACCCAGCGGGGCACACTAACCGCCACCGGCTATATCGTCAAATCCTGGGGTGCCGATTACCCGCACCTGGCGGCTAACGAATATTTCTGCATGACGGCGGTTCGGCTGGCCGGTCTGCCGGTACCGGAGTTTTACCTATCGGATAACGGCGGCCTGTTTGCCATGAAGCGCTTTGACCTGCCCCCTGATGGCGGGCCGGCGTGGGGTTTTGAAGATATGTGCGCCCTGCAGGGGGTGGGTACCTCCCGCAAGTACGGCAGCAGCTATGAACGGGTGGCACGCAGCATCAAGGATTTTGTCTCGGGTGAACAGCTCCTGGCTGCACGGAAGCAGTTTTTCTCCCTGCTGGTGCTTTCAGTTATGCTCCGCAACGGCGACGCGCATCTGAAAAATTTTGGCGTGCTCTACCGGTCGCCGTCCGGCCCGGTAACCATGGCTCCGGTGTATGACGTGGTTACGACCACGGCCTATCTCCCTCTGGATGTGCCGGCTCTTTCCCTGGCCGGAACGAAAAAGTGGTGGCCGCGCAAGATGCTGGAGCAGTTTGCCGTGGCGCATCTCTCCCTGCCGCCCGCAACGATCGCACGGATAATTGAACGGATGGCGGATGGTGTCATGGCGGCCCGGCAGATGATCCCCGCCTATTGCCGCGACCATCCGGAATTTTCCGAAACCGGCAGGCGGATGGCGGCCATCTGGGATGAAGGGGTACATGGGATAAAAGGCGGGGTATGATAACGTGCTCCATTCAAGTAAATCAGCGGTTCACATATGTAAACCGATTCCGAAACCGTTATAAACGACACAACAAAGAGCTCATGACCCCATATCACACAACCATCCATGCTTAATCACTTCACCAGCGAAGCACAACTGCTGATACGCCACGAGATTACCTCCGCCTCCGGCAATGAAGTCTTCTTCATCGGCCGCATCAACGTGGACGGCGTGGTCTACGAAGCTGAGGCCATCGCCCGTGGCAGCAAGGTGGCCGTACCGGCCATCATCACCCGCGCTTCCAGCGGTGACGTCGTCATCCACAACCACCCCTCCGGCGATCTGACCCCTTCATCAGCCGATCTGGACATCGCCTCCGTCTGCGGCAATCAGGGCATCGGCTTTACCATCATCACCAATGACTGCAGCCGCTGTTACCAGGTGGTCGCCCCGTTTACCGAAAAGAAGGGGGAACTGCTTTCCCTGGAGGAAATCGGTCGCGTTTTTGCCGCCGACGGCATGATGGCTCACCTCAAAGGTTTTGAGCAGCGCGACGAGCAGGTGAGGATGGCATTTGCCGTTGCCGAGGCTTTCAATAATGACCGGGCGGTGCTGGTGGAAGCCGGCACCGGTACCGGGAAATCCCTGGCATATCTGGTCCCGGCAATTCTCTGGGCGGTACGCAATAATGAACGGGTGGTAGTTTCGACCAATACCATCAACCTGCAGGAACAGCTGATCAAAAAAGATCTCCCCTTTCTGGCCCGCAACTCCGCCGTTGAGTTCAAGGCCGCCCTGGTCAAGGGGCGCGCCAACTACGCCTGCCTGCGCAAACTGGAACATGCCGAGGCTGATCCGTCGCTGTTCCCGGACGAATCCTCGGCGGAGCTGACCAGCATCATCGAGTGGAGTCACAGCAGTCAGGACGGCTGCCGCAGCGATCTGGCCTTCATACCGCACAGCAGCACCTGGGAAGAGGTCTGCTGCGAAGCGGACCAGTGCGGGCGTTCCCGCTGCAAGCATTTCAACCGCTGCTTTTTCTACCGCGCCCGGCGGGAATCGTCCGCCGCACGGGTGCTGGTGGTCAACCACGCCCTGCTGCTGTCCGATATCGTGCTCCGCAGGGAGACCGGCTACGATGCGACCGCCATCCTTCCCCCGTTTACCCGGCTGATTTTTGACGAAGGGCATCATCTGGAAGATGTGGCCACCAGCCACCTTTCCCTGACCATCACCCGGAGCGGCATCCTCAAACAGCTGCAGCGACTGGTGCCGCAAAAAGCGGGGAGGGCGGGGCTGTTGACGATTATCACCTCCCGCATCACCAAAGATCTGCCGGAATCGCAGGAGGGGCTGTACACCGAGCTGTCCGGCCTGCTGGAAAGCAATCTCCTCCCGAAAGCCCATGATCTGGCGGGACGTACCGAACAGACCATGGATTGGCTGGCGATCAGCGTGGAACAGGGGGGGAGGGGAGAGGCCGGACGGGAACAGAAGCTGCGGGTTACCCCCGACGTGGAGTGCACCCCCTTCTGGCAGGAGTGCCGCCAACGGCTGCACGCCCTGGCGGATGCGGTGAATGACTACACCTCATCGCTGCGCGCCCTGCTGCTCCGCGCCAAAGACCTGCCGGAGAAACTGCAGGAAAAGCTGGCCGACCAGTTGCTCGATACAAGCGGCATTGAAGGGCGGCTGCAGAGCATGGCAGACGCGCTGCTGTTTTTCACCACCGAGGCCGAGGGGTACTGCCGCTGGATCGAAACCAAGCGGGGCGGGCGCGGTGTCCAGGCCAGACTGACGGCGGCGCCGCTGGACATCTCGGCTGAACTCAAGGAGAGTGTCCTCGACAAGCTCAAAACCATCATCATCACCTCCGCCACACTGACCGTGGGGGGAGATTTCGGCTATCTCAAAAAGCGGACCGGCTTCGGCCTGCTCCCCAAAGAGCACCTGGCCGAGCTGCAACTGGCATCACCATTCGATTATGCCCGCCAGGTGTTTGTCGCCGTACCGGAGGAGATGCCGGAACCGACGGCACCCGGCTACCGGGAGGCGCTGGAGCAGCATATCCTCAAGGGGGTGACCATCTCCCGGGGCGGCGCGTTTATCCTCTTCACGTCCTACGACCTGCTCAACCGCGTTTATCAGACCCTGTCACCGGCACTGGCGCGCCTCGGGCTGACCTGCCTCAAACAGGGGGAAACCGGACGGCATACCCTGCTGACGCAGTTCCGCAAAGAGGGGAACGCCGTGCTGTTCGGCACCGATTCATTCTGGGAGGGGGTTGATGTCAAGGGGGATGCATTGCGGTTGGTGATCATCACCCGGCTGCCGTTCCAGGTGCCAACAGAACCGGTCCAGCAGGCCCGTGCCGAAAAGATCAAGGCGGACGGCGGAGATCCGTTCCGCGATTTTTCCGTGCCGCAGGCGGTCATCAAGTTCCGGCAGGGGTTTGGCCGGTTGATCCGGAGCCGTGATGACCGGGGAGCGGTACTTATCCTCGACCGGCGGGTGCTGAACAAAAGTTACGGCAGGATTTTTCTCCGTTCGCTGCCGGACACGGAGATCGTCAAAGGGGATTCAGCGGAGCTGTTTCACAGGATGGAAGCGTTTTTTGGAGTAACAACGACTAAAACGAAAAAGCATTTAATAACACGGAGCAACGAAGCAACGGAGTGAAAATAAAGAAGAAGCTTTACCCATGAAAGATTCTGATTTCTCTGTTGCTCCGTTGCTCCGCGTTATTCGAACTGCTTGCTGCCGGTCAGCTCTGCTTCATCCGTTTTTTCGCACTGAAATTGAAGCACTGAAAATACATGAGGCAGGTCAGCAGAAACGAAAAAATCGTGGAGGCGAGCACCAGCGGCGCACCGGCGGCTTTTTTGGCATCCGGAACCAGCGCGACAAAGACCATGAAAAAGGCCACGCCGCAGAATTTCCACATATCCCCGATCAGCCGCTTTTTCCTCAAAGCAGCCAGCTGATCTTTGGACAGGCCGGGCTGGCTTCCTTCAATTTCTACGCCCGCATCGCGCCAGGCCAGACGGTACACCGGATAGATCAGCAGCAACTGTACGGCGATTGAGGCCACAACACTGCTGATAAACTGCCCCGGTTTTTGGATGGCAGCAAACTGCCCCTGGAACGTTATCGCCAGAACGACCAGCAATCCGGTCAAAATCGTCTGTACAATCCGGTAAAGCATCATCTGCCGGTTAAGTTTTTTGAAATCCACACTAGCCATTGACATATACTCCATAAGATAATTATAACTCTGTTTCAGCGGGATGACACCATAGCAGAAAGCGGCCTGTTGCACAAGGGGTGACCTATCATGAACATACTTCGCCGCATCTTCCATCCGATCATGGCCCTGATCGCTATCCAGCTGGTCTGGATCACTGTTGTCGTGTTCTGGATCTACTGGTTTATCGGCAAGCACAACGAGTTCCGCGCCCTGGCGGAAAAATACCGGCCGGAACTGCTGGGGCAGGGGGCCAACTGGCCGGTCATGGTGGAAGGTCTCGTCATGCTGGTGCTGATTTTGATCGGCGTGTACGTGATCTTTGTCTACTGGAACCGGCAATCCAACCTCTATCTGCAACAGCGCAACATCATCTCCCAGGTGACCCATGAGTTGAAATCGCCGCTCGCATCCATCCAGCTCCACCTGGAAACAATCCGCCTGCGCCGGCCATCGGAAGAGCGGCTCGATTCGTTCGTCGGCACCATGCTGGCCGACACCGACCGGCTCCACTACCTGATCAACAACCTGCTCATGGCGGCCCGTCTCGAACAGCGCCGCAAGCTGTCCGAACGGCGCCTGACTGACCTGACGCAGCTGCTGGCTGAGCATGTGGAACGGGAGCGGGCGACACTGCCGCAGGGGGGAAGTATTACTCTTGAGGCGCTCCCGGCGCTGAAGGCGATGATTGACCCGGAAGAGATGGGCATGGTGGTGAGGAACCTGTTTGAAAATGCGGTACTTTATTCGCCGCAAAGCCCGGAAATTACTGTCCGGCTGACGAAGGCCGGATCGTGGCTGCAGCTCACAGTTCAGGACCATGGCCGGGGACTGGAGAAAAAAGAGCTGAAAAAAGTGTTTGACCGCTTTTACCGCGCCCAGCCTCCGGGCGTCAATGTACGCGGCACAGGACTCGGGCTCTACATCGTGGAATCAGTCATCACGGGCTATGGCGGTACGGTCGCAGTGAGCAGTGACGGGCCGGGGAAAGGGTGCGTCTTTACCCTTAAATTCCCTGCGGCATGAGGTGATACAATGACAGACGACAAACCACATATCATGCTGGTGGAAGATGAAATCCATCTGGCGCGCGGCATCTGCTTCAATCTGGAAGAGGAGGGGTACCGGGTCAGCCATTTTGAAACCGCCGAACGGGCTCTTGTCACGCTTGAGATAGAGCACTTCGATCTGGTTATCATGGATGTCATGCTCCCCGGTATGGATGGCTATGAAGCGTGCCGGGCCATCAGGGTACTCGACCCGCGCGTCCCGGTGCTGATGCTGACCGCCCGCTCCGAAGACGCCGACCGGGTTGAGGGGCTGGAAAACGGGGCGGACGATTACCTGACCAAGCCGTTCAATCTGGTGGAGTTTCTACTGCGGGTCAAGGGGATGCTGCGGCGCTCCGCATGGTATCGACCGGAACCGGTGGAGGAGGGGTATCGCTTCGGCGATAACGAGGTGTTTCTGCTATCCTACCGGGCCAGAACCGCCCAGGGGGAGATCGACCTGACGGAGATGGAAGTGCGGGTACTGTCACTGTTTTTCCAGAAGGAGGGGCAGGCGGTGCACCGGAGTGATCTGCTCCAGAGCGTCTGGGGGTACAGCAGCGATACGGAAACCAGGACATTGGACAACTTCATTGTCCGGCTGCGTAAATATTTTGAACCGGACCCTTCCCACCCGAAGCATTTCCAGACGGTGCGCGCGGTCGGATACCGCTTCAGTCGCGACGGCGATTGACCGTATCCCTACAGATACCGCTTCAGCACAAACGGCAATATCCCGCCAGCCCTGAAATAGGCGATTTCATTGGCCGTGTCCAGACGGCAGCGGAGAGATACCCGCTCTGACCGGCCATCCCCCCGGCGAATGACCGCCGTCAGCTCCTGACCGGTCTGCAGTTCTCCCTCCAGCGGAAGCAGCTCCACCGATTCACTGCCGTCCAAGCCGAGAGTCGTGCGTGTTTCACCGGCGCAAAACTGCAGCGGCAAGATCCCCATGCCGATCAGATTGGAGCGGTGAATCCGCTCGAAACTCTCCGCTAGTACCGCCGTAACCCCCAACAGCAGCACCCCCTTGGCGGCCCAGTCACGGCTCGATCCGGAACCGTATTCTTTCCCGGCAATGATCACCAGCGGCGTCCCTTCCTGCTGATAGCGCATGGCGGCATCAAAAATTGTCAGCTCTTCGCCCCCCGGAAAGTGCCGGGTATAGCCGCCTTCACGCCCCGGCACCATTTCATTGCGCAGTCGGGTATTGGCAAAGGTGCCGCGCATCATGACATCATGGTTGCCGCGCCGGGAACCATAGGAGTTAAAATCACCGACCGCGACCCCTTGCTGCTGAAGATACCGGCCGGCCGGACTTTCGGGACGGATGGCACCCGCCGGTGAGATGTGATCCGTGGTTATGGAGTCACCCAGCAGGGCCAGAATGGACATTTTCTTTGGCAATTCTTTTCCCGTATCTGCCGACTCACCCTGAAAAAACGGCGGCTGCTTTACGTAACTTGATGCGGAGTCCCAGGGATAGGTGGCGGCATCGCCGATCGGCAGGCTCTGCCATTCAGCAGTGCCGCTGTACACATCAGCATAGCCGCGACGGAAGATTTCGGGGGAAATCCCGCGCAGCAGCTCCGTAATCTCGGCAGGCGACGGCCAGATATCGCGCAGATACACCGGCTGTCCGCTCCGGTCGGTCCCCAGCGGCTGTGTGGTCAGGTCGATCCTGGTCGTACCGGCCAGGGCAAAAGCCACCACCAGCGGTGGGGAGGCCAGCCAGCTGCTTTTGACCTGGGGATGGATGCGCCCTTCGAAATTGCGGTTGCCGGACAGGACCGCCGCCACGACAAGATTGCCTTCCTGAACCGCCTGGCCGACATCATCGGGAAGCGGGCCGGAATTGCCGATGCAGGTCGTGCAGCCGTAGCCGACCAGATCGAATCCGAGCTGCACCAGCGGTTCATACAGCCCGGCGCCCTGCAGATAGTCCATGACCACCGCCGAGCCGGGAGCAAGGGAGGTTTTGACCCACGGCTTGACCGTCAGCCCCGCCGCGACCGCTTTTCTGGCCAGCAGTCCGGCCGCCAGCATGACACCCGGATTGGAGGTGTTGGTGCAGGAGGTGATGGCGGCAATGACTACGGCACCGTGTTCTAACCGGGCCCCGGAATCACCAAACGGCACCCCCGTGGACTCTTCTCCGGCGGGAACCGTCCCGACGGCCACCCGGAGGAGGTCGGCCAGCGGTACCCGGTCCTGCGGCCTGCGCGGGCCGGCCAGACAGGGGACAACAGAGCCCAGATCAAGGGTGACGGTCTGGCTGAACAGCGGCTCCGGGGAGTCCGCATCACGCCACAACCCCTGCCGGCGGCAGTACGCTTCCACCAGGGCGGCGGTTTCCTCATCCCTGCCGGTGAAGCGCAAATATTCCACCGTTTCGGCATCCACCGGAAAAAACCCGCAGGTGGCACCATATTCTGGAACCATGTTGGCGATGGTGGCCCGATCAGCCAGCGGCAGGCTGTCCAGCCCCTGCCCGAAAAATTCCACAAACTTGCCCACGACACCGCTTTTCCGCAGCAGCTCCGTGATCGTCAGCACCAGATCAGTGGCGGTAACGCCGGGGGCAAGAACCCCCGCAAGACGGACGCCGACCACTTCCGGGATCAGCATGGACACCGCCTGACCGAGCATGGCCGCTTCCGCCTCAATGCCGCCCACACCCCAGCCGAGGACGCCAAGACCGTTAATCATGGTGGTGTGACTATCAGTGCCCAGGAGGGTATCCGGGTACGCCACCGGACCGTCCGGATCGGCATCGTCATGCCAGATTACTTTCGCCAAAAATTCCAGGTTCACCTGATGACAGATGCCGGTTCCCGGAGGGACGACCCGGAAGTTCCGCAGCGTATGCTGCCCCCAGCGGAGAAACGCGTAGCGCTCCCGGTTGCGCTCCATCTCAAGGGCCACATTGGCGGCAAAGGCCTCGGGTGTGCCGTAGTTGTCAACCTGCACCGAATGGTCGATAACCAGATCCACCGGAATCAGCGGGTTGATCGATGCCGGATCGCCCCCCTTCCGTACCACCGCATCCCGCAGGGCGGCCAGATCTGCCACCGCCGGAACGCCGGTAAAATCCTGCATCAGCACCCGGCCCGGATGGAAGGCGATCTCCCGGGTTGACGAGCGCGAGTCGAGCCATTCCCCGAAGGCCTTGATATCATCCTGAGTTACGGTCAGGCCGTCTTCGTGGCGAAGCAGATTTTCCAGGAGTATTTTGAGAGAAAAGGGAAGGCGGGACACGGCACCGAATCCGGCCTGTTCCAGCACGGAGATGTCATGAATGCGGTAAGCCCGGCCATGTACGACCATGGTCCGGGCCGATGTAAATGAGTTAAGCGACATATTTCCCCTTTTGGTCCTGCTGGTATGGGTATCCTTGGGAGGGTTATGTGTCGGCTCTGTTAATGATGGAACCGCCCTTTATGATCCTTGTGCGCCGGTGAGGGGGACTTGTGACAGTCGAAACAGGCCTTTTCCTCCACCTTTTTTCCCTCCAGCGGCGACTGCTGTCCCCCCAGCATGGGCTGGTTGTATTCAGGCGTCTGGAAGGCGAGGCGGCCGCGCTCATCGGAAACCGCCGCCGGCGTGTAGGTCACCTGCCAGTTGGCGCTGATCACCGTAGTATGGCACTGGTCACACCCCCCCGGTGGCGGGATGCTTTTCCAGGCGGTGAACATGGCGCAGCCGCTGATGGTGAAAACACAGCCGGTGAGAAGTACGAGGGCATATTTCATGGGCAGGCTCCTTTAATACGTAGATCAAAGCTGTTTGATGATACCACAGAACCGGTGAAATGACAGCCTCATGCAGACTCTTTCTCAATCCGCAGGACCCGCCGGACAGTGGCTGTCGTAATTCGTGCCACGTCCTCCAGAGGGACCCCCCGGATTTCCGCCAGCCGCTGGGCTGTTTCCACTATCCAGGCCGGACGGTTGCTGGCACCGCGATACCGTTCCGGTGTCATATCCGGGGCGTCGCTTTCCAGCACCAGATGTTCCAGCGGCAGCTCCCGCGCCACGCGCAGCGGTTTGGCCGCATTGTGCCAGGTGAGTGTTCCGGAAAGCGAGATGGCAAAGCCGAGCCGGATGAATTCGCGCGCCATCTCCACGGAACCGGAGAAGGCATGCATAATGCCGCCGGCATGGCCGGCACCCTCCTCCCGCAGGATTGCCGCCACCCGCTGAAAAGCGCGGCGGCAATGAATCAGCACCGGCAGGCCACGGCCGCCGGCGATCCGGAGCTGGTCTCGAAAGGCCCGCTCCTGCTGTTCCATCGGCACCGGGTACGAGGGGTCAAGGCCGATTTCACCCATGGCAACCGCACCGGCCGAAACTTCCTGCAGAACGGCAAGCACCCCTTCATCGGCACATCCCGCATACATTGGGTGGATGCCGTAGGCAGGGAGCACCAGATCTGTTTCAGCCGCCAGGACTGAAATGCCCCGCCAGCCGTCAGGATGCACCCCGGGGACGACAAAACCCCGCACACCGGCAATGCACGCTTCCTCCACAGCCTGCAGCCACCCGGACCGGAGCGGTTCCAGATCCAGGTGACAATGACTGTCTATCAGACCGCCGGTCATAAAAACCACTCGAACAGGCTGACCACCCGCTCCATGACCCGGACCACCCCGCCGCGCCGCTCATGGACATCCAGCTCCACCGGTCGGGAACCGTCGATTTCCTCCAGCAGCAGTTCCCGGATCTGGGCTCCGAACTCCATGTTGTCCACCATGCAGTTGATTTCAAAATTGCGATGAAAGCTGCGCGGATCAAGGTTAGCCGAGCCGATGACCGTCCGCTCCCCGTCTATCAGCATCACCTTGGCATGGAGGATTTCCCGTTCCAGCTCGAAAATTTCGACCCCGCCCCGGAGCAGCGTCGCGTATGAACCTCTGCCAAGCAGCAGAACCAGCGGCACATCACTGCGAGCCGGGAGCAGCAGGCGCACTCGAACGCCTCGACGCACGGCACGGAGCAGTGCGCGGATGATGCGCGGCCCGGGGAGAAAATACGGAGTGGCAATCAGAATCTCTTCCGCCGCAGAGGCGATGTTAATCTGAAACGCTTCGCGGATGTAGGAGCGCCGCTGACGGGGTCCGCCGCTGATGATGTTGACGGCGGCTTCCCCCCGTTTACCGAACCCATGCGGTGGCCATTCCCCGTCCCCGCTGGCGGTCCCGTTCCGGTCACCGTTCCAGGAGTCGTTGAATATGCTTACCAGCTCTCCCACCGCATCCCCCTGGATGCTGAACCCCAGGTCCCGGAAGTTCTGCCCCTGCTCCACATGGCCGCCGTATTCGTCACCGATATTAAAGCCGCCCAGAAGGGCCAGCGTACCGTCAACAATGGTCATTTTACGGTGGTCCCGTTTATCGAACCAGTACACACCGCGAGAGAAAGAGGGGACGTTGAAGGGGAGCAGTTCAATCCCCTGTTGGGCAAGGCGTTTGAAATAGGTTGAGGGGGTTTCGAGACAACCGATGTAATCGTAGATCAGCCTGATCATGACACCGCGCCGGGCGGCGGCGGTCAGCTCCTGCGCCAGCTCGGCACCGATACGGTCATCGTGTATGAGGTAGTACTCCAGCAGGATTGTCCGCTCGGCAGAACGGATGGCGGCAAAAAGTGCGGCAAAGAACGGCTCCCCCCCCTGAAACAGCGCGACACTGTTATGGAGGTGGGTGACCGGCAGTTCAAACGGGCGCAGCCGACGCAGCAGGCTTATAATCCTGGGAAGTCGTTTCCTGCGCTTGAAGTGATTGCCTCGCATTTTTGCCACGACACCCTACGCTACCGAAATCGTCAGGCGGCCAACCGTACTGATTTCAGCCGTCATTACATCACCGGCACTCACCTGGCCAACCCCGGCCGGCGTGCCGGTCAGGATGACATCACCCGGTTCCAGGGTGAAGATTGCCGAGATATGGGCCACGATCTGCGGTATGCGGTGGATCATATCGGAGGAACTACCGTCCTGACGCCCCCCGCCGTTAACCGCCAGCTTCAGATTCAGGGCGTGCGGGTCGGCCACCTGAGAGGCCGGCACAAAATCAGACAAAGGACAGGCGGTGTCAAATCCCTTGGCAATTTCCCAGGGGAGCCCCTTGGCTTTCAGCTGGCTCTGCACATCGCGCAGCGTCATGTCGATGGCCACGCCGTAGCCGGCAACGTACTCCAGCGCCCTCTCGGCAGGAACCGTCCGGCACTGCTGGCCGATCAGAACCGCCAGCTCAACCTCGTAATGGCACTCCTGCGAAAAAGAGGGGATACACACCGTATCGCCGTCGCCGATGACCGATGAGGCCGGCTTCATGAACAGCACCGGCGCCGCCGGTGTTTCGTTACCCAACTCCCGGGCATGCTCGGCATAATTGCGCGCCAGGCAGACGATCTTGCCGATGGTGAATTGCTGCGTGGTTCCGATCAGTGTGCGTGTTGTCATAGCAGGCTCTCCCCGGTCATCTCCTTCGGCTGCGCAAGCCCGAGCATTTTCAGCATGGTCGGTGCCACGTCGGCCAGCCTGCCCCCCTCACGGAGCGCACTCCCCCGGCGTCTGTCATCCACCAGCACCAGCCAGACCGGATTGGTCGTATGGGCGGTGAACGGTTCGCCGTTGTCATCGCACATCTGTTCAGCATTGCCGTGGTCGGCGGTAATCAGCACCGCACCACCCTTTTCCTGCACTGCGGCAACAATCCGTCCGACACAGGCATCCACGGCTTCCACCGCTGCAATAGCCGCAGCCTCGATGCCGGTGTGGCCGACCATGTCACAGTTGGCATAGTTGAGAACAACAACATCGTACAGATCCTGATCCAGGAGTTTCAGGAGTTTTTCCGTCACCTGAACGGCGCTCATCTCCGGCTTCAGGTCGTAGGTGGCAACCTCTTTCGGGGAAGGGATCAAGGCACGGTCTTCCCCCGGAAAAGGGGTTTCCACGCCGCCGTTGAAGAAAAAAGTCACATGGGCGTATTTTTCAGTTTCGGCGATGCGCAGCTGCTTCAGCCCGGCATCGGCGAGTACGCCGCCGAGGATGTTGGTGAGTCCAGTGGAGCCAAAGGCAATCGGCAGGCCGAAGGTGGCATCATATTCGGTCAGGCAGACATAGCCGGCCAGCACTGGCCGTTTACTCCGCTCAAAACCGTCAAAACCATCCAGCGCCAGGGCACGGGTGATTTCACGGGCACGGTCGGAGCGGAAGTTGAAAAGGATGAAGCCGTCACCGCTATCCAGCGTGGCATTTTCTGCAACGACAGCCGGCAGCACGAATTCATCATGCACCCCGGCGGCATAGCTCTGTTCAATCGCCTCTTGCGCCGAGGCGCAGGGTGCCCCCTCGCCGCTGACCATGGCGTTGTACGCCTTCTCCACCCTGTCCCAACGGTTATCGCGGTCCATGGCGTAGTAGCGCCCCATCACAGTCGCAATTTTACCGACACCGATACGCGCGATCTCCGCCTCCAACTGGGCCAGGTACTCAATACCGCTCTGTGGTGGAGTGTCACGGCCATCAAGCAGACAGTGGATGAATACATCGCGTACCCCTTCCCGCTTCGCCAGTTCCAGCAGGGCATACAGATGGGTGTTATGGGAGTGTACCCCCCCATCGGAGAGCAGTCCGGACAGGTGCAATCTCCCGCCGGAAGCCTTGACCCTGGCGATGCAGTCGAGCAGGACCGGATTGGTGAAGAAGTCGCCGTCAAGAATTGATTTGGTGACCCGGGTCAGTTCCTGGTAGACAACCCGGCCGGCCCCCAGATTGAGGTGGCCGACTTCGGAGTTCCCCATCTGCCCTTCCGGCAGACCGACCGCCATGCCGGAGGTGCGGATCGCGGTATGTGGATACTCATTCCGTAATCTGGTCAGGTTGGGGGTTTTCGCCAGGGCAACGGCGTTGTGGGCAGGGTTGGGGTTGATCCCCCAGCCGTCGAGAATCATGAGGAGCAGTGGTTTTTTCATCGGTACGTCCTTTCGGATCAGTGATGATACGGTTCGCCATTCAGGATGGTAAAGGCACGGTAAATCTGTTCCAGCAGGAAGACCCGCACCATCTGGTGGGTAAAGGTCATTTTCGACAGCGCCAGCAGCCTGCCGCGCCGGCGGAATTCTTCGGAGAAGCCGTACGCACCGCCAATGGCAAAGACCACATCGGCCACGCCGCTGTCCCGCTGTTTCCCCACAAGGGCCGACAGTCCGGGGGAATCAAGCAGTTCGCCCCGTTCGTCCAGCAGGATCAGGGTCGCGCCGGGCGGTATCTGCTTTTCCAGACGCTCACACTCACGGCGGCGCATCTCCTCCGCCGCAGCCCCCTTTTCGTCACGGATATCGATCAGTTCCAGAGGAGCGTAGCGCCGGATGCGTCCGGCATATTCGTCAACCGCATCCTTTATCCACGGGTCACGGCTTTTACCGACCCACAGAACCCTGATTTTCAAAAATCTGATTCCTTGCGCGCCGCTTCAATTTCTGCGGGCAGTGCCATCCTGGGTGCCATGCCCCACAGGCCGTCCAGGTCGTAATACCGGCGAATCTGGTCATGGAAAATATGCACCAGCACGTCACCATAATCCATGACGATCCATTTGCCGTCAGTTGCCCCCTCGATATCGTTGACCTTACCGAATTTCTTCAGGCCGATGCGGATATTGTCGGCAATGGCCTGGTTCTGTTTGTCGGAAGATCCGGAGATGATTACCATGTAGTCGGCAATCGACGAGACCCGCGAAATATCGCGGACACAGATATCATAGGCTTTTTTGTCATAGGCAAGCTCGGCGCATTTCAGCGCACGCTCTAAGCCGGTCAGGGTGGTCTTTTCAACGGTTGTGGTCTTTTTTACAGGCATTAGGTATAGATCCTTTGCTGCGAGATATATGCTGCTACGTCAGGTGGTACATACCGGCCGATGTCGGCGCCGGCGGCGGCACGCCGGCGGATTTCCGTTGAGGAAAGGTCCAGCGGCGAACCGGTGATAAAATCTACGGAGTGCCCGGAATCATGAATCAGGCGGCCGGTTGCACGATCATGGATGAACAGACCCCGCACCGCTTTCGGCAGTGTGTCAATCGGGTCGGCAGCGGAGATGCCGGGGCGCTCGACGACGATCAGGTTACAGCTGCGGAAGATCTCGTCATAGCGGTGCCATGTGCCGATCTCCAGAAAAGAGTCGCCGCCGATGATGAAAAACAGTTCGTCCTCCGGGCACTGTTCGCGGTAGTCACGGATCGTGTCAACGGAGTAGGATTTGCCCCCCCGCTCCGCTTCAACCGTTGACAGCTCGAAATCGGCACTGTCGGCGATGGCCAGACGAACCATGTGCGAGCGGCATTCAAACGATACGTCCCCCGCCAGCAGCTTGTGCGGCGGGTCGGCGGCCGGGATAAAAAGTACCCTGTCGAGGCTGCAGGCGTTCTGCGCCTCCCGGGCAATGCGCAGATGTGCGTTGTGCACCGGGTTGAAACTCCCCCCCAGCAGACCGATTCTCATCTACAGGATCTCCGGCTTTAGTAGTGTACCCTTTATCGGTAGGGAGTAAACCCCCGGTGAGGTCATGAACTTGGCCAGCAGCATGAACACCAGTTTCTGTTTTTCCATAAATTCCGCTTTGGGCATAATCTCCAACCTCATGTTAAGAGGAGTCACGGCAGCATTGGCACCTGTCGGCAGATCCCCCGAAATCCGCATATACACCCCGTCCCCCTCCAGAGTGAAGCTTTCCAGACGTGCTTTCCCGTCACTGACCCTGACAATACCCTGCGTCTTCAGGTTGGCGGCGTCCGGAAGCGGGAAGGATCCCAGTTTAACTCCGATAAGCTCAAGCTGTTTTACTTCGACCTTCAGATCACCGGTCAACCCCTTCGCGTTGCGTTTCAGTGTCCCCCGGCTCCAGAGATTCCCGGCAGCTTTGGCTCCCAGCACACTTTTGAAAAAGGGAATGTCTGCAAGGGATATATCATGTGCATCAAGATCCAGAGCGTCTGCGCCATTCAGGGCATATCTGACGTCCAATTGCCCTTTTCCGATCGTCGCCGCTCCGGAAAATACGGCCTGTCCGACAACAAGCGGCAGCAGCAGCGGCCTGACCTGCAGTCGCTCACAGCGGAGCAGCGCTCCCTGTTGGGATGAAAGCAGCAAATCGTCCCATGCCAGACCGGGAAGTACTGTTTTGTGAACCGCCGGGGAGAGGGTCAGACCCTGCTGCGACAGTATCCGGGCGATAACGGTATCGATCCGCGCTGTCGGGAACTGTATATAGCAGAACAGCAGGAACAGCATCAAGGCTGCGGCCGTAAGCCCCGCCCGTTGTGCCTGCATCAGGCCCTTCATCGTTTTCCCTGGCTGGGTGCCGGTCTGATCAGCGCAAGTATCAGGGACAGATCGCAGCGAGTCGGGTCATCATAGCGCACCTTCAGGTTGCTTTTCTTGATTACCAGCGGGCGGCTTCCCTTTTCGAGCCGGTAAAGCAGGTTGATCGCTTCGTTAAACGTTAACCCGTCGATCCGGATATCGGCAGCATCCTCCATAAAACCGCCCCGCTCTTCACCTTTGAGCGGCGCTATTTTTACCGATTTCCCTTTGATGCCGGTATCTTCAATAATCTTTGCCAGTGAGTCGTCCGGTTTGAGTGAGGCGACACGCCCGCTCAACATATTTGACGACTGCCGGGCCGCCTGGTACGCAACCTTGAGCGGCATCAACTCCTTCAGCATCGTTTCACGTGCGGCCCGTTTTTTTTCAGAGGCTTGCACCCTGGTGTTGAGCGCTGACCAGCCAATCGCCGCTGCCAACAGTACAATAAGGGCATAGCCGCTCCACAGCCGGGTGCGGGGGTCAAGATCCTGCCATCGCTCACGGAGAATTTCTATGAATCTCATTTCGATCCCTCCTTAAGCGTTCCGGTCAAGCTGAAACCGACCATGCCATCCGGGCGGCTCTTAACCTCACCCAGTTCGGAGGTGGCAAGCAGGGGGGCAATGGCAGCCTTAAATTCATTGACCGCCTGGGCGGTACGGGCATCACCCTTGATCCGCAGATTACGTCCTTCTACCTCGGCTTCATACAGACCGTTGATGGTGCTCCCTTTCGCTTCCACCACTTTTTTCAGGACATCGAGATGGTCGCTTGAGCTTTCGACGCCGGCCAGCTTTTTGATCTCCGCTTTTATTTCCGAGACCTCGTCAACCGCCTTGGCGCGGGTCGGGAATACCTCGCGATATATTGCCGAGATGGACTTGTTCAGCGAGGCGATATCAGCAACGGAGGCACGGTACTGGAGCGTTTTGCTCACAAACAGCAGTGTGATGACGACAGTTGCCAGTATGCCGGTCAGCAGCAGCTTCCGGCGCAGTTTGGCATCCCCGGCGGTCCAGGCCAGTTCCCCCTTCCGGAAATCGGGAAGGGTCCCGGCGGATCCGGCCCGTGCCACGGCATAGAGCCCCGCAAGTTGCCGGAAGGTTTCGTCATTTTTGAACAGATGGCCCAGCCCCTGCGGCACTTCGGGTGTTGCCACCGGCAGAGGGAGCGCCTCCGTGTCTGTAAGCTCGCCAACCGACCCGATCAGACAGAGCAGCGGAGGAAGTTCACCACCGGAAAGCTCCACTGCCGACAGTGTCGCTGCGATGGCTGGTGCGGTCGCGCCGGCAGCAAAGGCCCGGAAATAGGTCAGCCGCCCCCCCTTTAGAAAGGATAGTGTCGTGCCGTCATAGAGCGCACATTCCGGAGGCACTCCCGGCAGTTCTGCCAGTGCAAATGGAAGCGAGCTGACCACGTGGGGCTCGATCCCCCCTTCCCGAAACGGCTCGATTGCTGCGCTGATATCGCTCTTGCGAGCCCACAGCGCCAGAAACTGCCCTTCGCCGGCCGGCAGCACCTCGAGCACTAGATCTTCCACCGGCAGCACGATTTCCCCCTGCAAATGCGCCGGCAGAACTTCGCGGACCTTGCGGAGATCGCTGAACGGTAGACTCACGGAGCGCTGGGCAAACAGTTCCGGGGGAAGGCAGAGCACCACACGCGGGGAGCCGGTCATTTTTTCGGCAACGTGGTGAACGGCATCGGTCAGCGTGCGCTCTTCATCCAGTTCGATGGAGGCGGCCCCGATCAGATCCGTGGCACGTCGGGACATACTGAAATGGGCCACCGTCAACCGTTTTTCTTCAGCCTGTAGAATCAGATAATCCATGGTACGTAGCACCCTCGCCTGCTGATATATATGAAATAGTTCAATACTCCTGCCATGATAGTAACATACCGTTTGACACAACAGACTCAATTTTACGAACGGAATCTTTTACCGTCGCTACGGCGGTTATTTTGTAGAGAGTATAGGTTTTATAGGCCTTAAGCCTGCCAAGCCAAGCTCCATTATATATATTATTTAATTCCGTGACTTTTGAAAACCCACCCTCACCATCAAATGGTCTTTTCTGTAGTATTTGATCGGCGACTGATTCAGTGATGCTTGCGTGCAAAGCCATAAGGACAGCCTTAGGTGCTGCATTAACATTAATGTTGAATAATGGTGATTGTGATTGTGATTGTTCTCTTGGGTAGATTGTAAGACAGTCCCTCAATCTTGCGTTTTTACCCACAAGACCGTCAAACATGGCCGGCGTGATCCCCTTGACGAGAGTCAGTTCAGACAGTGTCATCAGCTTCCCGTTATGCGCACTGTATGGCGGTTTCAGATCGCGATAATAGGGCGTTTCCGCACCGTTGGTTGTCAAAATTTCATCCTTGTCAAGCCAATCTGCAACTGATGCCACGACTTTACTCCACGTATCACCCTGTTGTGCAGGAGACACCGGAAGCCCCTGTAGCAGCCGCACCAGCGCATCATTTATAAGACCGTCTGGTTGTTTTTGCCCGTCTACTACCAGCCTGTTGATATTGATTTTCCCGCTTTCGTCACTGACCGCTATCTCCAGACAGCCTACCTCATCACAGAGCGGTTTTGCCAGAATAGCCAAAAGAAGTGCCGGGTCAGTTTTTATATCGATGGCCGTTTTAACCGCCATGACGCCCGATTCTGCCAGAATTGAAGCCTGCTGACCATCGCGGAAACTGCGGCTTATTGACGTGTCAACATACACCTGGTGGATCATTTCAACGACAACAGCCACCATCAGCGCGGTAACAACCAGAGTCAGAATAAGCGCAAAACCTGATTCATTAGTACGTCGTATCATCTTTATATCACGCGAGGCTCAGAGAGCACTGTAAACTGCACCGGTCCCCCCTGATCCTTTACTTCTATTGTTACTCGCACGTATTTTGGCGGTTTGTTCACGTACATGCTGTCGTCCCAGACTTTTACCCATTTAGAACCGTCGCTGGAACACTCCACCAGAAAGGAGCTGATTTCCTCCATCTGGGTATAGGTTACGGCGCTGCTCTCAATAAAGAGATCCCGCACCTGACGTTTTAACATGAGTTTCTTGCCTTTTTCTTCTACTCGATAGGTAACGATAATGATGCCGGAATTTTTCTCCCGTATCAGTGGAGACGCCAAGGTAGTGAGCTTCAATACAGATGCGCGAGCACCGAAATAATCCCGGTCCTCCACAACAAAACAGAGCCCCAGCCCTAATTTTTTATCCACCGAATTTAGCTGCGCTGAGGCAATTTCCCGCCGAATCAAGTCCAGAGTTTCGCCAAGTTCTCGCCGCGTTTCCATGCCCGCAGAAGCCCGATCCCTGGCCCGTATCACACCAAAATAACTGCCGTACAGCGCAGCGGTGAGGATGCCAAGCAGCACCACCGCAATCAGAACTTCCAGCAGCGTGAACCCGCTATTTTTGGAGATAGCGGACAAGAGCCACCTCCCTGCCGCCACGGACGCGCTTCACTTTGTAAACTTTTTTTTGCAAAAATGAGTAGTCTGTCGGCAGCACCTCTATCGTGCAGATCAGTTCAGAGTGAGCTTTTGGGAAGCCTTCTTCGTCGAGCATATAGTTCCGTGCCAACAGCGTGAGTGCAGTACTGTCGCGCTCGCTGGCAACTATCCCGAGATGATAATTTACCGCACCTAACACCGTCAGAATGACGCATGCCATGATGGCCAGGGACACCATTACTTCAAGGAGCGTAAAGCCTTTCATGGCGGGTCCTCAAGATATCCCTCGTAGGCCCTGATCTTGCCAACTGACGGGAAAGACATCACCGTCCAGAATTTCCCGTCGGGAGAGCGAAGATGGATAGTAATAAATTCAGAACCGATAGCTAGCTGCAACTGGCCGTCATTGACTTTACCAAGGAACGTCCGGACATCGGAAACGGTAATTCCCTCTTTAATTACAGATTTTAACAGCAGCGGGTCAGATGGAGCTTTTATCGTCCCACTGGCACTGATTTCAAGTATTTTTACGCTATCAGTCCCAAGGTCAATGGCAAGTTCATACCGGGCTCCCACTGGTGCAGCCCGCTCCTGCATGTACAGTAGCGTTGAAGCCAGAGTCCGGGCAGAAATTTTCAGATTTTCCTGGTCCGATGAGGGGAGGCGGGGGATAACGAGCAACATCACCATACTGATGATTGCCATCACAACCATGATCTCGATCAGGGTAAAGCCGCTCCGGCAGCGCTCTTTCCGAAATCGGGTGTTATCAACGGAATCCTTGACTTGCTGGGGCCCCATCATCTAGACCATTGCAATGATGCGCTGCAAGTCTTCGCTGATGAGCTGCTTTTGCCATTCTCTCATGCCTGGAATAGAGTCAAGCTCTTGTGGTGCCGCATCTTGGGTATCAGCAACCGCTTCAAGCAGCCAGTTCGGGGCCAGTACGCCTGGATCAAGTCCCGCTTCCAGACAGCGGTGCTCACGCCAGGTTTTCAAATTTTTCAATCGCTCCTTGACCCGCTCAAGAACCTCCTTTTTCCCGTTACGCGGGAATCGGGGCACATTGCTTTCCGGAGTTGCGAGGCCCCGCTCAACAGCACCTAATATGTTCGTGCCATGCCGTTGAAGCTGACCGGGGGTCATACCTTTGACCTGTGATAGATCGTGCAGCGTTCTCGGTCTGACTTCTGCTACCTCAATGAGGGTGTCAGCCGACAGGACTTTGAATGGCGGCCGGTCCAAAAGTTCCGATTGTTTGGCGCGCAACTGCAGTAATTCTTCCAGAATGGCAAGGCTGTGCCCTCTCATCTTGCTGGCCCCTTTGCAATAGAGAAACAGCGGGCCGTCTTTTTCCGACACCCGTGCTTGGCACACCAGCCGTCCTTCCTCTTCCAGCCATTCCAACCGCCCTCTGCTCACCAGCTCTTCGCGCAGCTGATCGTGTAATGGCAGTAAATCAGAGGTATCGGCTGCCGCATAAGCGCACATTTCACGACTCATGGGGCGCTTGCTCCAGTCCGCCTTCTGGTATTTTTTATCCAACTCAATGCCGAATCGTGCCTTTAACAGTGCCGCAAGGCCAAACTCTGCAAGCCCCAGAAAACGGGCGGCAATCATGGTGTCAAACAGGTTAGTCACTTCGATGCCAAAATCCCGATGCAGCGAACGGATGTCATAATCGGCGCCGTGCATTACTACTACGATGTCAGGATTGCCAAGCGGGGCTGCCAGTGGCGACAGCGATGGCAACGCCAGGGGGTCTATTAGCCAGCTTTGCTGGCGGGTTGAAACCTGGACGAGGCAGACTTTTTCACGGTAATGATGGAGCGAATCCATCTCCAGATCTACCGCGATTTCTGTCTGCTGCGAAAGAATGTCGGCAATTTCAACCAGTCGCTCAGGCGTTGTGATTATTTCGCAGGTTCCAGCCTGCCCATGGAAAGTGCTCAAACTGAAAACTCCCTTATAATTGAGTAAGTTGTGGTACGCTGCGCCGCCCGGAAGCCGGCACCATGCACCAGGTTGATCATCTCTTGCTGCGACATACAGAAACTGCAGCCGGCGGCGGCTACTACATTTTCTTCCAGCATGGTGCCGCCAAGGTCGTTAGCCCCGAAGAACAGAGCCACCTCAGCCATTTTGGCACCCTGTGTTACCCAACTGGCCTGAATATTGGAGATATTATCCAGCACAATCCGCGATAAAGCCAGTACTCGTAAATAATCAACGCCTGTTGCAGTGATCCCGCCCAATTCCGTGTTGCCCGGCTGGTAGGTCCAGGGGATAAATGCCGTAAACGAGCCCCCCTGATCCTGAATATCACGGACTCTAAAGAGATGCTCAACAATGTCTTCAGTCGTTTCACTACTCCCAAACATCATTGTGGCGGTTGTCGGCATACCAAGTCCGGCAGCCTTCAACATGACTGTGCTCCACTGTTTCCAGCCAATTTTTTTCGGAGAAATTGCGCTGCGCACTTCGTCAACCAGAATCTCTGCTCCGCCTCCCGGAATCGAGTCGAGTCCGGCATTTTTGAGCCGAAGTAGCGTTTCATCGAGCGTGAGACCCGAATTCTCGGCTATGCTGGTGACTTCTGCCGGAGACAGTGAATGATTTTGAATTGTCGGGAAACGTACTTTTATTTCCCGGAAAAGCTCTTCAAAAAAATCTATTTTCAATTCAGGGTTCAGTCCCCCCTGCATGAGCAACTGGGTTCCCCCTTCGGCAACAAGTTCCGCGATTTTTCCGTAGATCTGTTCAAACGTTAGAATATAGGCATCGCCCGATTCTTTGGACCGGTAAAATGCACAAAACGAACATTTTGAATCACAAATATTTGTGTAGTTTACGTTGCGGTCGACAACAAAGGTCACCATATTGTCCGGGTGGAGTCGACGCCTTATTTCATCAGCGCTTTTCCCGAGGGACAATAGGTCGCCGTGGATCAGCAGATCGAGTGCTTCAGCACGCTCAATTCTCTCCGATCTCACTGTACTCAAGCAACACGCTCCAGTTTTTCTTCGAGCATCCGGCGGATATCCAGCGGTATGCGCCGTGGCTTAAGGGTTGGACTTATGCAGGCCAGTGTGACGAACCCCTCTACCAGCAGTTTGCCATCATTCTGTCGAACTATTTTCTGGCGAAGCGTTATTGATGAACCACCTACCCGCGTCGGGCAGGTTTCAACGCAAAGGAGATTATCATGAAGTGCGGGGGCTTTAAAGTCTATTTCAAGCCGTATCACCGGGAAAACAAAACCATCACTGGCCAGTTCGGCGACAAAAAAACCGTGGCAGCGAAAATACTCCGTTCGAGCGCGTTCCATATACTTTATATAATTTGCATGATACACAACACCACCGGCATCGGTGTCTTCATAATATATTCGGACTTCCATTAACTATCATAACTCCGTGTTTTCAGTTTACCCAATTTGAGTGGTTACTCTAGTGCAGATTTCTTTCATCCGCAACTTATTCCCCGCATAATAAGGCTATATGCCAATAACTGCTCGTAGCGCTGCAAAAACAGTCTCTGACGCCGAAGCAGCCTTTTTTCTGCCCCTAGTATTCGTAGGGGCCGGTTATGCGTTTAGGCGCAGTTTTGGCGCGACACCTCGTCAAGCCTTGATCTGACAGGGTTTGCACTGTTTTATGAACATCAAAACGCGTTCTCCCATGCTATACGGAAGTGTGTAGCGGTGAACACCCGTTATCATGAATCCGTTTTCATGTATAGTTTTGTCGCTCGCTGTAATTTCATGGTCAGCCTGCTCCCCCTTCATCGCTATCAACACCCCACCATCCGCAAGTAACGGTACCGCCAGAGAGACAAAACGATCGAGCCGTGTAAATGCACGTGACGTGATGACGCTGAATGAATTCCCTTGAGTTTTGTGGAGCGTTTCAATCCTTGCGTGAATTGCTTCAATATTTTGAAGGTTCAGAAGGCGAATGATGTGCCGTTGAAAATGGATTTTTTTTGCTATGGCATCAACGGAGACCATAGCAGTATCTGGTCTGATTATTTTTAAGGGAATTATCGGCAGCCCCGCACCCGAACCGATATCAAGCATACGGTCAGCCGGAGTTATGTATTGGGCAAGAGCAAGGGAATCGACAAAGTGTTTAATTGCAATCTCTTTGTGGTCCGTTATTGCAGTCAGATTGACTTTGCTATTCCATTTTACCAGTTCAGCAGCATAGGTTTCTAGTGAGGTGATTTCATGTGCAGAAAGCAATAGCCGCATTTCTTTTGCTTCTTGTGCAACTATATTGCCTATTAGTGGTGACATTCCTCTGCATTTTCCTTCCTTGAAGCGGACTTTAGTGCTATTGCCAAAATTGAAATAGCGGCTGGCGTCACACCAGGGATTCGGGATGCCTGCCCTAGCGTGTCTGGCCTGTTTGTTGACAACTTTTCGCGAACTTCAGTTGTCAGGCTTTTTATGGAGGCGTAATTAAGATCTGTGGGGATGCAGGTCGTTTCCATTTTTTTTGACTGTTTGACCTGCTCTATCTGCCGATCAATATATCCCTTATATTTAGTATGTATTTCGACTTGGTCGCTTACCTCTTTTGGCGTCTCCCGCGAAATGGGATCCAAATCTGCCAAATCGGCGTAACAAATATCTGAGCGCTTTAGCAGATGCTCCAGAGTAGTTCCCTTTTGGATATCATGCAGGCCCCGGCGGGCGAGCTCAGCCTGCGTGTTGTCAGAGTGCTGCAAACGGGAAACCGATATGCGCTCAAGCTCTTCCCCGATCATTCTCTTTTTGTCTAGAAAGTGAGCATACTCCTGCTCTGGTACAAGTCCTAACCGGTACCCTATCTCTCTCAGGCGCAGGTCTGCATTATCCTCACGCATTAATAGTCGGTATTCCGCACGCGATGTAAACATGCGATAGGGCTCTTTTGTACCAAGCGTCACTAGGTCATCAATCATGACACCAATATAGGCTTCACTCCTTCCCAATATTAGCGGATCGCGGCCTTTTACGCGAAGCGCAGCGTTTATACCGGCAATGAGGCCCTGACCAGCAGCCTCCTCATATCCCGAAGTACCGTTGATCTGGCCTGCATGATACAGGTTTTTTATCAGTTTCGTTTCGAGTGATGTGTGCAATTGGATAGGATCAACATAGTCATACTCGATCGCATAAGCTGGGCGCATTATTTCAACGCACTCAAGACCAACGATGGAGCGATAAAAAGCAATCTGTACGTCCACCGGGAGTGATGTAGACATACCGCTAGGATATACTTCAATTGTGTCAAGACCCTCAGGCTCAATAAACGTCTGGTGACGCTCCTTATCAGGGAAGCGAACAACTTTATCTTCAATTGATGGACAGTAGCGTGGGCCGATACCCTCAATAATGCCGGAGTACAACGGTGATCGGTCCAAGCCTGACCTGATTATATCGTGCGAACGCGGATTAGTGTACGCAATGTGACAGGGTAACTGCGGCATACTGATTCTGTCAGTAGAGAGCGAAAATGGCAGCGGAGGCGTGTCGCCGAATTGGGGTTCCAGCTTGGAAAAGTCAATTGAGCGCGCGTCGAGCCTGGCAGGAGTACCGGTTTTAAGTCGGCCAACGCTGAATCCGAGTTTCTGTAACTGGTCGGAGAGCCCTATCGAAGGCTGGTCTCCAGCGCGCCCTCCGGGATAGTGGCTCAACCCTATGTGGATCAGCCCGCGCATAAAGGTGCCGGTGGTAACTACAACTGTTTTTGAGAGGTACCGAATGCCAGACTGCAGCTCAACTCCGCGCAACTCGCCGGACTCTATGTAGAGGGATGTTACTTCTCCCTGCTTAAGGTCAAGATTGTGTTGATGTTCAAGAACCCGTTTCATTCTAAGACGATAGAGCTGCTTATCAGCCTGGGCACGGGACGCCCTGACGGCAGGCCCTTTTTTGGTATTCAATACCCGGAACTGAATGCCTGTAGCGTCTATATTCTTGGCCATTTCGCCGCCCAGAGCATCTACTTCTTTAACCAGATGCCCCTTTGCCAACCCCCCGATCGAGGGATTACAGGACATAAGCGCGATTGCATCAAGGTTGATTGTCAGGAGCATTGTGCGGCACCCCATCCGTGACGAGGCCAAAGCGGCCTCACAACCGGCATGACCAGCCCCAACAACGATAACATCATATTTCTGATCATAATTAATCATGGGGGGTTTCCGCAGACTAGTGTTGTTTCACGTGGAACATAGTATCACTTACCAATACAAAACGAAGAAAATATAAGGTCAAGAACCTCATCCGTAGCAGTTTGGCCGGTAATTGAGCCGATGGAATAGAGTGCACCACGCAAGTCGAGAGCAAGTAGATCAAGACTACAGTCTTTGACACCGGCAGAAAACTGTTGCAAATGGTTAGCAGCAGTGACAAGGGCATCACGGTGGCGAGACCTTGAAATTGCAACAAAATCACACGGATCAGATTGATTAGAAGGGGAAAAAAGCGAACAGACCTGTCTCTTGAGCAAATCAATACCGGCCCCAGTAAGAGCAGAAATTTCCGTCACTGCATAAAAAAAGTCAATATTTGGGAGCACAAGTTTTCGGGGAAGGTCAGATTTGTTAAAAACCGCAATAGCTCTTGAATCCGCAAGAGCATTGAGAATAAACTGGTCTTCATTGCTAAACTCCATAGACGCATCAAAAACAGCAAGAACAAGGTCTGCCTGCGGAATTTTTGCAAGAGCCCTACTGATGCCCTCACTTTCAACCAAATCATCCGTATGACGAATCCCCGCTGTATCAAGTAACCGAAGAGATAGACCCCCAAAGACAATAACTTCTTCAATAATATCCCGCGTCGTACCGGGCACAGCTGTGACTATCGCTCGATTTTCGTTCAGTAACCGGTTAAGAAGGCTAGACTTACCAACATTAGGCTTGCCAATAATGAGCACCGATATCCCGTCACGCATAGCACGCCCCTCTTCAAAAGTCGAAAGTAGGCTGCAAATAATTGTGTTCGCCTCCTGGGCTGAAGCAAGAATGGTGCTCTTATCAGTATTACCTAGATCATCTTCCGGAAAATCGATATAGGCTTCCACTAAAGCAAGAGCCTTAAGAAGACTCGCTCGGACAGCCTCAAAACGTATTGAGAGAGCACCACCACTCTGCCTTTGTGCTAACTGCAAAGCGGACTCACTTTTTGAAGCAATAATTTCCATAACAGCTTCAGCCTGGACGAGGTCAATACGACCATTTAAAAAAGCACGACGGGTAAATTCTCCGGGTTCGGCTAAGCGGACACCACATGAAAGAACAAGTGACAGGACTCGCTCAACAACCAGCCAACCACCATGACAATGCAACTCCAGAACATCTTCTCTAGTATACGAACGGGGAGCGCGCATATAAACAGCCATTGCCTCGTCAAGTTTCTCTCCAGTCGAGGGGTCACAGACCGTGCCAAAAGAAAAACGGTGACTTTCAAGGCCACCGTCCCTTACAGATTTAAAAACAGAAAACCCAACAGTAGAGGCTAGTCCACCACTCACCCTGATTATACCGATACCACCATTACCAGGGGGGGTACTGACAGCCGCAATTGTGTCGCGGATATACATAGACACGACTCCTGAACGAGAACAACTAATCTTTAACGAGTTTGTTGATATACATCTGCTGAGCAATAGTCAAAATATTATTAACCAGCCAGTAAAGGACTAGGCCCGAGGGAAAACTAAGAAACATGAAAGTGAAAACTACCGGCAAAGCAAGCATCATTTTTTGCTGCATAGGATCCATATTTGATGGTGTCATCTTCTGCTGTACGAACATAGTAATGCCCATTATTACTGGTGTAACGTAATATGGGTCTTTATCTGCAAGGTCAGTTACCCATAAGAAGAAAGGGGCATGACGCAGTTCAATAGAAAACATGAGCGATTTGTAGAGAGCAAAAAATACGGGAATTTGAACTACCATGGGTAAGCAGCCACCCATCGGATTCACCTTATGCTCGCGATACAGTTCCATAACAGCCTTGTTCATGGCATCACGGTCATCTTTATATTTTTCCCGCAGTTTCGTCATTTCAGGCTGTATTTTCTGCATGCCTTTCATCGATTTATAACTCTTGTGCGTCAACGGGAAAAAGAACGCTTTAAGAATAATTGTTATGATAATTATGGCAATACCGTAATTACCTACATACTGATAAAAGAATTTGAGTGAGTACAGTAACGGCTTGGCTATTACTGTAAACCAACCCAAATCAAGACATTGAACTAGCGAATTCCCCTGCGCCTTAAGTATGTCTATATCCTTTGGCCCAACAAAAAGATTATGGGATGCTGTGATGGATTTACCCGGACTTAGTGTGAATTGAGGGGACGAAACAATAGACTCAAAGAAACCAGCACTATTTTTCTTGAGATCAACAGATGCGATACTATTATTATCGGCAAGAAGTGCACTTATAAAATATTTATCCGCAAAACCTGACCACTGTATTGACTTTTCAAAATGTTTAGAGGCACTGGCAACATCTTTTATTTTATCTGACTGAAGACTATTATCTGAAAAAAGGTAAGCCCCTGCAGTATCAAAACGATTATCCTTTATTTTCGGCTCTGCTGGGTAGGTCATCACGTGTTGGACAGTACCTACTAAAGGAGCGGCAGAGTTATTAAAGACTTGGGTTTCGAGTTTGATTCCGTATGCACCGGGAGAGAAAGTATAAATTTTGCGTACCGTAAATCCCTGACCAGAAACGTAGTTGAATGTGAGTGGCTTGGAACCGTTTTTATCAATTTTAAGACTGTCAACGTCAGCGGTAAACGTCGTACCATCTGGAAGGTTAAGACCGGCTACCCGAGTTGAAAAGGAAAAAATGTTAGGATCCGAGTCCGTCCCCAAAGTAACGTTTACTGCCGAAGGCAAGTTGGCTTCACGGTAATTCTTTAGCGTTAGGCTTTTTAGACTTGCCCCTCTCGTAGAAAAAACAGCTGTATAAAGATCAGTTTCTACATTGACATCTTTATTAGTTGTGGTAGCCGGTAGCGACTGGCCTAACATCAGCGCCGGATTGCTAGCAACCATAGGTTCCGGGGCCTTCAATACCTGGTTATTGATCACTGTAGCTGTCTTCTGAGGTGCGGGGGGCTCAACCTTTTGCTTATCCGGGCCGAATAACATGGAGAACAAATAAAAAACCGCAATTGAAAGTCCTACCGCTATGAACGCACGCTTTTCCATCGAAACTCCTGAGTGTTATACCTATTTGTAGGGTACCGGATCGTGGCCGCCCGGATGGAACGGATGACACTTGCTCATTCTGCCCAAGGATAGCCATACACCCTTGACAACACCATATCTAATTAATGACTGACGGGAATACTCGGAACAGGAAGGATAAAAGCGGCAATTATGCGGCAGAAGAGGCGAAATCACCTTCTGATAAAACCTGATTACAAAGAGCAGGCAGGTTCTGAACATGGTAATACGCCTATAAAACGGAAGGCCTTGTTGAGTTCCAGCACAACATCAGCGTACGTCATTTGTGCAGAATCTCGACGAGCAATAACGTTAACATCCACGGCTGCCATCCTAAAGCGATTATGCCTGAAGAATTCTCGCAGGTATCGTTTAACCCGGTTTCTAACAACTGCGCATCCAATTTTCTTACTGGCTGTAATACCAATGCGGGCTGTTTGAAAACTGTTCTCTTGCCACACAACGAGAAAACCTCGAACAGCTGTTTTATGCTTTGCGGAAGCAAGCTGAATAAATTCAGATCGCTTCCGCAAACGCGCTGATTTTGGAAACGTCGCTGCGGTACCGAGAAGCATCTAAAAGGGTACTATTTTGCTGCAATTCTTACTGACAGGTTTTTGCGCCCTTTTGCTCTTCTACGCTTAATTACCAAACTACCATTCTTTGTAGCCATTCTTACAAGAAAACCGTGGGTACGCTTGCGTGAAGTATTACTTGGCTGATATGTTCTTTTCATCTGAATTCACCCCTACATAATTATTTTTCAGGAAATGGGTTATTAAACACAACTCTCATGATGTGTCAAGTGATATATTAAATCGCCGTACGCCCTTGGAGAACTGATTTGCCTTGAAAAAGAGCATCGCGTCTGGTATCCTGCCCCACCTCACATACACGGATTAAATCATTTTATTTGCTTAAGAGCCTGTTTTTAAACGCCTAAATAGTTTTCAACAGCTGTTGACAATGTTGTTGAAAACTATTCGAGCATAAATACCGGACCTAAACGTAGATACGCCTTCTCATGCAGTTAGTATGTATGAATAATTCAATGTCAGAACCCAATACAATCAAGATAGCGATTTTACTCGATGTTAGAAGCGTGGCAACAAGCAACTGAAAATATAGAAAAAGTGATGTCTGAAGCCGATTTCGGTGCCTGGATAAAACCGGTTCTATTCAGCCATAACAATGGCTCTACCGTGTTTTTATCTGTTCCAAACTCGTTTGTTAAAGAGTGGCTTGAAGACCATTACCTGAAAGTCCTGACTGGCGCGCTCTCTGCAACATCCGGATATGCAGTTACGTTAAGTTTTATCATACGAGCTGATGAAGAACACCAGCCATACATATCAAAAGATTTTATTACAAAAACCGAAGACGAGCCCGCCTCCAGCAAAAGCACTCCACTTGAGCAAGTATTTACTCCACTGAACCCAAAATACACGTTTGACTTTTTTGTGAGCGGCACCGGTAATCAATTTGCCCATGCGGCCGCAATGGCGGTAGCAAATAATCCTGCTGACACCTATAACCCCCTTTTCATTTATGGTGGCGTTGGGCTTGGCAAAAGTCACCTGTTGAACTCGATAGGTCATACCATCCGTGAAAATTCACCGGAACTGAATGTCTGTTACTGTTCTGCAGAAAAATTTATGTACGAAAT